>JAGXGX010000002.1 GCA_024636515.1 Roseovarius sp.
AACGACGGCGGCGGCAGCCGCACGACAGTGATTCTGGGCGATCTAAAGAAGGGCGTGAGCCTGAGTAACGACAAGTTTGTCGTTCCGGGCATTGGCACAGGTGGCGGCAAGGTTAACCGCTAGTCACTAGGGTAGGGCGGCAATTTATGCCGCCCTACCTGTATTCAGCTACAGCGCCGCAGCTGTGCCTGATAGTTCGCAGCGCGCGATTCCACCGTGCCAGCGACCCGCACCAGCCAAGCCTTGCCGTTATAGGTGCCGCGGGAGTAGCCGGTGCGCCCCTCATGATAGGCGAGGTAGTGATTGCGCGCGTCATACATCGGAATGTTCAACGCATCGCGCGACTTGGACATATACCAGCCCATGAAATCAGTCGCATCGTGAATGTTGTCGCGCCGCGCACGGCGCGATCCGGCCTCTTCGACATATTCGTCCCAAGTGCCGTCCAGCGCCTGACTGTACCCGAAGGCGGAGCTTTGCCGCCCCATTGGGATTATGCCTAGCGTATAACGATACGGCGTGCGCGCGTCCGAAACGAACTTGCTCTCTTGATATATGGTGGCCATTTGGACATGGGTCGGTACGCCCCAGCGCCGCTCGGCGGCGCGGAAGGCTCTTCTGTATTCGGGACGTTCCCGCAAGATGGCGCAGGCATCCTCCATCTGGCCGGGGGAATCCCCGTAACCGCCGCCGCGCCCGCAGGCTGCGACCAACACCAGTAGAAGGACCGCGCGAAGCTGTCTGCTCATTGCTGCCTCTGCTCTCATTTTTTAGGGCAGTCTGCGCTGCCTTTGGTTATCTTGCTAGTGTACGCAATTTTCTGCGAATGGGAAATCACGATTTTTGCCGGGCCTGCGGGCTGTTGCCGACGGGTTTGGCATCCATTGATGTGGCTGCGCGCAAATTGGCCTACAGACTGTTTCCGCGCGGATGCGCATCATAGTTGGACAAAGCGTGCTTGAAACCACTACGCTCAACGATTATGGGCTTCAAACTATGCTGAAAACACGCGCAAAATATCATTTGGGCCAAGTCGTCCGCCACAAAAAGCACCCGTTTCGCGGTGTTGTCTTTGACGTGGATGCAGAGTTTGCCAATACCGAAGAATGGTATTCGTCGATCCCCGAGGAAAGCCGCCCCGTCAAGGATCAGCCATTTTATCACCTCTTGGCCGAAAATGATCAAAGCTATTACGTCGCCTATGTCAGCGAACAAAATCTGATTGCCGATTATTCGGGCGAGCCTGTTGAGCATCCCGATATCGACGACCTGTTCGGCCCGTTCGAGGACGGGCACTATCCGCTTCACTTTCAGATGAACTAATTTGCACAAAGTTGAATTGACTGTCGCCCTTCCTGCGGGCGCTCAGTACCCCAGCGCGCAGCCGTCCTTGCGCGGGTCCGACGCACCCTCCAGCACGCCATCCTCGCGAATTTCGATCGCCTGCGCGCCGCCGATCGCCTCGTCTGGGATGACCACCTTGTGGCCCAGATCAGACAACTCGGCGCGCACGGAATCTGTATACCCGCGCTCGACCCGTAGCTCGTCGCCGTCAGCATATGCGCGGGGGGCGTCGATTGCGGTCTGCGGATCCATCCCAAAATCAGCCAGATTTGAGACAAATCGCGCATGGCCGCAGGGCTGATACGCCCCGCCCATGACGCCAAAGGGCATAACCGTCCGTCCGTTTTTACGCAGCATCCCGGGGATGATGGTGTGAAGCGGCCGCTTGCCGCCCGCCAATTCGTTCGGGTGGCCTTTGTCCAAGGTGAAGCCTGCGCCGCGGTTTTGCATTAGAATGCCGAACTTTTCCGACGCGATGCCAGAGCCAAAGCCATGAAAGATCGAATAGATTAGCGACACGGCCATGCGATCCTTGTCGACGACCGTGATATAGACGGTATCGCGGTGCATCGCTTCGGTCAGCGGCGCGGCGGCGCCCAGCGCGCGCTTCGGATCGATCATCGCGGCGAGGGTGCGCGCAGTGTCCTCGCTCAGCATGAATTCTGTACGCGAGGTGTGATCGGGATCTGCGATAATGCGGCTGCGCGTGTCGTAGGCCAGCTTGGTCGCTTCGGCCTCCAGATGCGTGCGGGCGGCGCCGAAGGGATCCATCGCGGCTATGTCGAATTGCGCCAGAATGTTAAGCATCAAAATCGCCGTCGCGCCTTGGCCGTTTGGTGGATGCTCGACCAACTCGCGGCCTTTATAGATGCCGCTGATCGGGGTGGCAGGATCGCCTCGATGCGCGGCGAAGTCGGCAGTGGTGTGCGTGCCGCCTGCGCCGGTAAGAGCGGCGACCATGTCACTTGCGACCTCGCCATCATAGAACGCCTGCGCACCGTTCTTTGATATGCGGCGCAACACTTCGGCCTGACCGGGCGCGCGGAACAGCGCGCCCATCGGGGGCGGTGTGCCACCGGGCAGGTAGTGGGCGCGCGCGTGATCCTTCAGAACACCGGCGCAATCCACCCAGTCACGCGCAACGCGCGGCGCGACGGGCACGCCCTCTTCTGCATAGCGGATCGCGGGGGCCAAAATCGCATCAAGCCCGAGCCTGCCGTGATTTTCGCTAAGGTGGCAGAACGCATCTATCGCACCCGGAATAGTCACTGCATCTGCAGTGTAGAGGGGCACCGCCTTCAGTCCCCGCGCGCGCAATGCATCTGCGCTGGCATCCGCGGGCGCCCTGCCAGAACCGTTGAATGCCTGCACGTCCGAGCCGCCCGGCCCGGAAAAGAGGACAAAGCAATCGCCGCCGATGCCTGTCATTTGTGGCTCGCAAATACCTAGCAGCACAGCACCCGCTATAGCCGCGTCCATGGCGTTTCCGCCACGTTCGAGGATGTTGATGGCAGTCTTGCTCGCCAGTGGATGGGATGTGGCGCACATGCCGTTTGTCGCCAGCACCGGCGAGCGGCCGGGGAGGTGAAAGTCGCGCATGGCCAGGCTCCTAACAAGGGGGGAAACCGGATTTTAGTTGGCGCTGAACCGATTGCCAAGATGTGCAAGTAAAGGGGGGGGAATCGCGCGCGCATGGCGTCTTGCGAGTAGTTGGAACCTCGGCGCCGCGCACTGGGTGGGGGCTGTTAAACGCGGCGCCGAGAGAAGCATATTGCAGCTACGTTATAAGGGATGACGTAGCAGTCTGTCCGCAATGAGATGACATTTGGGCATGTTTGGGGCAGTTTCATTTCGCGAAGCCATCGCTCAGTGCCAGCAACGGGGTGATTGTGGGGTTCAAACGACGAGAGCGCCGGACACAGCCCTATCCATCGCGCCGCGACTGAAAAATGCTCTTTCAGCCGACTACTCAGCGTGACCACGCGCCGAAAGTACGGCCCGGGGCATGCTGCGCGCCTCGCAGATTCACGCGTAAACGCAGAAAGTTTTGCCCGTTCTGGCGGGTATAGGCCAGCTTGGTTGTTAGCTTGCGGATCAGGAACCAACCATAGCCACCCTCGGGTAAGTCGCCGCTTGGCGCGTCCAGAACTGGCGGATTGCCTGCGGGCGGGGATAGCCCCGGCAGGGGCGCGCCTCTGTCCGTGAATTCAATAAGGATGCCAACATCGTCCAGCGTTATGGCGACTGCAATATCGCCCACGCCGCAATCTTCATAGGCGTGTTCGGCTATGTTGTTTAGCGCTTCGGCAAGGACGATTTCAGTCGTACCGCATCTGCAGTCGGATAGTCCTGTTTCGCGCAGATGCATCCGTATTTCGATCAGCCCCACGCGGATTCCGGCTGGGGATGCGACAAGCTCGAATACCTTTGCAGATTGGGCGGGCGCGATGGTCACAGCCAGCCCTCCTGCGGGAAGCCTTGCGCGCGCCATGCGGGCTTTGCGCTCATCCAGTCTGTCCAAGGGCCGTATTGCTCAGATCGCTATGGAGGCGAAAGATTGTATTCATGCGCGTCAGGCGAAACACCTTTTCCACATCGGGGGTCAAGCATGCCAGTTCGACCCGGCGGTCCGGGCCAACCATCTTGATCGCAGAGACGATGGCGCCAAGGCCGCTGGAATCGATGAACGCCACCTGTCCAAGGTCAAGCAAGACGTCGCCCGTGCCACCCGAAGTGGCTGATCTCAACGCCTCCTTAAAGGCGATGGCCGCGGCGGCGTCGATCCGTGCGGCGTTGACCGTGATGAGGTGGTAGGCGCCATGTTGGCTGCTGGAAAGGTCCATGTTCACTCCGAATGGTTCATTTCGTTGCGACTCACGCTAGGGCAAATTCCTTACCATTCGGTGTGCGCGAACACGGCCCTTGCGCGGGGTGTTTTTTAGGGTGAGAACTATGCCGAAAAACAGGTACTTCGATGTGAGCCAACCAATGGAAAAGGCACTGAAACATGCGGATCGAATATGACGAAGTGGCCAAAACGCTTACCGCACTGACGCAGGGCGAGGCAGACACGATCGCACTGATGGCCACGATGGCATGCGAGTTGCACCACGCCGATGACCGTTTCGACTGGACAGGATTCTACCGTGTCACCCAGCCTGAAACGCTGCGAATCGGCCCCTATCAAGGCGGGCATGGCTGCCTCTTTATTCCATTTTCTCGGGGGGTGTGCGGCGCAGCGGCTCGCACTGGCGAGGTACAGTTGGTCGATGATGTCGAGGCGTTTTCAGATCATATCGCATGCTCTAGCAGCACAAGGTCGGAGATCGTGCTGCCTGTGCGCGATGCCAGTGGCACGCTGATCGGCGTGCTGGATATAGACAGCGACCAAGTTGCGGCCTTTGACAGCGCCGACGCGGATGGGCTGGCGCGGCTTTTGCGGCAGACATTCGGGGGCTAAACTTGGCGTGAAATTCTTCTTGCATTTTTCACGCACGCGCAGCATCGTGAAAATATCGCAGTTAATTTCACGGCGGGGCTGCTCTTGCTTCATAACCACATTTCTGAACGCCGTACCATCGGCGCAGACCTGCGCGCCCTGCGTAAGGCGCGCGGCGTCACGCTGGCGGATTTGGCGCAGCAACTGGGGCGATCTGTCGGTTGGCTGAGCCAAGTTGAGCGGGATCTGTCGCAGCTCAGTGCCGCCGATTTAAGTACGGTTGCCACCGCGCTGGGCGTGCCGCTATCGCTGCTTATGGTCGACGCCCGCGCGCCTGAGGGAGAGGCCGGCTACATCGTCCGCCGCACCGCGCGCCGCCCTATCGGCAAAGACAAGCCCGGCCTGACTGAGGAGTTGCTGTCGCCCGACCTTACCGACGATTTTGAGATGATCCATTCTACCTTTGCGCCGGGCGCGCGCGCGCCAGACATGATGACAAGGCCTACGCAAGAGGTGGGCTACATCGTAGCAGGCCGACTAGATCTGACCATCGGTGGCCGCGAGTTTACCGTTACTACCGGCGATAGTTTCCGCATCCGGGGCGAAGCGTTTGAATGGCGCAATCCCTACGACCTGCCTGCGACAGCGATCTGGGTGATCGCGCCGCCGGTTTATTGAGGGGGCAGGGATGAGCTGGGACGCTTGGATCATATTTGCGCTATTCTGGGCGGTGTTCGTCACCACACCGGGGCCGAATGCGGTCAATTGCATCAGCAACGGAATGACCCTCGGATTTCGCCGCGCTTTGCCGGGGGTGGCCGCGATCCTGACGCAGGCGGCGTTGTTTCTGGCGCTGTCGGCGCTGGGTATAACGGCGTTGATCGCGGCATCGCCGCAGGTGTTTGAGGTGGCCAAATTGATCGGCGCGGGCGTGCTGATCTGGCTGGGCATCCGCACTTGGCGTCAGGCGGGCAAGCCGCTTAGCACTGGGGCCGTGTCCGGCGGATCGGTCTATGGCCGCGCGTTTTTGATCGCCACGATCAATCCCAAAAGCGTTGCGGGTTATCTGGCCGCGTTCAGCCAGTTCGTGCAGCCTGATGTGCCATTGGGGCAGCAGATGTGGGTGATCGTGCCGACCGCGCTGACGCTGACGGCGCTCAGCTATTCAGGTTACACCGCGCTGGGCGCGGGCCTTGGCCGCTCGGCGCTGGGCGCTGTCGCCAGTCGCCCGTTGCGGCGCGTGCTGGCGCTGTGCTTTGTCGGGTATGGCGTGCTGCTGGGGTCCAGCGCCCTGCCGGGAAGGGTGTAGGATGCTGCGCGGGTCCTGCCTTTGCGGCGCTGTCGCATTTACCGCCGAGCCGCCAAAGGGCCGCGCGATCGCGTGCCACTGTGCTGAGTGCAGGCGTCAGTCAGGTCACTATTTTGCCGCGGTGCCCGTAGCAAAAGACAGTGTGACATTCGACCGCGAGGACGGGCTGACATGGTACCGCGCCTCGGATATCGCTACGCGCGGCTTTTGCGCGCGCTGCGGATCGACGCTGTTCTGGCGCGGCGACGCGGGCGCGAATGTGCATATCCTGATCGGCAGTCTGGACGGCGAAACGGGGCTGAAGCTGGGCGCTCACGTCTGGGTGCGCGAACAGGGCGACTATTACGACATCGGCGGCGATCTGCCGCAACTTCAGGAGGGTTGAGCCATGCGCAAGGGCCAGTGTCTGTGCGGCGACGTGACGTTCGAGGTTTCCGGCACGCCGCAGCATATGTCGGTCTGCCATTGCGGGCAGTGCCGCAAGCAGTCTGGCCATACATGGGCGTCTGCGGCTGTACCGGTGGCGGATCTGGCGATCACTGGCGCGCCTGCGTGGTTTGCTGCCAGCGACGCGGCCAAGCGGGGATTTTGCGCCCGCTGTGGCAGCTTCCTGTTCTGGAAGGCGCATGATGAGGACACGATCAGCTTTGCCCTTGGTGCGTTGAACGCGCCAACGGGGCTAAGGCTGGAGCGTCACATCTTTTGTGAGGACAAAGGCGATTACTACGACATTTCGGACGGCCTGCCCCAGTTGGCCCGATCCTGACCCAAAAGCGGAGAGCGAGACAATGAGCGATTTTCCAAGCACGGCCCGCGTGGTCATCATCGGCGGCGGCGCGGTGGGCGCCTCCGGCCTCTATCACCTTGCCAAAGCAGGCTGGACCGACTGCGTCCTGCTAGAAAAGAACGAGCTAACCGCCGGCAGTACATGGCACGCGGCGGGTAACTGCCCGACATTCTCGACCTCTTGGGCGATCATGAACATGCAGCGCTACTCGACCGAGCTTTATCGCGGTCTGTCGGATGCGGTAGATTATCCGATGAACTACCACGTTACCGGTTCCTTGCGGCTGGGCCATTCAGACGAGCGCGTACAGGAATTTCAGCGCGCCTGCGGCATGGGCCGCTATCAGGGCATGGACATGCAGATGCTATCGCCGGATGAGGCAAAGCAGATGTACCCCTTTATGGAGACGCATGACCTGAAGGGCGTGCTGTATGACCCCAGCGACGGCGATATCGACCCTAGCCAATTGACGCAGGCATTGGCCAAAGGCGCGCGCGATCTGGGCGCACGGATTGAGCGGTTTTGCCCCGCGACAGGCGTAACGCGGGACGGCGATGAATGGATCGTCCACACCCACAAGGGCGATATCCGCTGCGAGTTTGTAGTGAATGCTGCTGGTTACTATGCGCAAACCGTGGGCGAATGGTTCAAGCCCTACGGCGGGCGCACCGTGCCGATGATGGTGATGAGCCACCAGTATCTGTTGACCGATGAAATCCCGGAAATTGCCGAATATACTGCCAACCATGGCAAACTGCCGCTGATGCGCGATGTCGACAGCTCATATTACCTCAGGCAGGAAAAAACCGGCCTGAACCTTGGCCCTTACGAGCGGAACTGCAAGGCGCATTGGATTACGCCCGACGATCCATTTCCTGAGGATTTCAGCTTCCAACTCTACCCAGACGATCTGGAGCGGCTGGAATGGTACATCGAGGATGCGATGGCGCGCGTGCCGCTACTGGGGCAGGTGGGCATCAATAAGGTTATCAATGGCCCGATCCCTTATGCGCCTGACGGCCTGCCGTTGCTCGGCCCCATGCCCGGCGTGCCAAACGCCTTTGAGGCGTGCGTCTTCACCTTCGGCATTTCGCAGGCTGGTGGCGCGGGCAAGGTGCTGGCCGAATGGATCACAGAAGGCGCGACGGAATGGGATATGTGGGCCGTCGATCCGCGCCGGTTCACCGATTACACCGACCCAGATCACTGCATCGCCAAGGGGATGGAGGTCTACGGCCACGAATACGCCATGCATTTCCCATGGCATGAATGGCCCGCTGGCCGTGATCGCAAACGGGGGCCGAATGATGCCATCGTGCGAGAACTTGGCGGCGTGATGGGCGCCTATAATGGGTGGGAGCGGGCGAATTGGTTTGCACAGCCCGGCGATGATGTCAGTGAGGAAACCACCCAGACGTGGAACCGCGCAGGCCCGTGGGCGCAGCGCATAGCCGAGGAGTGCGCAGCCGTTCGCGACCATTGCGGCGTGCTGGATCTACCGGGGTTCACCCGCTTTCATGTGCGGGGGCAGGGCGCAGACGATTGGCTGCGCGGCCTCATCACTGGCGCGTTGCCCAAAGTAGGGCGTATGAACCTTGTCTATGTTGCTGATACCCGTGGCCGGATCTTGACAGAGCTGTCGTGCATCCGGCTTTCCGAGGACAGCTTTATCCTGATCACTGCCGCGACGGCGCAATGGCATGACGGCGATCTGATCCGGCGCAGCGTGCCGGAGGGTGTAACCGTGGAGGAGGCGACGACGGAGCGCAGCGCGCTGATCGTTACCGGCCCCGCCAGCCGCGATCTTCTGGCGCCGCTCACTGACGGCGATTTGGCCCTGCCATGGCTCAGCCACCAGTATTGCACCGTGGCGGGCCGTAAGGCGCACATCGCCCGCGTATCCTTCGCCGGGGAGCTGGGATGGGAGGTGCATGCCGCGAACGAGGATATGGCAGATATCTATCGCGCCATTCTGGACGCCGGAGCAAAGCCCTTTGGGATGTACGCGCTGAACAGCTTGCGTATTGAGAAAGGCTATCGCGCGTGGAAGGGCGATCTCAGCACCGACTATTCGATGCTGGAGGGCGGGCTGGACCGTTTTGTCAAACTGGACAAGCCGCAGGATTTCCCCGGCAAAGCGGCGCTGATGCGTGAGCGGCAGCAGGGCAGCGCCAAGCGCTTTGTCACGCTGATCGTGGACGCGGGCGAGGCTGACGCGCCCTATATGTCGACGATCTGGCACGGCGGCGACGTGGTGGGCGAGACGACCAGCGGCGCGTGGGGCTACCGGGTTGGTGCCTCTATCGCGCTGGGCATGATCCGCGCCGATCTGGCCGTGCCCGGCACCGAACTTGAGGTCGAAATCTATGGCGAGCGGTTCAAGGCAGTGGTGCAGCCGGACACGCCGCTGTGGGATGCGAGCAACGAACGGATACGCGCCTGATGCTGACGGATAGCGCCAAGGCTCTGATCGCCACCTTCCCGCTTGGCTTTGTCGCGACTGTGACGGCAGAGGGGCGACCGGCTGTCAGCCCCAAAGGCACGTTTCTGGTGCTGGACGATGCAACAATCGGCTTTGGCAATATCCGTTCGCCCGGCACGCTGGCGAACGTCGGGCGCACGCCGCATGTCGAGGTCAACTTCATCGACCAGTGGAAGCGGAAAGGCCTGCGCGTGCGCGGCGCAGCGCGGATCGCAGCCAAGGGCAGCGGCGAGTTTGCCGCGCAAATCGGTTTGTGGCAGGCGAAATGGGGCGATCTGGCCGGGCGCATCACCGATCTGGTGCTGATAGACGTCGAGGCGGCGAGCGAGATGACGACGCCGCCCTATGACGATGGCATCACCGAAGAGGCCATGATTGCCGCCTACAAATCCAAATTTGCGGAGATCTACCCATGACCGACATCACCCTTCTGGACGGCTCTATCGGGCAAGAGCTGGTTAAGCGGGCCGGGGACGCCCCGACGAATCTGTGGTCGACCGCTGTGATGATGGACCGGCCCGGTCTGACCGCCGAAGTGCACGGCGATTACTTTGCCGCAGGCGCGACCGTCGCCAGTACCAACAGTTATGCGGTCCACAGGGACCGTCTGGCGCGCGCAGGGATCGAGGACCAGTTTGGAACGCTGATAGAATGCGCGCTGGCCGAGGCAGAGGCGGCGCGCGGCGCACATGGCACGGGCCGCATCGCTGGTGCGCTGGGGCCGCTGGGCGCGTCTTATCGACCCGATATCTGCCCCGCGCCCGACATCGCCGCGCCGTTCTACGCCGAAATTGCCGCCATGATGCGTGGCCGCGTCGATCTGCTGCTGATCGAAAGCGCAGCATCGGTGGAGCAAGCTGCCGGCGCCTTACTGGGCTCCGCGGATGCGGGCATGCCTGTCTGGTTGTCCGTGACGGTAATGGACGACGATGGCACGCGCCTGCGCTCGGGCGAGGATCTGCGCGATCTGGCGCCGCTGATTGCGGGCCATGCGCCGGACGCCGTATTGATTAACTGCACTCGCCCGGAGGCAGTCGGCGCAGGGCTGATGATCTTGCGCGACTTTGGCCTGCCCTTCGGCGCGTATGCAAATGGGTTCGATCACATTACTGCGGAGTTTCTCAAGGACACGCCGACTGTCGACGCATTGCAGGCGCGGCGCGACCTGAGCCCCGCGCTCTACGCCGATTTTGCGATGGGTTGGGTCGCCCAAGGCGCCACCATCGTCGGTGGCTGCTGCGAAGTTGGCCCCGCTCACATCAAAGAGCTGGCCGTGCAATTGCGCGACGCCGGCCACAACATCGTTTAGCCGCCAACCAAGGAGCGCATCATGGATCTGCCAACAAAGGCCCGCGTGGTCATCATCGGTGGCGGCGTTGTCGGCTGCTCGGTCGCGTATCATCTGGCCAAGCTGGGCTGGAGCGATGTCGTTCTGCTAGAGCGCAAGCAGTTGACCAGCGGCACTACATGGCACGCGGCGGGCCTGATCGGTCAACTGCGCGCGTCGAGCAATATGACAAAGTTGGCCCACTATTCGGCGGAGCTCTACACCGGGCTGGAGGCCGAAACAGGCGTCGCCACCGGCTTTCGCCAGGTCGGCTCAATCTCGGCTGCGCTGACGTCTGAGCGGCTGGAGGAGTTGCACAGACAGGCCGCCATGGCGCGCGCCTTTGGCGTGCCCGCCGAGGAGCTGTCGCCGGGTGACATCAAATCGCGCTATCCGCATCTGAGCGTGGAGGGCGTGACGGGCGGCGTCTGGCTACCCACCGACGGGCAAGCTGACCCGGCCAATATCGCGCTCGCACTGGCCAAGGGCGCGCGCCAGCACGGTGCCAAGGTGCAGGAACGGGTCTGCGTTACCGGCATAGCCAAGGCGGGCCGCCGCGTCACAGGCGTCGACTGGGCCAGCGACGATGGCACCGCGCAGGGCCATATCGAGGCCGATATGATCGTCAACTGCGCGGGTATGTGGGGCCACGAGGTCGGCCGCATGGCGGGCATCAACGTGCCGCTGCACGCGTGCGAACATTTCTACATTGTGACCGAGCCGATTGAAGGCCTGAGCCAGCTACCCGTCCTGCGCGTGCCGGATGAATGCACCTACTACAAGGAAGACGCGGGCAAGATGCTGGTCGGCGCTTTCGAGCCGAACGCAAAGCCGTGGGGTATGAACGGCATTCCCGCCAGCTTTGAATTCGACCAATTGCCCGAGGATTTCGACCATTTTGAGCCGATCCTAGAGGCCGCTTGCAACCGACTGCCGATGCTGGCGAGTGCGGGGATACACACATTCTTTAACGGGCCGGAATCGTTCACGCCTGACGATGCCTACCATCTCGGCCTTGCGCCGCAGATGGATAACGTCTGGGTTGCCTGCGGATTTAACTCCATCGGTATCCAGTCGGCGGGCGGGGCGGGTCATGCGCTTAGCCAGTGGATGGACAGCGGCGAAAAACCCTTTGATCTGGGCGATGTCGATATTGCGCGGATGCAGCCATTTCAGGGTAACAAGACATATCTGTTCGAGCGCTCCAAAGAGACGCTGGGCTTGCTCTATGCCGATCACTACCCCTTCCGCCAAAAGGCTACCGCGCGCGGCATCCGGCGCACGCCCTTCCATCATCATCTGTTGGAGCAGGGCGCCGTCATGGGCGAGGCGGCGGGATGGGAGCGTGCAAACTGGTTCGCCAATGACGGGCAAGAGCGCGAGTACCGCTATAGCTGGAAACGGCAGAACTGGTTTGACAATGCGGCCGCCGAGCATAATGCGATCCGCACTGGCGCGGGCATCTACGACATGTCGTCCTTTGGCAAACTGCGCGTCGAGGGGCCGGATGCGGAAGGCTTCCTGAACCACATCGGCGGCGGAGATTTCGCCGTTCCTGTTGGCCGCATCGTCTATACGCAGTTTCTGAACACGCGCGGCGGGATTGAGGCAGACGTGACCGTCACGCGCCTGTCCGAGACGGCGTATCTGGTTGTTACACCTGCTGCCACGCGGCTGGCCGATCAGACGTGGATGCAGCGCCACATGGGCGATTTCAGCGTGGTGATCACCGACGTGACAGCAGGTGAGGGCGTGCTGGCAGTGATGGGGCCGAAGGCGCGCGATATCATGCAGGCGGTGTCGCCAGCAGATTTCTCGAACGACGTGAACCCATTTGGCACAGCGCAAGAGATTGAGCTGGGCATGGGCCTCGCCCGTGTTCACCGCGTGAGTTACGTGGGCGAGCTGGGATGGGAGGTGTATGTCAGCGCCGACATGGCCGGTCATGCGTTCGAGGTGCTGCATGCCGCCGGGCAGACACACGGCGCGCGCCTTTGCGGGATGCACGCTATGGATAGCTGCCGCATCGAAAAAGGCTTTCGCCATTTCGGGCATGACATCACCTGCGAGGATCACGTGCTGGAGGCCGGGCTTGGCTTTGCTGTCAAGACGTCCAAGCCGGACTTTATCGGGCGGGATGCTGTGCTTCGGAAAAAGGAAGAGGGGCTAGCAGCGCGTATGGTGCAGTTCCGGCTGACGGACCCCGAGCCGCTGCTCTATCATAACGAGCCGGTGCTGCGGGACGGCGAGATTGTCGGCTATCTTAGTTCGGGCAGCTACGGCCACCATCTGGGCGGAGCGATTGGCATGGGATACGTGCCCTGCAAGGGACAAAGCGCCGAGGAGGTGCTAGCCTCGCGTTACGAGATCGACGTGGCAGGCACGCGCGTTCCCGCCGAGGTTAGTCTGCGCCCGATGTATGATCCCACAGGCGCGCGGACCAAGGTATAGGCCCGGCGGCGCCTCTCACGGGTGTCATCGGTCATTGCCATGATGAGCCCGATATGCTGAAACGCTCAAGTCAAAAAGCGACTGGGCCTGCCCATTGCGGTGCCCGCCTGTAGGAGACTGCCCATGGTGCGCAAGCCCCTCATAGCATTTATCGCACTTCTTGCGGCCTTGCCCGCACTGGTCTTGCCTGCCTTGGCCGAGGACCCGATCGGCGCCGCCGTCGCGATCGAATTGAATGCGGCCCAGACGGGCGAGGGCGCATGCACATTGAGTTTCGTCGTGCTGAACGGCCATGCCGCGCAGATAGATCAGGTGGTTTACGAGGCGGTTCTCTTTGATGCGTCCGGGCAGGTCGACCGGCTGACTTTGTTTGATTTAGGCACGCTGCCCCCTGCGCGCCAGCGGGTGCGCCAGTTTTCTGTGCAGGACATCACCTGCGAGGGGCTGGGCAGTATCCTTTTTAACGGGGCGGACACATGCACTGGCGAAGGCCTGCCTGAGGATGCTTGCGAGGCGGATCTGATCCTGTCGACACGGACCGACATTGAGGTGCGGGGGTGAACAGCCTACTGGACCCGCTGCGCCAAATCGCCGAGATCGGTGGCCCCGTCGTCATGATTTTGCTGGCCGTATCAATCGTGACGCTGGCAACCATACTTTACAAGATATGGCAGTTTATGTCTGCGGGCGTGGGCCGTCACACTGCCTTGCAACAGGCCGTGACCGCGTGGGACGAGGGCGACCGTTGCGCCGCGCGCGCTGCGTTGGCTCGCTCCAGCAGCTATTTAGCGCCAGTGATCGACATGGCGTTCTCGTCCATTCCCGCTGACGCGCAGCGGCTGTCGGCAGAGGCCGAGACGCGTTTTGCCAAGCTAGAGTCAGGCTTTCGCCTGCTTGATTCCGTGGCGCAGCTGGCGCCGCTACTGGGCCTTTTTGGCACGGTTCTGGGCATGATCGAGGCGTTTCAGGCGCTACAGGATGCGGGCTCGCAGGTCGATCCGTCGATCCTTGCGGGGGGCATCTGGGTTGCGCTGCTGACGACTGCCGTGGGCCTGGCGGTGGCCATGCCGACAGCGCTGGTTCTCAGCTGGTTCGAAGGACGCATGGACGCCGAGCGTGTGACGGCCGAGCGCGCACTGGCCGCCGTGCTGCATCCACGCGGCGCGCGTTTGGGCGGGCATGTGGCGGACGGGGCCGCAGCCCAAGGTGCCTAGACACAGGCGCAGGCGGCGGCTGTCGATGACCTCGCTGATCGACGTGATCTTCTTGCTGCTCCTCTTTTTCATGCTCAGCTCCACGTTCTCGAAATTCGCTGAGGTCGAGCTGAGCGCCGCCACTGGTGGC
>JAGXGX010000186.1 GCA_024636515.1 Roseovarius sp.
AATCAGGTGCGCCAGGATATTGGCATGGTGTTCCAACACTTTAACCTCTTTCCGCATCTGAACGTGCGCGACAACATCACGTTGGCACCCAAGATGCTGAAAGGTATGTCGACCGCGGAGGCGAACAAGCTGGCCGAAGAGCAACTGGCGCATGTCGGCCTGTCGGAAAAGATCGACGTTTTCCCATCGCGACTTTCGGGCGGCCAGAAACAGCGCGTCGCGATAGCCCGCGCATTGGCGATGAAGCCTAAGGTGATGCTGTTTGACGAGGCAACATCCGCGCTGGACCCTGAACTGGTCGAGGAGGTCAACCTCGTGATGAAAAAGCTCGCCGAGGAGCATATGACCATGATCATCGTCACGCATGAGATGGATTTCGCGGCGAGCGTTTGCGATCGCGTCCTCTTTATGGATCAGGGCGTGGTGGTCGAGGAAGGCCCGCCCGAGGTGATATTCCAAAACCCCAAGGAAGAGCGCACTAAAAACTTTCTGCGCAAACATCTTAGCCGTTAGATAGGCATCCAAATGTCGAACCTGTTTTATCAGACGAAATCACCCCGTCCTGTGCTGGATCGGGCGGACGGCATCTATATGTATGACGTGCATGGCAAGCGCTACATCGACGGATCAAGCGGTGCGATGGTGTCCAATATCGGCCACTCCAACCCCGCCGTGCTGGACGCGATGCGCGCGCAGATGGAGAAGTCGACCTTCGGCTATCGCCTGCATTTCCAGACCGAGGCGTCAGAGGAGTTGGCAGAAAAAATCGTCGCGTTGACGCCAGAGCATTTGAACAAGGTGTTCTTTGTATCCGGCGGGTCCGAGGCAGTGGAAAGCACGCTGAAGCTGGCGCGCCAATATGTGCTGACCCAAGGGCAGGCGCAGCGATTCAAGGTCATTTCCCGCTTTCCCAGCTATCACGGTTGCACGCTGGGCGCGCTCAGCATCACTGGCATGTCCACCATGACGGCGCCGTTCGATCCGATGATGCAGCGGATGCCCAAGATCCCGGCGCCGCGCGCCTATCTCGACGGGCTGGACCCGGACGATACCGCGACGGGCCTGCACTATGCGAACATGCTAGAGCGACAAATCCTCGACGAGGGGCCGGAAACCGTCATGGCCTTTATCGTGGAGCCTGTCGGCGGCGCCTCCACCGGCGCGCTGGTGCCGCCTGCGGGCTATATGCAGCGTATCCGCGAAATTTGTACCGAGTATGGCGTGCTACTGATCCACGACGAGGTGATGACCGGGGGGGGACGCACCGGCGCGTTCTTCGGCGCCGAGCATTGGGACACCTCGCCCGATTTGATCTGCCTCAGCAAAGGGTTTGGCGCAGGCTATGCCCCCCTCGGCGCGATGATCGCGCGGGATGATATGGTCGATGCGGTGATGGACGGCGGCGGCTTTATCCACGGGTTCACATATGCGGGCAATCCCTTGGCCTGCGCGGCGGGCAGTGCCGTTCTGGACGAGATTTCTCGCCAGGATATGGTCGCCAATGCAGCCCGCATGGGCGACGCACTGGCAACGCGCCTAAATGGCCTGATGCAGCGCTATCCGCTGATCGGCGACGTGCGCGGCAAGGGTCTGCTGACGGCGTTCGAGTTGATGGCGGATCGCAGCACCAAACAGCCGCTGCCTACGGCGTTGAACGCCCATTCACGCCTCGTTGACATCGCCTACGATAACGGCCTCATCATTTATTCGCGCCGCACCCGTGGCGGCGCGTCTGGCGATCACTTCCTCGTATGTCCGCCAATGATCGTGACCGAGGCGCAACTGGACGAAATGACAGATATGCTGGAGCGATCCTTAGAGCAGTTTATGGCGGAAATACCCAACATGGCGGCTGAATAAATGTCTAAAATTATCATCACCTGCGCGATCACAGGCTCCATCCACACGCCGTCTATGTCGCCCTACTTGCCGATCACGGCGGATGAGATTACCGAACATTCCATCGGCGCCGCCGAGGCTGGCGCGGCGATCCTGCATCTGCACGCGCGCGATCCCAATGACGGCAGGCCGTCGGCAGCCCCAGAGCATTTCAACGCCTTCCTTCCGCGGATCAAACAAAATTGCGACGCAGTGCTGAACCTGACGACCGGCGGCAGCGCCACCATGACGCTGGACCAGCGGTTGGCTGCTCCCTTGCAGGCAGAACCTGAGATGTGCTCGCTCAATATGGGCAGCATGAACTTTGCACTCTATCCAGCGGCGGCGAAGATCACGGAGTGGAAATACGACTGGGAACAGCCGTTTCTTGAAAATTCTGACGACCTGATCTTTAAAAATACGCCGCGTGATATGGCGCATGTCATGACCGAGATGGGAACAAAGCGCGGCGCGCGGTTTGAGTTTGAGTGCTATGAGGTCGGCCATCTCTACATGCTCAAGCACTTCGTGGACCGGGGGCTGGTGCGCGCGCCACTCTTTATCCAGTTCGTATTTGGCGTACTGGGCGGCATCGGGCCTGACCCCGAAAACCTGACGCATATGAAGGCGATCGCGGATAAGTTGTTTGGCGAAACCTACACCTTTTCGGTTTTGGCGGCAGGCCGACACCAGATGCCGCTGATAACCATGTCTGCCATTCTGGGCGGTCATGTGCGTGTGGGGCTGGAGGATTCGCTCATGATCTCGCGCGGGACGCTGGCACAGACGAACGCGGAGCAGGTGGCCAAAATTCGCCGCATTGTCGAAGATTTGGGCCGCACGGTTGCCACGCCCGCAGAGGCGCGGGCGATGCTGCACCTCAAAGGCGGCGACGCGACGGCGATCTGACCAAGTGGGAGATCGCAAGGGGCGGGAGTTCTATTTGCGGCGAAGGCAACGCGCCGGGGCAGGGTGACCGCAGCGCCAGATCTGGCCCAAAGAATATTGACAAATCTGCCGCTTAGTGCGGAACCTGCGAAGCGGCGGGGCGGTTTATCTCGGCCGAGAATCGCATCCCCTAAATTTGCCAGAAAGCCTGCCAGATGCTTACATGGATTGCTGAGTATGACGCAGCCATATCGCTCATACTGGTGCTGCTATTGTTTGGCGCCTTTGCAGCCGAGTGGTATCCGCCCGACGTGACCGCCGCCACCGGCGCCGCGATCTTCATCATACTCGGTCTGGCGCCAACAGGCGAAGTCATGGCGGTGTTTTCCAACTCGGCCCCCATCACCATCGCTGCAATGTTTGTGCTGTCGGGCGCGTTGGTGCGGACGGGGGTGTTGGACGCGCTCGCCGATACTGTGATCGCGCGCGCCCGTACGTCGCCGCTGGTGGGGCTGGCGGGCTTCTTTGGTGTGGCGCTGCTGGGCTCGGCGTTCGTCAACAACACGCCTTTGGTGTTGGTGCTGATCCCTATCGTGATCCGTCTGGCAGGTGCGATGGACATCGCGCCGACCAAGATGCTGATCCCGCTTTCCTACGCGGCCATTTTGGGCGGCACCTGTACGCTGATCGGGACGTCGACAAATCTGCTGGTCGACGGGGTCGCACGCGAGGCAGGGATGAAACCGTTCGGTATATTTGAGATTGCCCCGGTGGGGCTGATCGCGGCGGCAGCTGGACTTGCCTATCTGCTGCTGATTGGGCGTCATCTACTGCCGTCGCGTAGCGAGGCGGGCACGGCCAAGTCGCCGCAGCCTGAATTTCTAACCGAGGTGACGCTGCTAGAGGGCGCGGCCTTTGTTGGGCAGCAAATTAAGGACGTGGCAGATTTGAACCGGCCGCATGTGCGGCTAACGGGCCTGCGCCGGGGCGGGCGCATCCTGCGCGCCGATCTGGAGGAAATCGAGTTAAAGAAAGGAGACGCCCTGATCCTGATGACCACGACATCCGAGGTGCTGACCCTGCACGGCCAGGTGGGCCTGCGCGTGGGTGCCGCGCGCGAGCTGGCGGTGCAGAGCACCGCGCCCAAGGTCTTGGCCGAGGCCATCGTTGCGCCCTCGCGCGGTCTGACGGGCGTGCCGGTATCACAGCTGGGTCTTGGCCAGCGCTATGGCGCGCGCATTGTCGCGGTTAATCGGCACAGTCATATCGCGGGCGCCGATCTGCCCAGTACGCGGCTCAAGCCCGCCGACCGCCTGCTGGTCGAAGGCACGCCCGAGGCGATCGAGGCGCTATCGCGGAGCGGTAATCTGGTCTCTGTAGCAGGCCCGTCAGGGCGGCCATACCGTCGCCGCCAAGCGCCAATCGCGATCCTTGCTGTGGTCGCGGTGGTGGCGCTGGCGGCATTGAATGTGCTGCCCATCGACATTCTCGCTTTGATCGCCGTCGCGGGTATCCTCGTGATGCGCTGCATCGACAATGACGAGGCGTGGTCGTCCATCGACCCGACAATCCTGATCCTCATCTTTTCCATGCTGATCATTGCACTTGGCCTTCAGGCATCGGGCGCTATTGAGGCGGTCGTCTCCGTGATAGCGCCCTATCTGGAAGGGCTACACCCATTGCTGGCGCTGGCGGCGGTCTATGCGCTGGCGTCGATCCTGACCGAGATGGTCACAAACAACGCGGTCGCGGTAATCCTGACGCCGATCGCCATCGCCCTAGGCACGTCGCTGGGGTTGGATCCGCGCGGTTTTGTTGTGGCGGTGATGATGGGCGCGTCGGCCAGCTTTGCGACGCCCATCGGCTACCAGACCAACACGCTGGTTTACGGCGCGGGGGCGTACCGCTTCTCCGACTTCCTGAAGGTCGGCGTGCCGATGAACATCATCGTCGGCATCGCGTCGATCCTTGCCATATCGGTATTTTTCCCGCTGGCGGGCTAGGCGGTATCGCGCGCGACGCGGGTCAGGTTTAACCGCTCCTTTGGCCACCAGCCTGGATGTTCGTCGCGGATATGGGCCAGCATCGCCTCGCGCAGGCGCATCGACGTCTCCCATCCGGTCGAGGGGTCGGGGCTCATCGCGTAGAACGATAGCTCTTGGCCATTCTCATTGTGTGCGGTGACGGCAACAAAGAGGTGTTCGTACTCGATCACACCCTCATCTTTTTTCGCCATATCAAAGAATATCTCGCGCAATGGCTCTACATCGGCGGCGTGATCCAGAAAGATGGTGATCGTCTTGAGAATGCGCGCGTCAGTCACGGACCAGTTCTCGAACGGCTGGGACACGAAATACTTAACCGGGACGATGATGCGCCGCTCGTCCCATGTGCGCAGGCGCAGGAACGTATAAAATATGCTCTCGACATAGGCCCAATCGCCCTCAAAGAGAATGCTGTCGCCGATGCGGATCGGCTTGGCCAGCGCGATCTGAAGCGATGACATGATGTTGCCCAGTACCGCCTGACCCGCGATGCCCAGCAATACGGTCAGCACGCCCGCCGATGCCAGCAGCGACATGCCCAGCGAGCCGAACAGATTGAGCCGCGAGAGCACCACAATGATCGCGATACTTACCATCAACAGCACGATGATCCGCCGGACGGCATAGATTGACGTGTACAGCTCGCGCTGGTCCAGGCTGCGGGTATCGTCAATCTCGCCGATCACTCTGACGGTGATACGATCAAGGATGGCGTCCACGATCTTGAGCGCGATCGTGCCCAATCCCGTTACCATGACGATCAGCAAAAAAGGACGCAATAGGGTCGTCGCCGGACCCGAAAACGAGACCCCCAACGCCAGCATAAATTGCGCGGCGATGGCGACGACGACCATGCTGATGGCGATATGCGAGCGATCTAGCGCTTGGCGCGTCACCGATGACCGGGGCAGCTTGCGGCTGGCCCAGCGGGTGCCGCGACTGACCGCCCAGCCAAGCCCCAGTAGTGCGGCCAGCATAATTGGCAGTAGCACCCATTCCCACAGCCGCAGGCCGCCGATGGGCTGCTGCATTTCATCTGGGATATAGGCTTCGAACCGGCGCGGCCCGAATGCTTCGAAGAGGATAGGAATATTCTGTACTGTTTGGGGCGTGAACATCCAGACAGGATTGCCCCCCTCTGCCTTGTAGCGCGCGAGCCGAATTTCGTACGCCTGACCGCCCACCTCGATCAGTTTCAGGCCGATATCCCTGCGCACCTGTCCTGCTAGAGCATTTTGAGACGTGCCAGCCTCGATCATTGCGTCTGGCCGCGCAGATAGGCCTGCCCAGTCGATCCATAACTGCCGCTCAATCACCATAGCCAACTGGCGCGCCAGTTCCTTACCATCTTCTGCACGGTCTGCTTGGGGTAAATCGGCAAGGTTCAAGTATTTCGCGGCATCCGCAAACTGGCTTTCTCCTGCCAACTGGACAAAATTGCGCACGCTCTCGCGCGGGGTGCGGCGCTGGACTACGGTGCCAGATGCGCCCAGCTGCAAGACTGATGCATCCGCCTCATACCAGCTCTCGCTTTGCTCCT
The DNA here is from genome assembly GCA_024636515.1 of Roseovarius sp. Classification (GTDB taxonomy): domain Bacteria; phylum Pseudomonadota; class Alphaproteobacteria; order Rhodobacterales; family Rhodobacteraceae; genus Roseovarius. The sequence goes on from JAGXGX010000186.1 coordinate 6,352, forward strand.
GCGCGGGCAGGGCCGTTGCGGTCACGAGGATTAAAAGGAGGTATTGCAAGAACAGGCCGGGGTTTAAGCGGGGCATGATCAAGTCCTTTGTCTGCGAGTATGGCGCGCTGTGGGGCGGAATACTCCGCGTGCAACGCAGCAGAGACCACCGAACGAAAAAGGCCCATCCGAGTGGATGGGCCTTGATCGCAAGATCGTACTAGATGATCAACCTTTGAATTCAGGCTGTGCTTCTAGGCTCTCTTCGGTGCTGTCGATGTAGATGCGCAGGTCATCGCCATCAGTTTCCTGCAGGATCTGCAGCTCGTCAAATGTGACTGCAACGGACTTTTCGCCCAGACCGAGGAAACCGCCGACGTTGATGATGACTTCGTTGACTGTTCCATCATCGCCGATGACCAAGGCGTCAATTTCACCAACATTTTCGTCATTGGCACCGTAAACGGTAGTGCCTTCCAGATCGTCCGAAGTCATCTGGCGCACGGCTGCCATGTCTGCTTCGGCATAGCCTTCACGCTCGACGGTGGGGCGGGTTAGCATTTCGCGCTCCATACCATCGTGTGCGGCCATTTCTTCTTCGGTCTTCTCAACTTTCACGTCACCGTCAGCAGCTATATCAGCCTCGGTTTTCATGTCAGTTTCGGCAGACTCATCCATGTCCATGCCCATGTTGCGGTCGAATTCAGGCAACTGCTCCAGCGCCTCTTTGGTGGTCGACACAACTAGGAAGCGGTCATCGCTGTCACCCTCTTCGCGGACGATCTGGATGTCGGCCATGGAGACAGCGACGTCGCGCTCGCCCAAGCCGAGGAAACCGCCAACGCCCAAGATAACTGCGCTGACTTTGCCGTCCGCTGTCAAGATGACGTCATTGATCTCGCCAATGTCATCCCACTCTGCTTCGGCGCCATCCGTGATGGTCGCGTCGGCTTCCATGCGGTTCTCGGCATTGTAGATGCGTGTGCCGATCAGCTCGGATGCATAAAAATCACTCTGCTGCATCTCGACTTGGGCAAAGCCTGTCTCGGCGTTCTGGGCGTGGACACCGCCGGTCATTGCGATGACAAGTGCGGTCGTGCTCAAAAGACGTTTCATATTACATTCTCCAACTGTTTCAATCGTTTGTTGTGGCGACATAACCAACGCAGCGTTTATTGGTTCCAAAGCAGCGGCACTTTTTTCCAAAATTTTTTTCACGATAATAATGGAACCATTTGCGAGCCTCTGGAATGTGCCAACCACGCTCTTGATCGCTGATTTGGAAATTTTATCGGGCTTGGACCCGGCCGTAAAAGATCTGCAAAAAAAACGAATGGATGGCGCTGGGATTGTTGCGCGTGACCTACAATCCGTCGGCCTATGTTCGGATTGCCAGACGCCCAGTCAATCGATCGTTACAGTCGGCAACTTGTCGCACGTCATTGCGACGCTACGATTCCAGTCTGCGGTCGTCTTTGATCGCCTACCGTTCAGGAGTATCCTTTAGTGTCCGTGTATCTTCACGCGATTTCGACGGCGTTGCCGCCACATATGCTGAGCCAAGATGCCGTGCAGGCCAAGGCCCACCAGTTGCTCGGACCGAAATATCCGCAGTTCCAACGCTTGCTGACGACATTCGCCAGTGCAGGGATCGAGAGGCGCTATTCGGTCGTACCGATTGAATGGTTCGACGGCGATCATGGCTGGCGCGCTCGCAATGACGCGTATCTGAGCGGGGCGACTGCACTATTCATCGACGCGGCGGGCAAGGCGCTAAAGCAGGCGGGCTGGGATGCAGATCAAGTGGATTGCATCGTCACAGTGTCGTCCACTGGCATTGCGACGCCAACGCTTGAGGCGCGCGCGATGCAGGATATGGGATTTCGCAGCGACGTGCGCCGCGTGCCGGTCTTTGGACTTGGCTGTGCGGGGGGCGTGTCGGGCCTGTCGCTGGCGCAGGCGTTATCGGCGGCGCGGCCGGACGAAAAGGTGCTGCTGGTAGTAGTCGAGACGTGCACCTTATGGTTTCGCGCCGACCGGCTGCTGAAGGCAGATATCATCGCTACGGTTCTGTTTGGCGACGGCGCGGCGGCGGTTTGCCTTAGCGGTACAGTGCCCGAGGGCCGCCACGTCACGCTGGCGGGCGGAACACAGATAACATGGCCCCAAACGCTGGATATCATGGGCTGGGACGTCGACGATGTCGGCCTAGGCGTGGTTTTCGACCGCTCCATCCCTGCCTTCACCCTCGAAAATATGGCTGAGGCCGTGGATGGGGCCTTGGCGCGGTCGGGACTGGCCCGCGCTGATATCGCGCGCTTTGTCTGCCACCCCGGCGGAGCCAAGGTGGTCAAAGCCATTGAGGAGGCCATGGACCTGGCAAGCGGCACGCTGGACGCCGAGCGCGA
>JAGXGX010000042.1 GCA_024636515.1 Roseovarius sp.
GCAAAGATGCGCTCGCCTTCGGCACTCTTGGGCGCTTCGGATGTCGGCGGTGTAGCGTCTTTACCCTCTGGCTCCGGCGCCGATTCTTCGGATTTTTCCTTGGATGGCGCGGGTGCACTACCCGCGTCCTTAATGTCGTCTGCGCTCTCGCCCTCTTCCAGCAACACGGCGATGGCGGTGTTCACTTTTACCCCTTCGGTGCCTGCCTCGATCAGGATCTTGCCTATCGTGCCGTCGTCCACGGCCTCGAATTCCATCGTGGCCTTGTCGGTCTCAATCTCGGCCAGCAAGTCACCGGAGGACACTGTATCGCCCTCCTTAACCAGCCATTTGGACAGAGTGCCTTCCTCCATCGTGGGGGAAAGGGCGGGCATCAGAATTTGTATCGGCATCGCTCTTTCTCCTTAGCGGTAGGTCACTTTATGCACCGCGTCCAAGACCTCCTTGGTCGAGGTCAGGGCAAGTCTTTCGAGATTTGCAGCGTAGGGCATGGGGACATCCTTGCCGAGGCAGTTGATAACGGGTGCGTCCAGGTAGTCGAACGCGCGCTCCATGATAACCGCCGACAGGTGGTTGCCAATGGATGCCACGGGCCAGCCCTCCTCGACAGTCACGCAACGATTGGTCTTCATCACGGACGCGATAACGGTGTCATAATCTATGGGGCGCAGAGTTCGCAGGTCGATGACATCGGCTGAAATACCGTCCTCTGCCAGCTTTTCCGCAGCTTCCATCGCGTAGGTCATGCCGATGCCAAAGCTGACGATGGTCACGTCATCGCCCTCGCGCCAGATGCGCGCTTTGCCAAATGGGACGGTGTAATCGTCCATCACCGGCACGTCGAATGCCTTGCCGTAAAGCATCTCGTTCTCGAGAAAGACCACAGGGTTCGGATCGCGGATGGCCGTCTTCAGCAAACCCTTGGCGTCTGATGCCGAATAGGGCTGCACCACCTTGAGGCCCGGTATGTGGGCATACCACGCGGCATAATCCTGTGAGTGCTGGGCGCCCACGCGGGCAGCGGCGCCATTGGGGCCGCGGAACACGATGGGACACCCCATCTGGCCGCCCGACATATACAGTGTCTTGGCCGCCGAGTTCAGAATCTGGTCAATCGCCTGCATGGCAAAATTCCAAGTCATAAATTCTACGATGGGGCGCAAGCCGCCAAAGGCAGCGCCAACGCCGATCCCGGCAAACCCATGCTCGGTGATCGGCGTGTCAATCACGCGCTTGTCGCCAAATTCCTGCAGCAGGTTTTGGGTGATCTTGTAGGCACCTTGGTATTCGGCCACCTCCTCGCCCATAATAAACACGTCGCCATCGCGGCGCATTTCCTCGGCCATGGCCTCATTCAAAGCCTCTCGCATGGTCTGCTTTTTCGTCTCGGTACCTTCGGGCCAATCGGGGCTGCGGTCTGGTTTTGGGGCTGCTGCCTGGGCCGGGACTGCCTTGGGCGAGTCCGATTTAGGCTCGGATGTCTCGCTCGACTTCGACTCTGTCTTGGCGTCCTGCTTGGGCGTGCTGCTGATATCGTCTGCGCTTTCGCCCTCTTCCAGCAGCACGGCGATGGCAGTGTTCACTTTGACGCCTTCGGTGCCGGCCTCGATCAGGATTTTACCTATCGTGCCCTCATCTACGGCCTCGAACTCCATCGTGGCCTTGTCTGTTTCAATCTCGGCGAGGATATCACCAGACGCGACGGTATCACCCTCCTTGACCAGCCATTTGGACAACGTCCCCTCTTCCATCGTCGGGCTGAGGGCGGGCATGAGAATCTCTGTTGGCATGTGGTCTCCTCCTCAGGCGTTCTGCGGCGCGGTTTCGGCATAGACGTCTGTCCACAGCTCGGCTGGGTCCGGCTCGGGGCTATCCTTGGCGAATTCGGCGGATGCGTTGACGATCTTCTTGATCTCTTTGTCGACCGCCTTCAGATCGTCCTCGGTCGCGTGCTTGCCGGTTAGCAGCAAGTCGCGCACATGCTCGATACAATCTTTTTCGTCGCGCATCTTTTGCACTTCGTCGCGGGTGCGGTATTTGGCAGGGTCGGACATTGAGTGGCCGCGGTAGCGATAGGTCTTGATCTCTAGGATGTATGGCCCCTTGCCAGAGCGGCAGTGCGCCACGGCCTTTTCGCCCGCTTCCTTGACGGCCAGCACGTCCATACCGTCAACCGCCTCGCCGGGGATGCCAAACGCCTCGCCCCGCTTGTACAGCTCAGGCGATGAAGTGGAGCGCTTCTGCGCCGTGCCCATAGCATACTGGTTATTCTCGATGACAAAGATGACGGGCAGATCCCACAACTTAGCCATGTTGAACGTCTCGTAGACTTGGCCCTGATTGGCCGCGCCGTCGCCAAAATACGTAAACGTCACGCGATCATTGCCGCGATACTTGTCAGAAAACGCGAGACCCGCGCCCAGTGGCACGTTTGCACCGACGATACCGTGACCGCCGTAGAAATGCTTTTCTTTCGAGAACATATGCATGGAGCCGCCCTTACCGCGGCTGTAGCCGTCGCGCCTGCCAGTCAGTTCGGCCATAACGCCGTTCGGGTCCATGCCGCAGGCCAACATGTGGCCGTGATCTCGGTATGTGGTTATACGCTTGTCGCCCTCTTCGGCGGTGGCCTCCAGGCCGACGACGACGGCCTCCTGACCTATATAGAGGTGGCAAAAACCACCGATCAGGCCCATGCCATATAGCTGTCCTGCCTTCTCCTCGAATCGCCGGATCAGCAGCATGTCGTGGTAGTAGGCCTTCAGTTCATCAGCCGAAGCATTTGATTTACTTGCTTTCTTCTGGGCAGCCATTGGCAGGTATCCCCTTGGTTGGCACAGTTGTCATGGATAGTTTAACGCTAAACTATTCGCGGCACAAACATTTGCGCGCCTCAAAGCATGATACGCACCTCACCTTGGTGGGGGCAAGCGATCTTAGCGGATGACGATTTCGTCGCTGCGCAACAGGCCAATCACGGCGCGCGCCTGCTCGTCCAGCAAATCCAGATCTAAATAGGTATCGGAGAGCCGATGGGTGAGGTTCTCCATCACCGCGACCTCGGCATTCAACAGGTCTAGTTGCACTTGCAACTCGCTAGCCTCGGCGTCGATCTCGGCACGGCTAAACAGCCCGAAATCGCCTTGCACAGCGGCAAACGTGAAATATGCGGCCAGCGCGAAGGCGATGATAAAATAAACGAATACGCCCACAGGCAGGTTTTTACGGTTGATCACTGGTCTTGCCTCGATGCTATGCCTCTGAGCGGGCCTTGCGGTCACCTTGTCATATATGCCGCACCTATGGAATCCCATTTCGCGGCAGCCAGACAATCGCGCAGCGGGCGTTGCAATCCTGCGCCTGTGCCGCGTAAATGCGCTCGCTAAAGGAGAGCCATCAATGCCTCATACACGCCATAGCGAAGCCAACGGTCCCTATTCCGAGACCGATACAAACGCGGCCACGAACCAGCCCGCACAGCGCGGTGATCTGGATCTGTGGGCAAGCGACCCCGCCCTGCAAGACCACGCACTTGATACGGACCACGACCATCTCGCGCTCTATGGCCGTAAGATTGGACGCGCGGCGATGCGCGACGCCGGGATGGATGCAAACCGCAACGTGCCTGAGGCCCGTATCTTTGACACGGGCGGACGGCGGCTGGACGAGGTGGCGTATCATCCAGCCTACCATACGCTGATGCAGACCGGCCTCGGCGCCGGGTATGCCTCACTGCCGTGGGAGGGCGCAGAAGGCGGGCATGCCACCCACGCCGCGATGGTGTATTTGACGTCGCAGGTCGAACCTGGCGTGTGCTGCCCCATGTCCATGACCTACGCCGCCGTCCCGGCGCTGCGCTCGTCTAGCACTCTGTTCGACACATGGGTGCCCAAGCTAACAGCACGTCTATACGATCCGGCAACAAAACCCCTCGCACAAAAGGCCGCGGCGACCATGGGTATGGCGCTAACCGAAAAACAGGGTGGGTCCGACCTTAGGCAGACATCCACCCGCGCGGTTCGCGACGGCGATGCCTACCGGCTGAGCGGTCACAAGTGGTTCTGCTCGGCCCCCATGTCAGATGGAATGGTGACGCTGGCTCAGACGGACGGAGGACTAACCGCGTTTCTGGTCCCCCGGTGGCTGGATGGCACGCGCAACGCGGTTCACATTCAACAGCTAAAGGACACGAGCGGAAACCGTTCCAACGCGCTGGCCGACATTAAGTATGCAGACGCGCTGGCCTATCCGTTGGGCGATGAAGGGGACGGCATCCGCCACGTCATGACGATGATCCACCACACCCGCCTCGACACCGCCATGGTACCTGCTGGACTGATGCGCGCGGCGCTCGGCGCGGCACACCATTGGACGCAGCATCGCAGCATCGCCGAAGGGAGGTTGATCGACCAGCCACTAATGCGAAACGTTCTTGCCGATCTGGCCCTTGATTGGGAGGGGGCGTTGGCGCTAGGCCTCGCTGTTGCACGCGCGTTCGATGACAACACCGAACAGGGCCGCGACTTTGCGCGCCTAGGCACCGCGCTGGCCAAGTTTCTGGGGAACAAACTATGCCCTGTTGTGGTCAGCGAGGCGATGGAATGCCTAGGGGGCATGGGGTATATTGAACAAACTGGCCTGCCGATGCTTTACCGCGAGGCGCCACTGAACGGTATTTGGCAGGGGTCCGGAAATGCCGTCTGTCTCGACATCCTGCGCACGCTGCGCACCGTCCCGATGGCGGGCGAGATACTGAGCGATGCACTGGGCGCAGTGACTGGCGAATATCGTCGCTATGACGCAGCGCTTCGCGGCCACATGGATCGCTTTCCCCGCTTGCCCGACGAGGCACAGGCGCGCTGGTATGCGGACAGCCTTGCGACGCTGCTGACCGCGTCGGTTCTGATCCGGCAGGCACCAACCACCATCGCCGAGGCGTATATTGCCACCCGTCTGACTGGCGAGCGTGGCCGCACGCCTGGCGCGATCTCTGGTGTCGATACAGGCGCCATACTCGCGCGGCTTGGCTGAGGGCGCTCCAAAAGAGATTTCATGCCTTCGGCGAGGATACTTACCCACAAGAAGAAAGTCCGCCCGTTCTTCTTGCAGTCAAATATCCCGGGGGAAGAGTTGAAAAATCCAAAGGGTTTTCAACTTGGGGAGCTGGCCCCCTACGGATCGTGCAGCTTATCCCGCGACTGACGCCGCATGAATGCTGTCGATCGTTGCACCGATGGTCTGGTTGAATTCAGCGTCGCTCTGATCTGCAGACAGCCCTTCGGTCAGCGCACGGCTGAAACTGGCGACGATGCCGCTATTCTGTGCCAGGCGCCGATTAGCCTCGTCTCGCGAATAGCCGCCTGACAGGGCGACGACACGCAAGACAACTGGGTGCCGGGTCAGTGCGTCATAGCGACCGGCCTTTTCGGGCAGGGTCAGTTTCAGCATCACCTCAGTCCCCTTTGGTAGCGCGTCCAGATGGCGCGTAAGAGCGTCCAACAGCAGAGCTTCCGCCTCGTCCTTGTCGTCAATCGAAATAGTGACTTCAGGCTCAATGATCGGGATCAGGCCGTGGCCTAGTATCTGGCGACCCACCTCGAATTGCTGCGCGACGATGGCCTCAATCCCGCTGGCCGAGGCCGCATCAATGACCGAGCGCATCTTGGTGCCAAAAATGCCCGCTTCTGCCGCTCGCGCGCAGAGCGCGTCCAGATCCGGCATTGGCTTCATTAGGCGCACGCCGTCCGTCGCGTCCTCTAACCCCTTGTCGACCTTTAGGAAGGGCACAACTTCGCGCTCTTCCCATAGATATTGCGCCGACGGCTTGCCAGCAATCTCGCGGTCCATCGTCATCTCAAACAGGATGGCGCCGATTACTTTATCGCCATTGAAATCCGGGGCTTGGGCGATCCGCGCACGCATCTTATGGATCATATCGTACATTTCCGCCTCGGTGCTATACGCATCCTCGGGCACGCCATACAGCGCCAGCGCCTTGGGCGTCGAGCCGCCGGATTGGTCCAGCGCCGCAACAAAGCCGTTTCCGGCGCGGATTTTTTCGGCTTGGCGTGTCTTGGTCATATCGATCTGGCTCCACCCTTGTCATTCGCGCCTTTGGTCATAGGCGAGGGTCGCGGACGTTGCAATTGTGGTGGCGCTAACGGCACGCGCGATGAATGTAGCCTCAGGTAGCTAATCTCATCAATCGCGGATCGCCGCTGAAAGTTGGTCACCGCGGCAAGGCTTAGCCCTTTAGCGCGGCGACGCCAGGCAGATCCTTGCCCTCCATCCACTCCAGAAACGCGCCGCCCGCAGTCGAGATGTAGGTGAACCCGTCCGCCGCGCCGGCACGGTTCAGTGCGGCGACAGTATCGCCCCCGCCTGCGACCGAAATTAGCCGTCCCGCACGGGTCAGGTTCGCTGCGTGGCGGGCGGCGGCATTCGTGGCCGCATCGAAGGGCGCGAACTCGAACGCGCCCAAGGGGCCATTCCAGATCAGCGTTTTTGCACGATCTAGCGCCTCGGCCACGCGCGCGACGCTGCGCGGCCCGGCATCCAGAATCATCGCATCGTCGGGGCACATATGCACAGCAACTGTCTCGCTGGGGGCGTTCTCAGCAAACTCCCTCGCGACGACGATATCGGCAGGCAGGATAATCTCGCAGCCCTTATCCGCCGCCTTCGACATGATCTGGCGGGCAGTACCGGCCATGTCATGCTCACACAGCGACTTACCCACGCCTTGCCCCTGCGCGGCGAGAAAGGTATTGGCCATACCGCCGCCAATTACCAAGCTGTCGACCTTTTCAACAAGGTTACTCAGCAGGTCTAGCTTGGTCGAAACCTTGGCACCGCCGACAACGGCGACGACGGGTCGCTTGGGATTGCTTAGTGCCGCCTCGAGCGCCTGCAACTCGGCCTGCATCAGGCGGCCCGCGCAGGATGGCATGAGATGCGCGATGCCGGTCGTGCTGGCATGGGCACGATGCGCGGCCGAGAATGCATCATTGCAGTAAACATCGCCCAGCGCGGCAAGGCGTGCGGCAAACTCCGCATCGTTGGCCTCCTCGCCGGGGTAGAAGCGTATATTCTCTAACAGCAGGACTTCGGCGGCGGCGGCCTCGGTTGTCAGGTTTTCAGCACCCTCCAGCGTCTCGATCAGGCGAACGGTGTGGCCCAACGCGGCCTTCAGCGCAGGCAATAGGGTGCGCAATGACAGATCCAGCACGACCTTGCCCTTGGGCCGACCAAAATGTGCGATCAGCATGGGGCGTCCACCCTGCGCAAGTATGTCGTTCACAGTCGGCACGATCCGCGTCATCCGCGTGTCGTCGGTCACGCGGCCAGCCTCGACCGGCACGTTGATGTCCACGCGCACCAATACGCGCTTGCCGCTCAGGTCCATATCGTCGAGGGTTTTCCAGCTCATTGCGCCATCCTTGCCTTGCGAAGTCCGCCCCCTCTTGGCGCGCGGATGCAGGCGGGTCAAGACGGCCCGCTTGGCAATGTGCGCCCGAACACCTAGATATCCTTGCGACGCATATAACAAAGGAGGCCCATCCATGGCCGAGATCAAAGACCCAGAAAACACCATCCTGATCGAGTTGAAGGACGGCACAGTCGCGATCGAGCTACTGGCCGACGTGGCCCCCGGCCACGCTGAGCGAATGAAGGAGCTGGCCCGCAGCGGCGCCTATGACAACGTGGCGTTTCACCGTGTCATTAACGACTTCATGGCCCAGACGGGCGACGTACAGAACGGCAACATGGAAAAGGACTACAATCCGCGCGGCGCGGGCACAGGCGGCAGCGACCTGCCAAACCTCAAGGCCGAGTTTTCCAAGATCCCGCATGATCGCGGCACACTGGGTGCAGCGCGCAGCCAGAGCCCCGACAGCGCGAACAGCCAGTTCTTTATCAATTTCAAAGACAACCACTTCCTGAACGGGCAATACACTGTCTATGGCCGTGTCATTCAAGGGATGGAGCATGTGGACGCCATCGCCAAAGGCGAGCCGCCCGCGAATCCTGATCGCATGATCAGCGTAAAGGTGGCCTCCGATGCATAACATTCTGGCAGCCGCACTTCTGATGGCCACCGCCGCACCAGCGCTGGCCACAGGTCTGGAAATCGACATCGCAGGCGAGGCGAACGGCACCGTCACTATCGATCTGTTCGAAGATGTCGCGCCCGCACATGTCGAGCGGATAACAACACTGGCCGAGCAAGGCGCCTATGACGGCGTCGTATTTCACCGCGTTATCAGTGGCTTCATGGCGCAGACGGGCGATGTCCAGTACGGCAAGGCGGACGGCGATACCTCCGGCGCCGGAAGCGGTGGATCAGACATGCCCGACCTCAAGGCCGAGTTTTCCGATCAGCC
>JAGXGX010000043.1 GCA_024636515.1 Roseovarius sp.
GCCTTTGAAAAATCCGGCACAAAAAAGGTCGTCGCGCGCTTTGTCACCAGCCCGGATGATGTGCCGTTTTAGTGGCGGTTTATTTTTTCGGTCTAGTCACCCATGCTCGAGAAATAGGCGCAAGAAACGCAGCTAAGCGAAACCCTCTGTAAGTCGCAGTGACCGTTATAGAGCGCCACGATCAACCCCGGAATGCGCGGGCGAAATAGTCCGATAGCGGTTTTACGAGATAGGCCATGGGCGTCATGTCACTGGTGCGAAAAAATGCCTCGACCGGCATGCCGGGGACCAGCGTGGTATCGTCTGGTAGGCGGCGGCGCTCTTTGTCGCTGAGGGTGATGCGGGCGCGGTAATAGCTTGTTCCCGTGCTCTCGTCACGAAAGGAGTCGGCCGAGATTTGCATAACTTGACCCGTCAGTTCCGGCGTCTTGCGCTGGTCTAGCGCAGAAAAGCGTAAGATCACGGCCTGCCCCGGATGCAGCAGGTCGATATCAGTGATCGGCACCTGCGCCGTGATGATCAGCGGCCGGTCCTGCGGCACTATAAATAGGATAGGATCGGCCGCGCGCAGGACCGACCGGGGGGCAAAAACCTGAAGGCCATAAACTACGCCCGAAACTGGTGCCACGATCTCTAACCGCTTGATTTGCTCCTGCAGGGCCGCACGTTTCTCGTGCAGCTCCAGCTCGCGGTATTGCAGTTCGCGCAGGGTGGTGATCGCCTGTTCGCGGCGAGTGGCGCCCAACCTCAATCGCTCGATCCCGATTTCTGTAACGCGCCCCTCAGCCTGTGCCTTTTGCGCGGTTAGCTCGCCCAGCGTACCGCCCAATCGCGCCTCTTCTCGGCGCAGGGCCAGCAGGCGCGAAACCTGCGTCAGCCCTTTGTCCAGCAGCGACTGCTGCGTCACGCGCTCCTGTGCGATTAGATCCCTTTGCTGGTTCATGGACCCCTGTTGCGCCTCAATCCCCTTGATCTGGTCGGAGATTTGATCCCGGCGCTTGCCCAGTTGCCGAATCTCATTGTCGGCGGTTTCGGCTCTCGCAGCCAAAAGACGGGTCTGCCCCTCCATCAGTTCGGCGGCGATGGGCCGTGATTGGGCCAACTCTTGGAGGATTGGATCGAAGGATATGTCGCTACGGTCGTCGCGCTCCGCCTCAAGGCGCCCGCGCCGGGCCATCAACTCAAACAGCTGGTTCTCGGTTATGACCAGTTGCGAGGTCTGCAGAGTGGGATCGAGGGTGAGCAGCGTGTCGCCCGCCGCGACGTGCGCACCCTCAGCTACGAGAATCGCCTCGACCACGCCGCCGTCAGGATGCTGCACGACCTGCCGGTTCTGATCGACTTCGACTTGACCCTGCGCGATGATCGCGCCAGCAAGGTTGGTAAACCCCGCCCAGATGCCAAAGCCCCCTATTAGAATCGCCACACCTACGACGCCGACAGCTATGGGCCAGCGAGCAGACCAGTCGGACGCAGCGCTCATTGCGCACCCCCTTGGGCGACCGATTGCACGATCTGAGTACGGTTGCGCACGACATTGCGCAGAACCTCGTCCCTGGGGCCAAAGCTGCGCAACTGTCCGCCCTCCAGCATCAGCAGAAGATCGCATTCCTTAATGGATGCGGGGCGATGGGCCATGATCAAAATGGCCTTTCCTGCCGCCTTGAAAGTGCGGATCGCGCTGTTCACGGCCTCGCTGCCTTCGTTGTCGAGATTTGAGTTCGGCTCATCCAGCACCAGAATTACCGGATCGCCATACATCGCGCGAGCGAGGGCGATGCGCTGCATCTGGCCGCCGGACAGACGGCCGCCCCCGGCGCTGATTTGGGTGTCGTATCCGTCCGGCAGTGCGAGAATCATGTCATGTGCGCCCGCACGTTTGGCCGCGGCGACGACCAGTTCCGCATTGGGGTCGGCCGCTAGGCGGGCGATGTTCTGCGTCACTGTGCCAGCAAAAAGCTGCACGCGCTGCGGCAGGTAGCCGATATGTTGGCCGAGTGTTTCGGGTGCAAATTGGTCCAGCGTCGCGCCGTCCAGCCGTATCTTGCCCCCGGCAGGGGGCCATAGACCGGTAATCGCCCGTGCGAGTGATGATTTACCGGAGCCTGACGCGCCGATGACGCCCATAGCCTGGCCCGGCTCCAGCGCGAAGGTGATACCGCGCAGTACCGTCTCACGCTCGCCCGGCGGGACTATGGTGAGGCCCTGCACGGCAAGGCGTGCGCTGGGCTGGGGCAGGGTTGTGCGCTCGCCCTCGGGGGGCACCTCGGCCAGCAGCCGACCCAGGCCGAACCAGCCATGTACGGCGCGCTGCACCAAGGGCCATTGCGCGACAATCTGCTCGATCGGGGCCAGCGTACGGCCCAGAAGGATTGAGCTTGCGATCATCGCGCCCGGCGTCAGCTGATTTTGTAGCACCAGCCAAGCGCCGAGACCCAGCATTGCCGATTGCAGAAACAGCCGGAACGTCTTGGTCGATATGGTAAAGCTGCCGGCTCGGTCGGCCGAGCGGATATGTTGCTTTAGCGATTGCGAGCGCGCGGTCTGCCATCTGTCGAAGGCCGCTCCGCGCATGCCCATGGCTTGCACCGTCTCAGCCTCGGACTGGATTTCGGCGGCCATCAGATCGGCTGTGACGCCGGCCTCGCCTGCGGCGGCCAGCGGGCGGCGCGTCGCCAGTTGATTGAGCAGGGCTAGCACGATTAGAACCGCGCCACCCACGAGGGCAAGCACGACCAGAAGGGGATGAAATATCCAGATGCCCAGCAAAAAAAGCGGCGTGAAGGGAATGTCGAACGCCGACGTCAGCACGGGCGACGTCATCAGATGCTGCACCGCTTGCAGATCGCTGAGGCCTGTTGCGTTGCCCTGATCGCGCCTGCGCGCCGATTTGCGCAACACTGCGTCGAACACCCGTCGCTCCAACAGGGATTGAAAGCGCGCGCCGACCCGGCCCATGATGCGGCTGCGCGCAAAGTCGAGAATGCCCATGATGCCAAAGAGGAATGCAACGAGCAGCGTTAGCGCCACCAACGTCTCGACCGACCGGCTGCCAAGCACCCGATCATAAACCTGCAGCATATAGATCGGGCCGGTCAGCATCAGCAGGTTTACGAAAACGCTGAAGATACCGACGAACCAATAGAGCGGCCGAGCCTCTCGGCGCGCCGCATGCAATTCTGGTAGGCCTGCTTTGATAACGAGTGAAGGCATGCTGGACTTAACAACTCGCGAATAATGAAACTTTGGTGGCGTGGAACTTAGTTTCTTCTGTGGCGCGCCCGCAGAACCTGTCCGGTGAAACCCTGCAATCTTGGGTGTTCGGCAGTATCCAATTGCACGTAACGCCCTGCGTGTGTTGCATCGCGGCCAGCGGAGACCACGTCAGCGAGGGATATTCTGAGAGGAGCGCCGAAATCGTGAATTCAATGCACTACGGCAAACCGATTCTTGCAATTACAGTGCACTGAAGAATTAGCTCAAATGGCGGGCGAAGGGTCCAGCGGGGTGCGGTGGAACCGGTCGCGGGATGGGTTTTGCCGATTGAATCCGGCTAAAGGAATGGCCCGGCGTATATCCCTGAAGGTATTGGTATTGTTGTGGTTTGCAGGTGTTCAAAATCCATTGCCTACGAGGCAGCGGCATATGCACCTTCGAAATTGCAGGCAGCGCATCAACCCATCGCGGCTTCACAATTCAAAATGCGTAGGATTTTCATGAACAGTCGAACTTGGTCAGCGCGGCGGTTTTTATCGCCGGTATGCGCTGTTCACAAGGTACGACGATAAGATTGCATAGCCTCTGACTACCCGCTTGAGGAGAAGCCAATCTTATGAGCTGCAGCCAGTGATGAATCGTTGCGCGCGAATTTCAAATCCGTCACATTGTACATCCAAGGTGCTGCGTATCCGCGCAGAGAATTGGGAAGCCGGTGCAAATCCGGCACTGCCCCCGCAACGGTAAGGGTGGGCGAGACGGCAATATGCCACTGGGCCGCGAGGTCTGGGAAGGTTGCCGGATCATGGGCCTCGCGCCCGGCCCCTCAAGTCCGGAAACCAGCCTTGGACTGACGTCAAACCGCGGGGGGCGGTGCGGGCGCTGTTGGTGGCGACACGCTCCACAGCCTTTGCGCATCCTCTCGCCCCATCCGGTCCGGGGGTGTGGCCGAGGAGAGTAAGATAGATGAGTGTTACGCAGATATTAAGCGGGCTGGAGCGCAGCGATGCGACTGGTCCTGATGCCGAAGCCGCAGCGCGTATGGGGTTTCTCGAATGGGCCTTCGGATTGACCGGTGCGGCCACGCCAGAGGCCGCGCGCGCGGCGCTTGAGGCGGCGTCCGCGCCGGCCGAAAGTGCAGCGGCGCAGGCATTTGTCGGGTACCTACATCAGGCCAGTGCGCATGTCACGCGCCCGGTGCGCCGGGGCCGTGCCGCGCGAATGCACTAGGCCCCGCTATCCGCGTCTAAGCGCCGCGATGATGCTGGACCCTGCAAAGAGTACCGCGCTGACGCATACGATGGTCGGCCCGGTCGGGGTGTCCAGCGCATAGGACGCGCGCAGACCCGCCCAAGCAGCCGTCATCGCCAGCAAAGTGGCGGCGACGGCCATGCCCTCGGGCGTGCGGGCAAAGGGGCGGGCGGTTGCAGCGGGAATGATCAGGAGCGCGGTGATCAGCAGTGCGCCGACCACCTTGATCGCGACCGCCACTACTATGGCAAGGGCGAGCGTCAGGATTAGCTCCTCTCGCCGCGGGTCAATCCCTGCGGCGCGGGCCAGATCGGCGTCCAGTGTGGCGGTTAGCAGTGCAGACCACCGCCAGCAGACGAGGCCCAGCACCAGTGCCGCGCCACCCCAAATCACGATCAGATCACCGCGCGATACCGACAGGATGTCGCCAAAAAGGAACGACATGACATCGATCCGCACCCCATGCAGGAACGACACGCCAACCAGCCCGAAGGCCAGCGCCGAGTGAGCCAGCACACCCAAGACCGTGTCCACGCCGCGCCCGCGCCCCGACAGCAACGTCACCAGCACCGCCATTGCCAGCGCCACTACCAGCGCCCCAGCAAAGATGGGCAGCGACAGTGCCAGCGATAGGGCGACGCCCAAGATCGCGGCATGGGCCGTCGCATCCCCGAAATAGGCCATGCGCCGCCAAACGACAAAGCAGCCCAGCGGGGCAGCGGCCAGCGCCGTGCCGATCCCGGCCAGCGCCGCGCGCACCATGAAATCATCCAAGATCATGGGCGCTTCTCCTCTGCGGCGTGTCCGTGCCCGCACTCCTCGCCATGCACGTGATCGTGGTGATGACGGTAGAGCGCCAGCGCGCCTTGCGTGCCCTCACCAAAGAGGGCGCGGTAAACGGGAGCCTCGGCCACCACCTCGGGCGTACCCTCGCAGCAGACATGTCCATTCATGCAGATGACGCGATCAGACGCGCTCATCACCACATGCAGATCGTGACTGATCATCAAAACGGCGCAGCCGGTGTCGCGGCGTACATCCTCGATCCGGCGATAAAATGACGCGGCGCCGGGCTGGTCGAGCCCGGCTGCGCCCTCATCCAGCATCAGCAAATCGGGGCGGCCCAGAAGGGCGCGGGCCAGCAGGACGCGCTGAAATTGCCCGCCCGACAGGTCGGCCATCGGCTGCGCGCCGATATCTGGCACGCCGGCCCGCTCAAGCGCGTTGCGTGCACCCTCGGCTGTCACCCGGCGGGGCAGGCTCAGAAAACGGGCGACGGTGATCGGAAGGGCCGGATCCAGCACCAGACGTTGCGGCACGTAGCCCAGCGTGAGGCCGGGACGCCGCGTGATGCTCCCGGCGCTCGGCCTCACGCCCCCAAGCAACGTGCGCAGCAGCGAGGATTTACCGGACCCGTTAGGTCCAACGATCGTGACGATTTCGCCGGAGGCAATGCTGATATCAACGTTCTCCAACACCAATGCCCGGCCGTGGCGCACGCTTAGCCCGCGTGTTTCGATCAGCGGCGCACTCATGCGCGGGATACCTCCGCGCAGCCGGGGCAGAGCCCCTCGGCCTCGCGCACTGTCCGCTCGATCACGAACCCCGCGCGCTGTGCGGCGCGTGCCAGTTCGCTGGTGGCCGGGTCCGTCTCGGCCTCGGTCACGCGCTTGCAAGCGCGGCAGATCAGAAAGGCGGGGGTATGTGCGTTCTCGCCGTGCGAGCAGGCGACGAAGGCATTTAGCCGTTCGATCCGGTGTACGAATCCATGGCTGACCAGAAAATCCAGTGCGCGATAGGCGACAGGCGGCTGTGACCCCAGCCCGTCGGCGCGCAGCTGTTCAAGGATATCGTAGGCCCCCAGTGCCTTGTGCTCGCTCAGCAGGATTTCCAACACGCGGCGACGAACCGGCGTGAGTTGCAGCGCATGTTCGGCGCAGTGCCGCTCGGCGGCGACAATGCCTGCGCTGATGCAGCCATCATGGTCGTGCGCGTCGAAGGCTTTCATCTGCATGGCGGGGCATCCTTAGGTAGGGGGTCGATATTTCTTGATGTGTTATACTGTATCACCTACAGAGTGAAGCGATATGTTATAAAATTACATGAGGTATTCATGTTCATCAATACTTGCCTTACCGCCCTTGCCGCCACCGCATTCCTGCTGTCCGGCGGGGCAGCTGCCATAGCAGAAGTTCCTAAGGTCGCTGTTGATGTCGCGCCCGTCCAATCGCTGGTTGCGCGGGTGATGCAAGGGATCGGCGCGCCCGAACAGATCGTGCGGCAGGGCGCGTCGCCCCATGGCTATGCACTCCGCCCCTCCGAGGCGCGCAGCCTGGCAGGGGCGGATGCCGTTTTCTGGATTGGCCCCGCGCTGGCGCCGTGGCTAGAGCGCAGCATCGACACGCTCGCGCCGGGTGCGGCGATTGTTCGGCTGCTGGACGTGCCCGGAACGACGGTACTGGAGTTCCGTGAAGGTGCGCAATTTTCTGTGCCTGAGGGTGAGGGCACACATGATGACGACCACGAGGGCCACGATCACGCGGGCAGCGATCCGCACGCGTGGCTCGACCCCGAAAATGGCAAGCTGTGGCTGGATGCTGTCGCAGACGAGCTGGGCAGGCTAGATCCCGAAAACGCAGGTAGCTACGCCGCAAATGCAGCCGCCGGAAAGTCCGAGATCGACGCCGCCGTGGAGGAGATTCGGCAGCGGCTTGCACCGGTCGTGGGCCTACGATTTGTTGTCTTTCATGATGCCTATCAATATTTTGAAACCCGCTTTGACCTGCCTTCGCTAGGGGCTGTCTCTTATACACATCTCCGAGCCCACGAGACGCTCATGA
>JAGXGX010000187.1 GCA_024636515.1 Roseovarius sp.
CCTCACCCGACCAAATCGCGCGCCCAGTCACCTCGGCGCCCGGCACTAACCCCAGTAGCGCGGCGGCGAGCGATGACTTGCCCGCCCCAGACGGCCCGATGAGGCCCAGCACCTCACCCGGCGCGATGCTCAGCGACACGTCAGAGGCCGCTGGATGCACAGCACCCGAATGGCGTATCGACATGTCTTGGATATTCAAAAGATTCGTAATCGCGGCATTCCTTGGGGCGATGACAGACTAAAGGCGCAAAGATTTGGAATCTAAGCACCGTCCACCCCCTCATACACCAGTAAATTGTCACGTAAATCAGGCAGGTGCTGCTAGTTCCCCCGTGACTTTGCCACCAACGCCGCTGGTTTTATTGCTACCAGCCCCCTACGCTTGCGAAGTTACGCCAATTTGTGCATATGGTCCTGATCATTTTTTGGGGGATAATTTCATCACGAAACCATCCTGTGCCGCATTTTCGGCCATTGCCCTGCTACTGAGTTGTCTCCCTCTGGGCATCCCGAACGCGGCGCATGCGCTGGACGGGCGCGGCACGGACGGCATGCTGCGTATCCTTTACTGGCAAGCGCCCTCGACACTGAACCCGTATTTGTCGGGCGGCGTTAAGGATATCGAGGCGGCGTCGCTGGTGCTGGAGCCGCTGGCGCGTCTGTCGCCGGACGGCGACATGATCCCATGGCTGGCGCGCGAGATACCGACTTTGGAAAATGGCGGCGTCGCGCCCGATCTGCGCAGCATCCGATGGCAGCTGAAGCCGGGGCTGACATGGTCCGATGGCAGCGCGGTCACTTCGGCTGATATTGCATTCACCCATCGCTATTGCACGGCCCCCGGCGCGGGCTGCGCGCAGGCCGACAAGTTTCGCGACGTTGCGCGCGTTGAGACCCCCGACAAACTGACCGCTGTGCTGCATTTTGACGAACCGAAGCCCTTTCCATATGGGCCGTTCGTAGGTCCGCAGACGCCTCTTTTGCAGGCGGCGCAGTTTGCGGATTGCCTTGGGCCGCGCGCGCCGGGCTGTACCGACGCGAATTTCGCGCCTATCGGCACCGGCCCTTTCAAAGTGGTCGAGTTCAGGTCCGGAGATGCCGCCGTCTTTGAAGCAAACGCAGCCTACCGTGTGCCCAAACAACCGGCATTCGGCCAAGTGCTACTGAAAGGCGGCGGTGATGCAATGTCGGCCGGGCGCGCAGTACTGGAGACCGGCGAATTCGACTACGCATGGAACCTGCAACTGGGCCCCGAAGTGCTGGCCGCGATGGTGGCACGCGGCAAAGGCCAGATCGTCTCTTCCTTCTCAACCCTGGTCGAAAGGATTGCCTTTAACTTCTCCGTGCCGGATGACGCAACACAGCCACATCCAGCCCTGTCCGATATCGCGGTGCGCCGCGCGCTGGCAATGGCGCTGGACCGCCGGACCATGATCGAAATCGGCTATGGCGCAGCGGGACGCGTCAGCTGCAACATAGTACCTGCCCCGCCTGCCTATGCCTCGTCGGCCAATGACGGGTGCGCGGCGCAGGATCTGGACGGCGCGCGCGATTTGCTGTCGCAGGCAGGCTGGGTCGACACCGATGGCGACGGCGTGCGCGAGCGGGAGGGTACAGAATTAAGGTTCGTGTTTCAGACTTCGGCCAATACGGTGCGGCAAAATTTTCAGGCGCTGGCCAAGGAATGGTGGCGCCAAATCGGCGTCGCCGCCGAGTTGCGCGCCATAGACGCCTCGGTCTTCTTTAGCGGCGATCCCAGTAGTCCCGACACGCTGGAAAAATTCGGCGCCGATATCGAAATGTACGCCGGGGCATCGGACGGCCCTGATCCTGAGGCGTATCTTGCCGGTTGGGCTTGCGACGCGGCGCCGGGTACAGAAAACGGCTGGCAGGGCCGCAATGTCGGCAACTGGTGCGACCCTGAATATGATGCGTTGCTAGGCGCGCTGTCCAGCACTGCGGGTCTGGCAGAGCGCGCCGCGCTATCGCGTACGCTGAACGATATGCTTGTGCAGCAACACGTGGCGGTGCCGCTGGTTGATCGCGGGCGCGTCTCCGCTCACTCCAATTCGCTGGGCGGCATACGTATCAACGCGTGGGACAGCGAGCTATGGAACATCGCTGACTGGTATCGCCTGCCGGGCTAGCAGTTATAAAACCTAGATCAGCGCACATTGCGCGCCAGCCAGCCGCCGGCCTATGCTGGTTAAATCGGGCGCGTGTCGCCGCAACCATTCATCAGCCGAGGCACTCGTTTCATGCGATCCCATGCCCTTCGCCGCCTCGCCATGACGATACCGACGCTACTTGTGATTTCGGCGATAATCTTTGCTTTACTTGAGTTTGCGCCGGGCGATCCGATGGCGCAGCTGCCCTCTACCATTCCGCCCGATGTGCGCGCCGAAATGCGCGCGGCGCTCGGCCTTGGCCAGCCTGCGCCGGTGCGCTATGGCATGTGGCTGTGGCAAATGGTGGTCGTCGAGCCGGGGATCGCACTGGGTATCGTCGCGGATGGCGATACGCCGCGCATCCTCAGCTGGCAGACGCGCGGGCCTGTTATGACCCTAATCGCGCAACGCTTGCCGCAAACTATGATTGTCGTAGGGTCGGCCTATATCATCGGCGTGATTGCCGCCATCGGCCTTGGCATTCTGTCGGCACGGCGGCAGGGCAGCGCTATCGACCGGGCCGGCACGGGGCTGGCCGCTATGGGTTATGCGCTGCCGCCGTTTTTTACCGCCGCGGTGCTGATCTATGTCTTTGCAATTCAGTTGGAATGGGCGCCGACGATTTACGACACCACGCTACACGTCACCGGATGGAACAGCTTTGCCGCGCAGATGCGGCAGATGGCGCTGCCAATCACCGTTCTCAGTTTGCAAACTACGGCGCAGATCACGCGGTATATGCGCGCGGCTATGCTCGATACGCTGGGGCAAGAGTACATCCTCGCCGCCCGCGCCAAGGGCCTGCGCGAACGTACTATTCTAATGGTTCACGCCTTGCGCAATTCGATGATCCCGGTGCTCCCTGTCATCGCACTTGGGGCGCCGCAGATCTTTGCGGGCGCGATTATAACCGAGAGTATCTTTGGCGTGAATGGCGTCGGCCAGCTGCTGATCACGTCGCTTAGCGCAGGCGATCTACCGGTGGTGCAGACTGTCACGGTCTTGATTGCGGTGGCTATCGTACTGGCAAATCTCGCGTCCGATCTGGCGCTGCCATGGCTCGACCCGCGTTTGCGCGATGCTTAGGCGGCGCGTCCCCCTCTTTGGCATCGCGTTGCTCGCCGGACTCGCGGCGTTCGTCCTGATTGGGCCGCTGATATGGCCGGTAGCGCCGACGCAGATGGACCTTCTCGCGCGCAATCAGGGTGCCACTTGGGCGCACCCTCTCGGCACCGATCAGCTGGGCCGCGACCTGATGGCGCGGCTGATGGTAGGCGGGCGCGTGTCGCTAGCGGTGGGGCTGGTGGCGATGCTTTTGGCGGTCAGCTTTGGCACGGCCATTGGCGTGGCGGCTGGCATGTCGCGGCGGCTGGACGGCCCTTTGATGCGGCTGACTGACCTCTTTCTCGCGCTGCCGTTGCTGCCGCTCTTGCTGATTGCCGCGGCACTTTTCCGCGCGCCGCTGGCTGTCCGCTTCGGCCCCGAGGCGGGCCTCTTTGCGCTGATTACAATCGCGATCGGGGGAACGGCGTGGATGGGCACTGCACGCATCCTGCGCGGTGAGGTGCGCGCCCTGATGCAACGCGACTACATCCGCGCCGCTCGCACCATCGGCACGCGCGCGCCGCAGATGATCTGGCGACATATTTTGCCGGCGATAGCCGCCCCTTTGGGCGTATCGGCGGCCCTGGGAATGGCATCAGCGATCCTTATGGAAAGCGCGCTCAGCTTTCTCGGCTTTGGCTTCGCGCCCGACATGCCCAGCTGGGGCCGCCTGCTGTATGAAGGCACGCCGCATCTGGGCGCGTATCCGGGCCGCGCGCTCTGGCCCGGCGCACTGATCACGCTGGCCGCACTTGGGGCCACGTCACTCGGCGATGCGTTGCGGGATATGGCCGATCCACGCAGGGCGTAACCTCAGGCTTTTTCTTGGTCTAAATACCTAAATCCGGGCAGCATACACAGTGCGCAACCCGGACAGTTCAGCCCTTCTCGCCCGGCAACACGTGGCACGCCGACGGCGCCCAATGCGCGATCAGGCGGGCGCCTGCATGGCACTTCACGGCCTTCAGCTCCGCATGCGATTTTTGCACCTTCAGCTCTTGCCCGTCGTCGGTTTCCAGAAACACCGTCGCCGTTGCACCGAGGAACTCCTCGCCGACGACCGTGGCCGCCAGCCCGTCCTGCCCCGCATCCGTCGGTGCCAGATCGACGTTCTCGGCGCCGACCATAAAGGTCACCTTGTCGCCTGTCTTTGCGTCCAGCAATTCCGATGCAGGCAGGTCCACCTCGCCACCATCATAGGCGACCATGTGGCCGCCGGGCGTCGCCGCGCCCACTACCCCGTCAAAGATATTGGCCGAGCCGAGGAATTCCGCGACAAAGCGGTTATACGGCGCGCGATAAATCTCTTCGGGCGTGCCGATCTGCTCAATCCGGCCGCGCGACATGATGACCACGCGGTCGGCCATTGCAAACGCCTCGGACATGGAGTGGGTGACATAGACAAAGGTGATACCCAGATCCTTTTGCAGGTTCGACAGCACCGCCTGCATCCGCACCTTGAGATGCGCGTCAAGCGCCGACAGCGGCTCGTCAAGCAGCAGGATCTTTGGCTCGGTCACCAAGGCGCGCGCGAGGGCAACACGCTGGCGCTGGCCGCCCGACAACTGGTTGATGCCGCGATCAGCGAACTCGGTGATCTGCATTTTTTCCAGCCACTTGCGCGCGCGTTTGGCGCGCTCGGCTTTGCCCACGCCGCGCATTTTCAGCGAGAATTCTACGTTTTCCTGCACCGTTAGAAACGGAAATAGCGCAAGGCTCTGCCAGACCATTGGCGTGTCGCGATCCCATGTGGCCCGCCCGTTCACCCGCTCGCCGTCCAGATAGATGTCGCCCGATGTGGGGTCTTCGAGCCCTGCCAGCATCCGCAGCGTCGTCGTCTTGCCGCAGCCGGAGGAACCCATGATGGCCATGAATTCGCCTTGGCCGATTTCAAAATCAGCCTTTTCGACGGCGACGAAGTCACCGAATTTCTTGACGACATTGTCGAACTTGACGATCGCGGGAGGTGTCGTGGATGCATCCATTATTTCGAGCCCTCATTAGGATTTCGGAGCAGCAGCTGCGCCAGCACGATCAGCGTCATGGTGCTGAGAAAGGCGAGCGAGCCGATAGCATTGATGCGCGGGCTGACCTGCCCCTGAAGGAAGCCGAGGATTTTCACCGGTAGCGTCTCGTTCAAGCCCGAGACGAACCATGCGACGGCGAATTCGTCGAATGATACAGCCATGGTGATGAAAAGCGCGGCGAAAATCGCAGGGCGTGTGAAGGGAATGATGACGTGGCGCAAAGTGGCCCATTCATTGCCGCCAAGGTTCCACGCTGCCGCCTCTAGGTCCGGGTCCATCTGCGATAGCCGAAGGCGGATGATGGCCATGGCAAACGGGCTACACATAACGCCATGCGCGATCACGACCGATATCGTGCTGCCCGACAACTGAATGCGTGATAGGAACGCCAGCATAGCGAGGCCCATAATCACGACCGGGATCGTGGGTGGGAGCAGCGCCAGCGCCAGATAGAACGACTTGCCGAAGAAGTTGTAGCGATAGTCGGTATAGGCGCCGCCAAAGCCGAGGATCGTGGCGATCACGGCGACGATCAGACCGACAATCACCGTGTTGCCAAAGCCCGACCAGACCA
This sequence comes from Roseovarius sp., assembly GCA_024636515.1. GTDB lineage: Bacteria > Pseudomonadota > Alphaproteobacteria > Rhodobacterales > Rhodobacteraceae > Roseovarius. Next base: position 5,874 of record JAGXGX010000187.1, read on the forward strand.
GCGGGTCGTTCCAGATCGCGCGATACCAATCCAGCGAGAATTCGCCTAGCGGCAGCGATGGAAATCGGTCCGAATTCAGCGAGAAGACAAAGCTGCCGGCAATGGGCGCAAAGATGAAGGTCAGGCACAGCGCAATATGCAGCATCAGCCAGCCGTTGATGAGTTTGTTCTCGTTACCCATTACTTGCCGCGCTCCTTGTAGGCGTAGGTGATGGCGGCAAAGGCCACGGTCATCAGCGTTGCGATCATCATAATGGCCACCACGGCAGCGCGCGGCCATTGCTGGCCCGATTTGGTGATGTCAGTGATCATGATCGACAGCGTCGGTGGGTTGCCACCGCCCAAATATAGCGGGCTGACAAAATCGCCAAAGCTGAGGATAAAGGCGAAAAGCGCCGCGATAACGAGGCCGACCTTGGCCGACGGCACGACGACTGACGCCACCGTGCGCAGCCGCCCGCAGCGCAGGTTATGCGCGGCTTCAATCAGGTCGCGGTTGACGAAATTCAGGCTGAAGGTTTGCAACAAGATCACCAGCGGCAGGCACAGCGTGACCATCCCGACCAGAGTTCCAAAGGTGTTGTTCAGCATCGGATAGGGGCCAAGGCCAATATGGCCGAGGGCCGCGTTGATAATACCCGCGTCGGTTAGAAACACCTGCCACGAATAAACCCGCACCAGATAGCTGGTGAAAAACGGAATAATCAGCACAAAGATCATCCAGCGCTTGGCCCGCTCGCTTAGTTTGAACGAGATCGCGTAGCTGGCCGGAAAGGCGATGGCGCTGGTCAGGACCGCAGCCGAGGTCGCCAAGATCATGGTGCGCAGATACGCATCCCAAAAAACGCCCCGCGTCAGGATGCGCTGCCAGTTCGCGAAGCTCAGATCGGGCTGCATCTGGAACATCTTGACCGTCCAGAAACTGATCGCGATCAGAAAGAGGAGCGGAAAGAGGAAAAAGGCCAGCTGCCACACGAGCAGCGGCATAGCCAAAACGAGCGAGAATAGGCTGGGGCGTTTCATCATGCGCGTCCGGGATCAGGGGGGTGTGCCGAGGCCGCTGGTATGCGGCCCCGGCATGTCGCTTAGGAGGCTTTGTAGTCCGACCAGAAGTCATTCCACGTGCCCAGATCCTGCTGCACGGGCAACTGGCGGAACTGGATGCGACCGTCGCGGATCATGTCCATGACATTGGCCTCGCCCATCACCATCTTCTGGCGCTTGGCCTCGGCGGGGTTGGTTTCATTCAAAACCTTCCAGCCGGCCTCGGACGGGATCAGCGCCGGGTATGCGGCCATGTCGGCCGATTTCGCCTGACCTTCGGGCGAGGTGATATACTGGATCCACTTGTTGGCCATCTCGTAGTTCTTGGTGCCCTTGCCGATTGAGAACGACTCGGTCCACTGTAGACCACCCTCTTCGGGGATGACGCTGCGCACGTTCGCGCCGTTCTTTTCCAGCACACCCGTGATCCAGTCGCCGATACCAGCAAAGAGGGTCATCTGGCCGCTCTTGAGCGACGAGAACGTTCCGCCATAGTCAAAGAAACCGCCGACTTGTGGGCGCAGGCCCATGGTGGTTTCCTGCACCGCAGCCCATGCTGCTTCGTCGATATCGTAGGGAGATGCGTTGCCATTCCACAGGCTCATCTGGCCGAGGTTTGGCAGGTGCCAGTCGAAATGGCCCAGCTTGCCAGTGGCCCGCTCGTCGGCAAAGACGCCGTAGGTCGATGCCTCTTTTTCGCTGAATTCGTCCGTGTTGTACGACACGCCCAAAAAGCCGAAGCGCGTGATGACGGAATACAGCTTGTCCCCGTCCCAGTGGCCCGGGAATTTCTGAAACTCGGGAAAGAAGTCGTCGAATGCGTAGTCGGCCGCATCCAGTTCTTGGATATAGCCCGCTGCGTTCAACTGCTGGACATATTCGCCGTCCGACAGGATCACGTCGTAGGTGCCGGGGGGCGACTGAGCGATGAGGCCCAGCATATTGTCGCCGCCGGTGTAGTATTTCGGCGTGAACTTAACGTTATTCGCCTCTTCGAACTCACCGACGATGTCGGGCTCGGCGTGGCCATACCATGCTAGCATTGACAGGTTTGTCGTCTGCGCAGCGGCGCGGATCGACAGGAACGGCGTCGCCAGCGCGGCCCCAGCGGTCATGGTCAGCAGCTTACGGCGTGTGGGCCGTGCCAGATGGATTGTCATGTTGGTATCCTCCTTGTTGGTTGGTTTTTTATTTTTTGGGTAAATCAAACTCGGTGCGCAGCGCAGCCACGATGCCGCGTGTGCAGACGTCCAGCAGGATATCACCCTTTTCCGCCGTTGCATCCTTGGCCGAGGACAGCGTGCCGCTGGCGGGCGTCCATTCGGGGCGCGCAGGGTATACATCATAGGGCGGAAAGCTGGCGGGCGGATGATCAACGGCGTCCTGAAGCGATACCAGATCGGGGTGCAGGCGCAGCATCAGCGATGTCTCAAGAACGCCGCCATGCTCGATATCCCAGCCAAGGAAACCGTCTGGGTAAAGCCGCTCAATCGAGGCCTGATCGACGAAATCCCAGTAGCTGAGAACCACTACCCTGACATCCGTGATTCCGTCCCAGCGCAATTCGCGCAAAGCCAGATCGATGGCCTCGGTGATGAACCATGAATTCTCGAAATGGCCGTTAACGATGCACAGTTTGCGCGTGCCGTGGCGGACGAACTCCTTGACCACGTCCTTGAGCGCGTTGACCAACGTGGCGCCGTCCAGACTGGTCGTGCCGGGAAAGAAGTTGCCGCCACCCGATTTTTGATGCGATTTGTAGCCATAGGTAAAGGGCGGCGCGACCAGTGCACCCGCCTCAGTAGCGGCGCGCCGGGCAAATTCGGTGGGCAGCAAAACGTCGACATGCATCGGCATGTGGTGGCCATGCTGCTCCATCGACCCCAAGGGAATCAGGATCGGGACGTTGCCGTCCTCGACACGCGCCTGATAGGCAGGCCACGGCAGTTCGGCGGCGAAAACAGTATCCTTTGGCATCGCGTCCTCTTGAATTACAGCATCCAGAGGCTAGGACGGCTTGCATTAGGAGTAAAATTTATAGTAGCAATGATTTCATAAGGATTGTTAATGACGCGCCGTTTCACCAACCTTCAAACAGATTTGCTGCGCACCTTTGTGACGGCAGTGGATCTGGATAACTTCACCGAGACGGGAAACGTCTTGGGCCGCACGCAGCCGGCCATTTCGCTTCAGATCAAGCGATTGGAGGCGGTGTCGGGCGGCAAGCTGCTTAACTTCAACGGCAAACGGATCGAGTTGACGGCCCATGGCCAGACTTTGCTGGGCTACGCTCGCGATATTCTGCGGCTGAATGATCGGGCCGTTGCGAACCTGCATGATGCAAGGATACTCGGCACGCTGCGCATCGGGCTACCGGTGGATTACTCGGTCGACTATTTTCAGCGGATCATTGCCCGCTTTGCTCAGTCCAATCCCGACGTGCTGCTGGATGTGCGCTGCGACCGTAGCTCCGATCTGGTCGATGCGCTGCATCACGATACGCTGCATATGGCGCTGGCGGTCACCGACAGCATGCCTGCACCGCATGTCTCGCTCTATTGGGCGGAGCGGCCCGTCTGGGTGTGCGGGCCGGATTACCAAGTAGATGCAGGCCGTCCCGTTATGCTGATCGCGCACCCCGAAGGGTGCTTTTACCGGCGGCGAATGATGGACGCACTGAACGCCGAAGCCCGCAGATGGCATGTCTCGTTCGAGAGCCCTAACATATCGGCGGTGCAGAACGCAGTCATGGACGGAATGGGCGTGACGGCCCTGACGGCCAAGACGCTATTACCCGAGATGCGGATTTTGGGTCAGTCCGAGGGTTTCTTTCCGCTCGCGAATATCCATGTCGGCCTGTTTTACAAACACGTTAACATGTCGGATGCGGCGCTAAAGCTGATCGAGCAAATCGGCGAGGGGGTAAAGACCTTCCGCGATCCAACGCATGCGGGAATCGCCTGAACGCCGCTCGACACTGGCGTCCTGCGGGCTAGAGTGCACCAGCATACGCGCCACATCAGGAGACACACATGCATTACGGCGACGACCGACCGGACGCCCTGCCACACAGCCCATTCAAGGCGATCATCGCGCCCCGTCCTATTGGCTGGATCGGCACGCTTGATCCCGGCGGAAAGGCCAATCTGGCGCCCTATTCGTTTTTCAACGCTATCGGGTCGAGCCCTGACATGGTGATGTTCAGCAGCGAAGGGGCGAAACACTCATCAACCTACGCGCGCGAGCGTGGGGAATTTACCTTTTCCCTGTCCACCGAAGAGCTGGCGAAGCAGATGAACATCACGTCTGGCGACGAGCCATCTGGCGTCAACGAATTCGAGGTGGCAGAGCTTGAGTACGGCACGTCCGTCGTCATTCAGACGCCCTTTGTCGCCGCCAGCCCCGCCGCGCTGGAATGCGTTACGCTGGAGGTGCGCCAGCTGAGCGATCGGCACGGTACCCTCACCGACAATTATCTGGTGATCGGCGAGGTCGTCCAGACGCATATCAAAGATGAATACATCAAGGATGGGCGCTTTGACACGGTAGCCGCGCGGCCCATTGCGCGCATGGGATACCACGATTACACCACCGTCACCGAGGCGTGGGAAATGCGACGGCCCAAGCGCTAGGCGCGGCGCTCATGCGCCAGCGGTTTGCACATGCCGTGCGGCCAGCGCCAGATCGGCGCGGAACGCGGCGGTTGCGGCGGCCTGCGCATCTGCATCCGGCAGGCGCAGGAGGTACGATGGATGCACAGTGATAAGCACATCGTGGCCAAGGCGACCGCGCTCAATCCCGCCGCGCCGGGCGGTGACGCGCGCGCCCATCCCGGTCAGCGCATGAGCCGCCGTCGCCCCCATGGCAACGATCAGACGAGGCGCGGCGCGCGTAATTTCGGCGTCCAGCCACCATTTGCAATGCTCAATCTCAGCGCCATTAGGGCGCTGATGGAGGCGGCGGCGCCCACGCGGAATATGTTTGAAGTGCTTGACCGCGTTGGTCACATAGGCCGCGCTGCGATCCAGCCCCGCCTCCTGCGCGACCTTAACAAATAACTGTCCGGCGGGCCCGACAAAGGGGCGCCCCGCCAGATCCTCCTGATCGCCCGGCTGCTCGCCGACGATCATCAGCGCGGCGTCCTGCGGACCCTCACCGCACACGGCCTGCGTCGCGGTGCAGTGCAGCGGGCAGCGCGTGCAGGTACGAATCGCGGCCTCCAGCCCCTCGCCTGTATCAGCCCAGACCGACGTTAAGCGCGCCTGTTGCGCCTGTGCGCTGGCCGCCCTCAGCGGCGGCAGCGTGGGCGCAGCAGCGGCCATAGCGCGCGCACGCGCGGGCGCGTTTGCGATCAGGTCGGGGATCGCAGCAGCCTCCGGCAGGTTCTTCCAATATTTGCGGGGCATCTCGGAGGTCATCGCATTTACCTTCAGACGCGCGGGGTTAAAGATGTTGCGAAAATAGGTCAGCCACAACTCCTCGCTGGCATCCTCTGGCAGCTTGGGCGCGGGCTGTCCCGGCTCCAAGGCGACCTCGCCGCCCCGATAAATCGCCGTAACGTCTGGCGTGACGATGCGCCAGTCCATATCGGCGAACCTGTCGCGAAAAAATGACGCGTTCATTTCCAGCGTGTAATGCGTCGGTTCAAACCACGCAGCAAAGCTGCGACGATTGGCCCCCGGCACGCTGATCTCGCGAAAGCGGACGAAGGCGCGCATCTTGTGGCGGCAGCGATGAACCGCCTTTTCCATCTGGCGTAGTTTTGCAAGGTCCGGGTCGGCGCAGTCCGACATCAGGTGCGGCTGGCTGCGCAACCGCCACAGCAGGGAATAGAGCCGCGCAAAACGCTGCGGATCGCTGTGATAGCAGACCGAGTTTGCCATCGCGACAAAGCTACGCGGCACAGTCAGCGCCGCCGCGCTGGTCGGCACCGCGTCGTCCACACCAAAAAGGTCAGGTGCATCCCCCTGCCCCTCGGCGTTCCAGAGCACATCGCTCGGCGCCACGCCAGCGGCCAGCAACCCGCGCGCGACATCGCGCCATACCGTTGATGCACCGATCAGCGGTACCGTTACGCAGCGCATTAAAAGAGGCTCATCTGCTCGGGCGGGGGCGCGAAACGCGCACGCAAATTTACGCTGTCGGTCAGCGTGCCGGGGGTCCAGCCGCCTGCGGTCACAAACGCGCCCGCCTTCTTCATCGACGCGCCCATGCGCACTATATCCTCGTACCGCAGATGCCGATAACGGCGAGTTGTCAGAATGCGGCTGACGGTTTTCACGCCAAATCCCGGCACGCGCAGCAGCAACTCGCGGCTGGCACGATTGACGTCCAGCGGGAACAGCCCGCGATGTGCGAGCGCCCAAGCAAGCTTGGGGTCGATATCGAGGTTGAGGTTACCATCCGGCGTGACCGATGTGATTTCATCCACGCTAAAGCCATAGAACCGCAGCAGCCAGTCGGCCTGATAGAGCCGATGCTCGCGCTGGAGCGGCGGGCTTATCAGCGGCAGCTTGGCCGAGCTGTCGGGGATCGGCGAGAAGGCAGAATAATAGACGCGGCGCAAACCATAGCTGGAATAAAGCCGGGTGGACTGGCCCAGCACGGTGGCATCGGTCGAGGCGTCAGCGCCAATTATCACTTGAGTTGATTGCCCGGCGGGGGCAAATTTTGGCGGCCGCTTGCCCGTATGGCTGCGGTCCTTTGACACCTCTTGTCGCTGGCGCACATCGGCCATCGCGCGTCGGATCTGGCCGGGGTTCTTTTCGGGCGCGTAGGTACTAAGCGCGGCGTCGGTGGGCAGTTCCACATTGATCGACAGGCGGTCCGACAGCAGCCCTGCCTCCTCAATTAATTCAGGTGCGGCGTCGGGAATGGTTTTCAGGTGGATATAGCCGCGAAATCCCTCTTCGTGTCGCAGCTTGCGCGCGATCTGCACCATGTCCGACATGGTAGCGTCAGGCGATCGGATAACGCCCGACGACAAGAAGAGCCCTTCGATATAGTTGCGGCGATAAAATTCGATGGTGAGCTTCACCACCTCATCGACGGAAAATCGCGCGCGCGGCACGTTTGATGAAACGCGGTTGATGCAATAGCTGCAATCATAGATGCAGAATTGGTCATCAGGATTTTCAGCAGGCTGATGCAACGCCCGTCAGGCGCATAGCTGTGGCAGATCCCGGCCCCGTTGTTGGAGCCGACGCCGCCGGAGCGCGCATTGCGTTTCGTGCCGCCCGACGACGCGCAAGAGGCATCGTATTTGGCAGCGTCACTAAGAATCGCGAGCTTTTGATCTAGGGTTTGGCGGGTCATATGTTCATCATATGTTCTCGCCACCCGCTTTGACAAGTGGAGCTGCCACAACTAGCGAAAAAAAGGAGCGCGCCTTTCAGCACGCTCCTTTCAAGTCGTTGGCCGTGAAGCCTACGTCGTCCGCGCTGCTGCGATAGACGCTTCCAGAATTTCCATCGCTTCGGAGAAGATCTCATCCTGAATGGTGATCGGCGCGAGGAAACGGATGACGTTGCCGTAAACGCCGCAGGTCAGCAGGATCAGGCCGCGCTTAAGCGCCTCCATGCGGATGCGGTTGGCCATCTCGGGATTCGGCGCGCTACCATCAGTCGTGTTGAACTCAGCCGCGATCATGAAGCCGGGGCCGCGCACGTCGACCATTTCGGGGGTGTTTGCGCGGATCTGCTCCAAACGCTGCTTAAGCCGCGAGCCAAGCTCGTTCGCGCGGCTGCACAGATCCTCTTCCTCGATCACGTCAAGGACGGCGTTCGATGCGGCGATGCCCAGCGGATTACCCGCGTAGGTGCCACCCAGACCGCCAGGATGCGCGGCATCCATCATCTCGGCCCGGCCCGTCAGCGCCGCCAGCGGCAGACCGCCAGCCAGACCCTTGGCCATCGTGGTAATGTCCGCAGACACGTCATAGCCGTCCATGGCAAATAGCGTGCCGGTGCGGGCAAAGCCTGTCTGGACCTCATCAGCGATCATAACGATGCCATGGTCGTCACACAGCTGGCGCAGACCGCGCATCAGGTCCGCGGGTGCAGGGTAAAATCCGCCCTCGCCCTGCACGGGCTCGATAATGATCGCAGCAACACGGTCCGGATCCAGATCGGCTTTGAACAGTTTGGTCAGCGCCTCCATCGACTGCTCGGTGCTGATGCCGTGCAAATCAATCGGGAAGGGTACGTGATAGACATCGGGCATCATCGCGCCGAAGCCCTTTTTATAGGGGGCGACCTTGCCTGTCAGTGACATCGTCATGAACGTGCGGCCATGGAACGAGCCGCCAAATGCGATAACGGCGGAGCGACCAGTGTGGATGCGCGCAACCTTGATCGCGTTCTCGACGGCCTCCGCGCCAGTGGTCACGAACACGGTCTTTTTGACGAAATCGCCCGGCACCTTTTCGTTCAGGCGCTCAGCAAGGCGGATATAGTTCTCATAGGGTACGACCTGGTGGCAGGTATGCGTGAAGCGGGACAGCTGCTCTGTCACAGCCTCCATCACCTTGGGGTGGCAGTGGCCAGTGTTGACGACTGCGATGCCGGCGGCAAAGTCGATATATCGGTTGCCCTCAACATCCCACAGTTCTGAGTTCTTGGCATGGTCTGCATAGACCTGTGTCAGCATGCCCACACCCTGCGAAATGGCGTCTGTGCGGCGTTCTGCGATCTCGGCGTTCAACATGACGCATCCTTTCGAGAAATAGTGACTGAGCCCGCGACAGAATCGCCTGTCGGGGCTTCTAATCCGCTGTACGCCGTTTTCTCAGCCCTCAACAGTCTGTTTCTTGCGCGAGGCAAGCCATTGATTTAACTTAGCTCAAATTCAAAGTGTTTGGGATAATAAACATGTCTGCTGTACCCGACGATCTAGAGCTTGGCCCCCGCCTGAAGGCGGTTCGCGGACAAGCGGGCCTGTCCCAGCGCGCCTTGGCGAAAAAAACTGGGGTTCCAAACTCGACAATTTCGCTGATCGAGGCCGGAAAGATGAACCCGTCGGTATCAGCGCTGAAACGCATCCTAGAGGGGATTCCCATCGCCCTGTCCGAGTTTTTTGCCTACCAGCCGGAGGCAGAGCGCAAGGTTTTCTACGCCGCCGAAGACCTGACCGAGATCGGCAAAAACGGCGTGTCGCTGCGACAGATCGGAACCACCCTTTTTGGCCGCGCGATGATGATCCTGTCCGAGAGTTATGAGATCGGCGCCGACACGGGCCGCACAATGATCGACCATGAGGCCGAAGAGGGCGGTATCGTGGTGAAGGGCCGGATTGAGGTGACAGTGGGCGATCAGCGCAAGGTACTGGGACCGGGCGATGCGTATTACTTTGACAGTCGCAAACCACACCGCTTTCGACAGGTCGGCCCGGAAACGTGCGAAATCATAAGCGCTTGTACCCCGCCGACATTTTGAGTGGCGCTAGCTGAGCATAAAGCCCTGCACCATAAAAAAGCGGACCCGAGGGCCCGCCTTTGCCGTGTTTCACGAATAGTTGCGCGTTCAGAATGGATCGTCGATACGCACCACCGCAGTCACTGTCCCTGACACTGGCGTGCCAAACTGCAGGCTTATCTGGTTACGGTTCGCCCCCTGCTTGGCCTCGTAGTAGGGCGCGATATGGGCGATTCCACCGCCCGCAGTCCGCAGCGGCCCGGCGGGTAGGACCGATGTCACCGTTTGTGCATACGCGCCGAACGGCAGGCTTGCACCCGGATCGATAGTCCATGTCGCACTGGGTGTGTTCTGACTGTATTTCAACAACAGAGGGCTAGAAACGGTGTGGTAAATGTTGCCGAACGTGTTGTCCGAGAACGCGATATTCTTGATCCGGTTGTAGTCCAGATCGGCAAAGCTGGTATCCACCATCTCGATCCGGTCAATGGGATCATCAATGATGCGGAACGAATTGCCGCTGACGTTCACGCCGTTCAGGAAATGCCCGGCGCCATGCGGCTTGACCACCAAAAAGGTAAACCAAGGTGCGACATTGCCTGCCAGAAATACGTTATCGACCATATTGAGCGCACTGAACGAAAACTCGCTAGAGTATTCGGGGGCGCTGTCATGCTCGTTGCTCCATTCGATGAAACAGTTGTCGACGTAGTTTGAATTGATCGTCGTACGGCAGTTGGTCCGCGTAAGGATCAGGCCGGCACTGCGTGTGCCATCGTTGGAATTGTCGCCCTGAAACCAATGATTGCCCGACACGATATTGCTGGACCCGGCTAGCAGCGCAAAGTGGCGGAATCGCACAATGCGGTTGTCGCGCAGCTTGACGTCGTTGGCGTTGACGTTCAGCGCGATTGATGTACGCTCAGCCACGGTGTTTCCGCTCTCATCGGACAAAAACTGGCAACGATCCACGATCATCCCCTGATCACCCACTGCGAGGCTGGAAATGCCGCGATCCTTGGGCCGGGTGAAAAAACAGTCGCGAAAGTGAAACCCAGTCCCCGCCTGCGGTAGCATCACGGCACTGCACGTCCCGTCACACTGAAACTCGACGTTCGAGATCGAGAACTTGCTGAGCTTGGCGAAGCCGCTGAAATCCAGCATGTATTTAAACCGCCGAAAGGTGAAGTTCTGCGTGCCTGCCGCATCATAAAGCTGCTGGCTCAGCCGCACCTCTTGCGCGGGGATATCGACCGAGGACACGTACACCTCGCGGCCCACACCATGGCCCTCGACCACGGCGCCGGGCACGATATTTGCGACATCGACCACACCTGTCAGCGTCAGGCTGTTGCTTGGCGAATAGGTGGCGCGGGATGTGACGACCTCCGTATCCCACGCGGGACGGCTCAGCGCATAAATCTGACCATTCTTGATTAGTCGGCGCTGTGAATAGCTAGTTTTATCCGGCACTGCGGCTGCCATATCGATCGGCCCGGTTAGGGAAATGATGCGGCCCTTCATATCCAGCGAGTCGTGGCCTGAGTTGTTCAGTAGCGCCTGAAACGCCTTGCGAAAGGCCAGTTCCTCGTCGCCGAATGAATCGATGTAGGTAGGCAGATCGTAGTTGCGCGCTAGGCTAAAGATATGCTGCGTGGCCATCGTAACAGTGCCGGAAAAGCGTACGGACGATTGCATCGTTACGCTGTCGCCCAGAAAATACGTTCCCATCGGCACCAGCACGTCGCGCCCGCCGCCCGCCGCATCGGCCGCCTCGAATGCGGCTTGGTCGTCATGTACCCCGTCGCCTATCGCGCCGAAATCGCGCACATCGACCGTGTCGATCAAATCTCGCAGGAACACATCCGTGACGTCCTCGATCACCAGATCGTCGATACGCACGATGCCGCCAATCCCCCCAAGCAGGTCGAGGCCAAAATGGCCGTAGGTCGGCACCGGCCCCCAGGCCATATCGACGCCGCCCCGGACGCCGCTGCCGACGATGGCGCTGACCTCAACTATTTGTCCATAACTTTGCAACGCAACTGCGGGTCCGGCCTCCGGAACGCCGCTTACATGACCACTGGGCGTGCCAGCCCAGCCGGCAATGCGCACTGTCGGCAGGTTACCGGATATCGCCTTGACCCGCGCGGTGATGCGCAGGTAGCAGCCCGGCAGGATCGGCGTCTGGCCCATGTAACGCAGCTTTTGCACGCTCTGAGCCTTCTGCACTTCCAGCGCTCCGCCAAAATCCTGATCGGCAGGCACGAAGGCCGCGTTGGCCGCGTTTTGATAGGTGTCCGATCCCGGCGTACCATCGCCACTGGAATAGACACCAAGGCCACCTTCAAAAGCGGGCGGCATAAAAAGGATTCCGTCGGTTACTGCCTTGTTCATCTTGCTTTCCCTTTCGCATCCGCGCCGCCCCAATAGGGACTGCGGACGTCACAATCTGCGCCAGCCCGGGGCGCGCCCGGATGGTCGAGGGAAATAAAGACGGAAAGTTAATTGCCGCTGGCAGCACCGTGACGGTGGATCTGAGGCGGGAATGCTGAGATTATAGAGTTCAGGCAGTCCCGGCAGTAGCGCGACGAATGCTTACACCATTGATCAGCCATCCGTCTTCGCCCTGCTGCATCTGGTACTCCAGAATATGCAGCGCGCCCGCCTCATCGCGTACCATCACGTCCTGAAATAGCAGGCCACCCCGCTCCTCCAGCGCCAAAAAGCGCAAGGTGTCGGGGCGCCAGACCATTGGATAGCCGCCCTTTACCATCGCGCCAAAGTTCTGCGCGGTCCCAAACATGCCTTGAATAGTGGGACTGGCAAAATTGAATGCAGTCTCGAAATCATCGGCCTCGAACGCCTCAATCTGCGCCTCGATGACTGCGCGGATCGGACCCTCCTGCGCACGAGCGGCGGGCGCGAGGCTAAGTGCGGCAGCGGTGCAAATTGCAAAGATAATCTGTTTCATGGACGTATCCCTCTCTTAGGGAAAGATACGCCGCACGCGCCTTAAGGCAAACATTTGCTGTCAGTGCGTGCCGGCCAGTTCCTGCAACTGAGCCCACAGCGCGTCCGGCACATCCACCGATGCCGCCTCAACGCGCCCTTGCCCCGGCATGCGCGCGCCCTCATCCGCGGCCACGCCTTCGGCAACACGCGCGAGGCGTGTGGCAAAATGATCGGACATGCCGGGATCAATCAGCAGATAGAACTGGCCCAGGTCATGCGGCGCGCCCTCTGGCGCCTTTAACGGCGATAAGTCCTGACTGGCCAGACTGCCGGTGAGGCCGGCCGCCAGTATCTCGGCCATCAGGCCAAAGCCCCAGCCCTTGTACCCGGCCGCAGCGCCTCCGAGGCTGACCATGGACCCGGCCATCCCCGCCTCAGGATCGGTGGTCGGGCGCCCATCCGCATCGATGGCCCAGCCCTCAGGGATGCTCTCGCCCGCCGCCTTGGCCATGGTGATTTTGCCCATGGCCGTTGTGGTGGTGGACTGGTCGAACTGCATGGCGACACCGCCCTGCCCGTCGGGCACGGAAAACGCGATAGGGTTCGTGCCGATCACACGTTTGCTGCCACCCGGCGGCGCGACTATGGGCGTTGCATTGGTCAGGCCCAGCCCAATCAGGCCCGCGCGCGCGATCTGCCCGGTAAAGTACCCCAGCGACGTGCAGGTATGCGCGTGGCACACAGCCAGCGACGCGGTTCCGTTTTCCTTAGTGGCGGCAATCGCCTCGGGCAACGCGCGCTGAAATGCCGCCTGAGCAAAGCCGAACTTTGCATCCACCCGGACCGAGCCGGGGCGCGGTCGCGTCACCTCGGGGACAGCGGCGCCCTTTACACGGCCACTCTTTAGTTGCTGGCAATAACTCTCCAGATAATAGAGACCGCAAATCCGGTTGCCCGTCGCCTCGGCCTCGCGGATGGCATCCGCGACGCTGGCCGCGATCCATTCCTCAGCGCCGTGGCGTATCAATGCAGCTTTGGAAAGGGCTTCGATCTGGGCGGTGTCGATTGTGGGCATTTCGCTGGCTCCTTCAGGCGTTTGCGCCTTTTTGCGCTGCGCGCGCGCCTGCGTCAATCACCCCGGGACCAGCCGCCCCTGCTCCAGCCGCACGATGCGGTCCATCCGCGCGGCCAACTCCAGGTTATGTGTTGCGATCAACGCCGACAGCCCTGTATCCCGAACGAGGCCCATCAACGTTGCAAAAACCTGATCGGATGTGGCGGGATCCAGATTGCCAGTTGGCTCATCGGCCAGCAAAAGACGTGGCTGATTGGCCAGCGCACGGCAGAACGCCACGCGCTGCTGTTCGCCCCCCGACATGGCGGATGGGCGGTGTCCTGCACGTGGGCCGATGCCGACATGATCCAGCAGCTCTTGCGCGCGCGCCTCGGCGTCTTTGCGGCGCACCCCTTCGGCCAGTTGTGGCAGCGCGACGTTCTCAAGCGCGGTAAATTCCGGCAGCAGGTGGTGGAATTGGTACACGAACCCGACGTCGCGCCGCCGCGCCATGGTGCGACGCCTATCCCCAAGGCCCGTCATAAC
>JAGXGX010000188.1 GCA_024636515.1 Roseovarius sp.
GATATCCCAGCCATTGGCACGAAATTCGGCCAGATCGGCGATGGTCGACTTGCTGCCGGGAATCAGGACCAGCCCGGCATCGCCGGGCAGCGGGCGCCCAGGCTCGATCATCTGCACGGTGACGTCAGGCTCGGCGCTGAGAGGATCCAGATCGTCGAAATTGGCAATTCGGCCAAGCCGCGGTACTACCACCTTGAACGCGCCACCGGGGCGTTGAACGATGTCCAGTGCATCCTCAGCGGGGAGGCGCCATGCCTCACGAAACCACGGAATCACGCCAAGGGACGGCCAGCCTGTGCGCTGCTTTATAGCCTCAAGGCCATCGTCAAATAGGCGAGGGTCGCCGCGAAATTTGTTGATCGCAAACGCTTTTATGTGGGTTGCATCCTCAGGCGGTAGCACGGCCGTCGTTCCGACGATCTGCGCAATAACGCCGCCGCGGTCGATGTCGCCGACCAGTACCACAGGCACGCCAGCCGCCTCGGCAAAGCCCATGTTGGCGATGTCGCCTTGGCGCAGATTAATTTCGGCCGGGCTGCCGGCGCCTTCGACCAGTACCAGATCGGCGGTAGCGGACAGCCGAGTAAAACTCTCTAGTACCGCGCGCATCAGATCGGCCTTGCGCTCAGGATAGGCGCGGGCTTGCCAGCTTCCGATGACGCGGCCTTGCACGACGATCTGCGCGCCTGTCTCGCTCTCTGGCTTTAGCAAAACGGGGTTCATATCGGTGTGCGGTTCACGTCCGGCGGCGCGCGCCTGAAGCGCCTGGGCGCGCCCTATCTCGCCCCCGTCCGCTGTAACAGCGGCGTTGTTCGACATGTTCTGCGGCTTGAACGGGGCCACGCTTAGCCCGCGCCGCACGCAAGCGCGCGCGAGGCCCGCGACCAGCATCGACTTGCCCACGTTGGAGCCTGCGCCCTGTATCATTATCGCGCGCGCCATTTCCTGCCTCCTGTTTGTGTCGCCGATTATAGGGCGGCACAAAGCGGCGGTGAAATGAAAAAGCCCCGCCAGAGGCAGGGCTTCGACATCAACAGTCTTCGTGCGTGGTTTAGGCGGCTTCGGCCTGAGCGGCGGCGTGGCGACGCTCGCTTTCTTCGCGCGACAGCGCGACGGATGTACGAACCCCCTTGGACACGAAGTCCATCAGGCCCGACACAACACGCTCATTCGGGTCGATCCCGGCGCAGGACAGCACTTCTCGTCCGTCGCGGGACCGTGCCCAGCGCGCGATCTGGTCAGGACCGTTGCCGTATTTCTTGTCGTCAGAAATGGCGTCGTCTAGCGCAGCCAGTACGACGGCTGCGAAAAGTTTGCGTGCTCGATTGCCTTGCTCATTGTTGAAAGCGGCACCGTCAACGAAATCCTTCATGGTTCGTCCTTGCTTTTATTGGTCTTGCGTTTTCAGCTTAGTCCTCGTTATGGAGCAGTCTAACCGATTCGGATAGAGCAGATATGCATACCTGCTATGCGATTTTTGCATGGCTTCTGCACCTGCAGCACGACATATCGTTGGCTTGCCCCCTTGATGATCACAAGATATAGGGTTGGCCTGAATTCTATCAACCTTTCGTCAGGATTTTGCCATAATGCCCAAGATCAACGGAAACGAGATTCGCCCCGGGAACGTGCTGGAGCATAACGGTGGTCTGTGGTCGGCCGTTAAGGTCGATCACGTCAAGCCAGGCAAGGGCGGTGCTTTTGCTCAGGTCGAAATGCGCAACCTGCGCAACGGCAGCAAGCTGAACGAGCGGTTCCGCTCCGCTGACAAGGTCGAGCGCGTGCGCCTTGATCAAAAAGACCAGCAGTTCCTCTATGAAGTGGACGGCATGCTGGTGTTTATGGACAGCGAAACATACGAGCAAATGGAACTGCCTGCCGAGCTGCTGGGCGAGCGCCGCCCGTTCTTGCAGGACGGCATGACCATCCATATCGAGTACCATGAGGACGAAGCGCTGAACGCCACGCTGCCGCAAAAGGTGACCTGCATGGTCGTCGAGACCGAGCCGGTGGTGAAAGGCCAGACAGCGGCAAACAGCTTTAAGCCGGCTATTCTCGACAATGGCGTCAAGGTGATGGTGCCGCCCTTCGTGGGGCAGGACGAGGCCATCATCGTGAATACCGAGACGATGGAATATGCCGAGCGCGCCTAAGGCGGATGGTCGGATTTCTACCATCCTAGAACGATGAAAACGCTGCGTGCTTAGATGAGTACGCGGCGTTTTGTCATTCTAGCGCCAGAGCGGGGCGCGCGATGCAAAGAGGCCCTGTAGTTTTGACAGGGCGCGATTTGCGGGGCTGGGCTTGGGCACTGTGCCTGCTGCCAACCGCTCAAGCACTACTTCGGCGGTACAGGGTAGGCCGGTGACAGGGTCGAAATAACGCGGATAATCGATCAGAGTTGCGTGGACGAGGCCCTCCAGCGTGGGCCGTGCGCTGCGACGGGCTGGGATTGTGCCCAGATCGGTGGTCAGGCCCCAGCCTGCATAAAAAGGGGCACCGGTGGTTGTGACAGGCACGCCGCGCATCAGCGCCTCGAAACCCAAGAGCGACGTCATGGTCCAGACGCGGTGAACATCGCGCAGTAGCGCGGCGGGATCGGCACTGGTCAGCACCATATCGGCCAGTTCCTCCGCCGCGCCTGGCGGGATAGCGCCGGACCGCAAGCCCGCCTCGACGTCGGGATGTGGTTTGTAAAGGATCACTGCATCCGGATTGGCCGCGCGCACCGCCTGCAGCAGCGCCAAGTTTGTGCAGATGCGCCCTGCGCCAGTCCGGATCGACGCATCATCCTCGACCTGGCCGGGCACGAGGATGCGATGGCCCTCAGGCAGGTCCGGGATGGCACCGCCAAGGTTATATTTGGTCGCGCCCTGCGCGATGATCTGCGCTATAAGCGCCTCTGCGCGGCGGGTCTGGTCGGGGCGCATAAGCGCGCGGCGAGCGATCCAAGCCTCTAGATCGCTGGGCTGAGTGGGGTCGTAGTAGATGCCGCGCGTGTCCAGAACCAGGCTGAGCGGCGGCACCAGCTGCGCCCCCAATCCGCGCGAGCGTAGGAAGCCGTCCTCGACCCGCACAGCGCCCTCAGGAGCTTGATCTGCCTTGCGTGCCCAAACCATATGCCGCCTCTCCGGCGCGCCCCCGCGAAAGCTCATCCGTACGTGGCGGCCAAAGACGCGTTGCAGCGGCCCGCGTTTCCACAGACGCATGCCATGCACGACCCACCCAAGCCGATCCTCGCGCCAGCAGCGGACCTCGGCCTCAAGCGCGGCGATTGCGTCCTCAATCTCGCAAATCTTATCGCGGAAAGGGTCATACCATTTGGGATAAAGGATCATCGCCGCCGCAAATATCTGCGCCCGGCTAAGCGCCCGGCACCGGCGCGGCAGAGCCAAAGGGTGGCGGTCATCTGTCAGGCCCCAGCCGACATAAAAGGGCTGGCCGAACACGCGCGGGCGATGACCGGCAAAAATTGCCTCGAACCCCAGCTGGCTGGAAACGGTATAGACAGCGGTGGCCCCCTCCAGCAGGGACCAAGGGCAAACGGGACTATCGAGAATGGTAATATGGGCCGCTGCATCGGCCGTACCAAAGTATCCGGCGCGGTGGCCTTCTGCAGTTTCGGGATGAGTTTTGATCACGATCTGCGCGCCGGGATTATCCTCCTGCGCGTAGTACAGCATCTCGCGAAACGTGTTTGCATCTGCGCCGCCCAGCCGCACGGCGGCGTCATCATAGGTCTGATCAATGACCAGCACATAACCCGGATCGGGGCAGGGCATGGAGGGGTCGTGCGCGTTATATTTACTCAGGCGCGCCGCTTGCAGCCGCGCGATTGCTGCGCGGGCACGGTCCATCAGCGCCGTGTCGTCCAGCGGATGCGTGCCAAGCAGCACCTCCAGATCCGAGGGCTGGGATGCGTCGAAATGCGCGCCGCGTCCGTCAATCAGCAGGCCCAAGGGCGGGCTGCCCGACCGCCCCGGATGGACTGAGCGGAGCCATGCATCCTCCAGCCGGATCAGGCCCGCGCCGGTACGCGCCGCCGCTACCTCGCCCCGGTGTGCGTAGGGGCTGTGGCCCCAGACGGCCACCAGATCATCCGCGCCGGGCCAACCGAGGCGCATGTCGTACCCAGACAATTCCATGATGCGCCGTAGGCGGCGCTGGCGCAGAAAACCGGCGTTGAAATAAAAAACCCGCCGACGCCCCTCGGCCCCGGCGGGATCATTTTCGCCATGCGCAGACATTAGCCGCCAAAGGCTGTCGTGGCGGAATCGACGTTGCCAACGAAGCCTAGCGAGCCTGTAAGGGCGCCGATCACCTTGCTCCACTGTGCGAACGGTGCCTCGGTCACATAAAGCGTGTCCTGATCGCGGACCGAAAAATCACGCGCCATGAACATGCCATTGGGCCGCGTCAGATCCAGCACATAGACGAGGCGCTGATCGCCGATCAGATCGCTACGGCCCAGGACCTGATTTGCGATTACCGCAGGCTCGTTGCGCAGGATAAAGACGCCGGTAGGATCGGCGGCAGATGCCTGAAGGCCACCAACGGTGGCAATCGCCTCAATGGCGGACAGTGTCTGAGTCTCGAATGTCACGCGCGATTGCGCACCAGTCGCGCCAAGCGCGGTAAAGGCGCGGGTGTCCTGCTCGACCAAAATACGGTCGCCGCCGCGCAGCGCGATGTCAAATTCCGGGTACTTGTAGAGGTCTTGGAACCAGACCTTGCTACGCTCGCTGCCGCGCAGGACGGTGATCTGCGCAACCTCGGCGGGGATCACGATACCGCCGGCAGCCGATAGCATCGCCGACAAAGTGCGCGTGGGCCGCTCGATAGGATAGACGCCCTGCGCCCCGACCGAGCCGACCAGCGATACCGTCGCGCCGTCACCGGCAAGGCGGCGCACCTGAACCTGCGGGTCCGGCGTCTGCTCGTCCAGCTTGGACGTGATAATGCGGCGGATCGCCTCGGGCGTGTTGCCCGACGCGCGAATGCGGCCAGCATAGGGCACAAAGATAAACCCGCTGCCGTCGACCTGCACCTCTTCCAGTACGGTCTGGTTCGTCGCCTCGCCAGCCAGCAGGCCATCGTCGACGTTCTCCCAGATCGTCAGGCCCAGTGTATCGCCGGGGCGGATCGTATCGGAGCCAAGTTGGCCTGCATTGCGGAACGCATCGCTAAAGCCGAGTGCTGGCTGCACCGCTGTCGCGCGTGTCACGCGGTCATTGACCGACACGATGAACGCATCACCCGACCGATCAACTGAGCCGGCATAAATCTGTCGTTTATTGGGACCAACCTGCGGAAGGATACCACATGACGCAACTAAAATGGCAACGGCTACGAGGGCGATGGACCGCGCCCATCGGCTTGTCTGGATGTTCACTGCTCGGTCTCCTCGACCTGATTTTCTGCCTCGGTCGTCGTTGTATCGCCGTCTGCGCGGCGTATAACAGCGTTTACGCTAGCCTATTCGGAAATGAAAATAAAGCGCTACGGCCTGCGCGCCTTATGTTACGGCGCGCAACTGTTGCTGGGGTGCCGCGGTACCACTGCGCAGCGCATCATAGGGATCGTCCGCACTTAGCATCATATCAACTGCTTGGCGCAAAAGCTGCCGTCGCCCCCGCGCGGAATAGAAACCGCCCGCAATCTGGCTGGTTTCCAGCAGATAGCGGCGATAATCAGTATAGGCCTTGCGATCTGGCCGCTCAGCCGCGGTAAAGAAGTCTGCCAATGGTTTGGTCGAAACAAACTCCGGCTTGTCATAGACTGCCTTACCGAACGTCTTAAGCGGAATTCCGCGCCAAAGAACCTGCTGCGCGGCGGTAGAATTGACCGTGACGGCGCTACGCGCCTCATCCAGCAGCCTCGCCAGTTTGCCGCCGCGCACGTAATGCACGCGGCCTGCGACGCCATGCGCGTGGGCGAGGCGGCGAAGGTCGCGGCGCACGGGCACGCGGCCATCCTCCAGCGGATGCGCCTTGACCACCAAATGGTGATGCGTCGGGGCGCCGTGTGCGAAACCTGTCACGACCGTTTCCAGAAAATCGGCCATCGTCGCGAAGGGCGAATGCATTTGAAAGCTGCTGTCATGCTCCAACTGCAAAAGTGCCAGATGATAGGGGAACCCGCCATGCCGGATACGCCAAGTTGCCACCCGCCGGTCAATCGCCTGCGCGGGCATGAGCAGTAGACGTTGAAGATAGAGGGAGAATTCCTTGCGCACGGTAAGGGCGCGGTGCGGCTTGAAACTGCGATAGCGGCGGTTCAGCGCCAAGACGCAGAAATGATAGAGCGCGCCGTAGAATATGTGGTGGCGCATGTCGCCCCAACTGGCCGGGGGCAGGGCGCTGTCCATGTCTGACCGTTCCAAATCGGCGCGCATTTGCGCAACGCTGAGGTCCATCAGGCGCGAATTTCCATTGCTGCCGCCGCGCTCGTACGTGACCCAGTAGGGGCGCATGTACCCCTCCTCAAAGACGTGTATGCGCAGGCCGCGCGCGCGCGCCTGCCTCACCGCCTCGGCGTGGATTGGGCGGGTATCGCCGTAGAGCACGATGTCGGTCACGCCCTTTTCAGTCAGCATCGCATCCAGTGTATCTGTCCAGTCGTCCGGCGCACCGCGATAGGGCACATAGCTGGCCCTGTCCGGCCAAAACGCACTGTCGCCAGCGTTAAAGCCGACGCGCCACACCCCAGCCCCGGCATGGCGCAGCATCTGCGCCAGCCGCGCAAAGAACGGACCGTGCGGCCCTTGGAGGAACAAAAAGACGTGGCGCGCGCCAGATGCAGTGTTCATGACGTCTTCATACCCGCAAAAATTAAATTGAGGCTAACCGCTGGAAAAAAAGCGGGGATGTCGGCAAATTTAAGACAATTGGCACAGCCTGACTTGTCTGGCGCGGGTTGCGCGGTTACCTCAGGATTGAACTTCACGGGATACCAGACGCATGTTCACAGGCATCATCACCGATCAGGGCACGCTGCGCTCGCTTCAACAGCAGGGCGACCTGCGCGCGCGCATCGGATGCGGCTACGACACCGATACCATCGATCTGGGCGCGTCTATCGCGTGCGACGGCGTGTGCCTGACGGTGGTCGAGACGGGGGCGGACTGGTTCGACGTCCAAATCTCGGCCGAGACTGTGTCCAAGACCAATCTGACCGACTGGCGCGAGGGGCGCAGGATCAATCTGGAACGCGCGCTTAAAGTCGGGGACGAACTGGGCGGCCACATCGTATCGGGCCATGTCGACGGCATCGCGCGGATCACCGATATGCGCGATGAGGGCGGCAGCACGCGCGTCACCCTGACAGCCCCAGAGGCACTGGCCCGCTTTGTCGCGCCTAAAGGGTCGGTTGCGCTTAACGGCACGTCGCTGACTGTGAACGAAGTGAATGGCTGCGATTTTGGCGTCAACTTCATCCCGCACACCAAGGACGTAACCACGTGGGGCCGCGCGGCCATCGGCGATGCGGTCAACCTCGAGATCGACACGCTTGCCCGTTACGTTGCGCGCCTGCGCGAGTTCGACTGAGACTTCGCCACCGAAGTTTTGGCTCAATTGCTCCGGCCTGCGACCGGCAAGCGCGTCAATCATTATCACTCAGCCCTGCGCCAGCCCCGGCAGTTCGACTCTCATCGGTATCGGGCGCATATGTGCGCGCCGCCATAAGGGCGAGACGGGCGGCCGGACCTTCGGCCAGATCGTATCGCATCTGGCAGGATGGCAGTGGCAGATCGTCTGCAGTTCCGGCGCGGATCTGAACATCGGCGCAGGCTGTCATAGGCGCGTCCGTGTGTCCGCGCACGTCCGCTGCGAACGCGAATACTCCGGCGTTCCAGATCATGCGCTCGGGCTGGCCGCCATCCTCGGAGGCGCCGCGCACGAAGGGTAGCAGCAGCAAGGGATAGGCGCAGCCGATGATGTGAATATCGCGGCTGGGCGCGTCGCTTTGGGCCAGATCGCACAGCGCGGCACCAGCCGAGATGGGGCAGATTGTGCCACCTTTCGCGCGCCATGTGTTGATGCTTGTATCGCCGGGCCGCATCAATGCATGGGGCGTGCGGTCATACGCCTCCAGAAAACTTGCCAGCGCTTCGGGGCCGGGCAGTTTGATGCTGGCCAGCCAGCGGACCGCTTTGCCCGCCTCCTCGGCCATGCCCCAGCTAAAACCTCCACCGCGCGCGGCCTTACGCGCAAGGCCCTCAATCTCGCTGAGGGACCAGCTCATGTTGTCGCCAGCGGCGGATAGGTCCAGTCGTCGGCGTTGCCGGCGGCCAGCTCATCAGGGTAGGGCGCATTCTGGAACATAGTGATGCGCACCCAGCGATCTGATCGCGGATCGAACCGGCTTGCGCCGAAAAAGCTGAGCTTGGCGCGCAGCATATCAATGGGCAGCAGTCCCTCGCCGATGGTGTTGCCGCGGATTTCGGCATAGGGCAGGCGCGCGGCGATCTGCGCGCGGCGCACAATATGGCGATGCTCGGGATGGGCCAGAACAAAGGCGGCGACGGTATCGCCGTCGAAGCTAGCCAGCGCCGCGATCAGACGCGCAGCATCGCGGCCGGGGCTGAGGGGCTGTTCAAAGGGCTCAATAGGCTCCAGATAACGCTCGCCCAGTCGCGGCTCTAGCTTGGCTTCGGACACGTACCAGACGCGCGCATTTGCACCCGGCGCGGTCCAGTCGATATCAAGCGCCCAGCCGTAGATGGATTGAACTGCGTCCCGCAGGCGCGCGCAGGTCATGCCGCCCGCGATGCGCCAATGGCTGTCCTCGTTGCAGGCCATTGT
The DNA here is from genome assembly GCA_024636515.1 of Roseovarius sp. Lineage (GTDB taxonomy): Bacteria > Pseudomonadota > Alphaproteobacteria > Rhodobacterales > Rhodobacteraceae > Roseovarius. Next base: position 8,805 of record JAGXGX010000188.1, read on the forward strand.
ATCGGCCAATTCATCGACCAACTCGGGATAAGGCTCCATCAGCAGGGACACGAGTTGCTCCTGCCCCTCCAGCGTCAGCGCGTCCTCGGCCCAGTGCCAGAGGCGGTCCCACGGGCGCGCACCTTGCAGGTCTGCATCCTGCAAATGCGCACTTAGCTGCGCAAGGTCTGCGCGCAGATCGGCCAGCTTGGCGGTCTGGATGGGATGACTGCTGCGCCAGCCCTCGGCATGAAGGATCGCGCGCGCTACGATCTTGCGAAACGCGTCGATATGGCGGGCCGCCGCGACGGGCAGGCCGCGCACGCGCGAAAGGGCCGTTTCGCGCGCGGCGATCCAGCTGTGCAGCAACGCCGGATGATTAAGCAGATAGGGCGCCATGCCGAGGCCGGTGGAATTGCCGATGCCAAAGCTGCGGCGCAATCCTGCCTCCAGCGGCACTGCGGTGGCGGGCGCGCGCTGGCGGGCCATATCCTCGACCAGATCCATGACGAAGGCGCGGGTGAGATAGACTGACAGCATCTCAACTTGGTAAGGTGCCTGAAATTCAGGCCTGCCCGACGTCGCCTCCCGGTCTGCGGCGCCGAACTTGCCTGAGCCATAGACCGCCGTAGTGCGCATTAGATATCCGACATCCTCGATCATGCCCGGGTCCGGCTGGCCACCCGCCGCCAGCGCCGCGACGACATGATCCCATAGCCGAACCGAGCGGTTGGCCCGGCTCAGCGACAGCTCGCTCTGGCTGATGCGGCCCGCCTCTTGGCGCGGAACGTTTGCGCGCAGGCGGGTGATATCATCCTCGGCAGGGATGCCGTCAAAAAGGGTAAAGGTCGCGTCCCATTCCGTGGCAATCACCCGGTCGGACCGCTTTTCAGGGTCCAGATCATTTGCAAAGGCGATCAGGCTATAGCTGCGCTGCGGCCCATGCGCAGTATAAACCGCAGTGCCGGTGCCGCGCGCGTCTATATCGAATTGGCGGCGCTCGACGCGCCATCCTTCGGCCTTCATCCGGCGCAAGAGGATACGCATGAAGGACAATCGAGTTTGGTGAAAGGATCCCATGCGGTCCAATCGCATGACCTGATCGGGCTGGCGCATGGCGGCGATGGCCGCGGGCATGTCGATTTGCATGTGCGTATCCTCCTCTTGAAACAATTAGGGCGGCCCGTGTGGGCCGCCCTATGTGTCGTTCTCAGTCGGTGCCGCGCCCCTTGGCGATGGTGATGCGCAGCGCATCCCAGAGCGATGGCAGCAATATCAGCGACACCGGGACAGCGGTCACCACGATGAAGCTTTGCAGCTTACCGATGCCCCCAGAGCCGGTCCAGATCAGGATCAGCGCCATAATCCCCATGGTTACGCCCCAGAACACGCGCACGCCCGTTGCGCTGCGATCCTCGTCCGACATTGCGACCGAGATGACGTAGGTCATGGAATCGCCGGTCGTGGCCACAAAGATGGTCGTCAGGATCAAAAACAGCACCGACACGATAAAGCCCAGTGGCATCTGCTGCGTGATCGACAGTAGCGCGGCCGGCAGGTTGAACCCCTCAAACGCGGTCGAGACTGAGCCGGGATTGGCCAATTCAAATGCGATGCCCGACCCGCCGACGATGGTGAACCAGAACGTCGTCACGATAGGCGCGACGATCGACAGCATGATGATGATCGACCGGATCGACCGCCCCCGGCTGACGCGCGCGATGAACATCGCCATCAGCGGGCCATAGCCCATGAACCAGCCCCAGAAGAACACTGTCCACCAGCCCAGCCAGCCCGGATCGCCAAAGACTGCCGCATCGCCGCGATACAGCGCCATGCCGAAGAAATCGGTGATGTAGGTGGTGAAGCCTGAGAAAAAGCTAGAGAAGATAAACACGGTCGGCCCTGCGATCAGCATGAAGAGCAGCAGTGCAGCGGCAAGGATCACGTTGATCCGGCTAAGCACTTGGATGCCTTTGGACAGGCCAGTGATGGCCGAAATCGTGTAGATTGCGACCAACGCGGCGATCACGCAGGCCTGCGTGATGAACGTGTCGGGAATGCCAAAGAGCGCGTTGAGGCCATAGCTGACCTGAAGGCCCAAGAAACCGATTGGGCCAACGGTGCCAGCCACAACTGCAATGATGCAGGCCGCATCCGCGATCCAGCCAATAGGCCCATTGATCGCCGCATTGCCAAATACCGGATAGAGCAGGGTGCGCGGCGCCATCGGCAGACCCTTTTCATAATGGTAGTGCATCAGCATGACGGAGCTGAGTGCGCCAAGAATGGCCCATGCGAGAAAGCCCCAGTGCATGAAGCTTTGGGCAAGCGCGGGTCCGACTGCCTCGGGGGTGCCGGATTCAGCGCCAAAATAGGGCGGCGAAGACAGGAAATGCGCCATCGGCTCGCCTGCGGCCCAGAACACACCGCCGCCAGCCAGGAGGGTACACATTATCATCGCGCCCCACTGGAACGCCGGGAATTCAGGCACGCTCATCCCGCCCATCAGGGCGCGCCCGCCGGGCAGAAAGATAAGGATAAGGCCGATCAGGAAGGTCGCCAGCAGCAGAACCTGCCAGTAGAGGCCGAAATATTTGGCCGAGAAGGCAAAGCTGGCATCAACAACGGTCGAAAGCAGCTCCAGATTGACCAGTGCGATGACGCAGAAAATGGCGATAAAGCCCCCGGTGATCACGAATAGGGGTATGTTGATATGCGCCCGATTGCCGGGCGCGTCGTTTGCGTCGCTCATATTACACTCCTCCCTGAGTGTTTGAATTCGTCGTGCCGGACCTTGCCGGCGGTTATGCCTTGCCCTTGGATTCGGGGGCCGAACCGCGCGGGATGAAGTTTTCCTCAAAGAAACGCAACCAGTTATCGCCCATCAGCCCGGCGATCTCGCCCTCGTCGAACCCCACATCGCGCAGGCCGCGCTCGAAATTGGGGAAATCGCGGTTGTCGGTGAACCAATCGGGCTGCGGCGGAAAGCCCGGCGCGGCGGCAGAGCCTTCGCCGTAGTCGATTTCCTTGGACCAGCGGCCGACGCGCATCCATTCGACGACGCTGTCGGGCTGGTCCTGGCACAGATCGGTGCCGATGCCGAAATTCTGCGCGTCAAATTGCTCGGCGGCACGCGCGATCATCTCGCAAAAGCTGGCGAGTGTGCAGTTGGATTTACCCTTGAGGTGATGAGGATAAGCCGAAAAACCCATCATGCCGCCGTTTTGCGTGACCGCGCGGATGACATCGTCAGATTTGTTGCGCAGGGCGGGCTGCCAAGAATGCAGGTTGGCATGGGTGATGGCGATGGGGCGCTGCGACAGGTCTGCGGCCTCAATGGTGGAGCGGTCCGCCGAATGGCTCATGTCGATCACCATGCCGACGCGGTTCATCTCCTTGATCACCTGCTTGCCCATGCGGGTAATGCCGGGATCTTCGGCCTCGTAACACCCCGTCGCCAATAGCGATTGGTTGTTATAGCTTAGCTGCATGAAGCGGGCGCCCAGATCGTGCAGCACCTCGACCAGCCCGATATCATCCTCGATCGGGCTAGGGTTTTGAAAGCCAAAGAAGATCGCCGTGCGGCCCGTATCCTTTGCAAGGCGCACGTCGCCCGCCCACCGGCCTTTGATGATCAGGTCTGGAAACTGCTCAAACCAGCGGTTCCACTTTTCTATGTTCAGCACCGTCTCGCGGAAATTCTCGTGATAAGAGATGGTGACATGCACCGCGTCCAGCCCGCCCGTCCGCATCTGGCGAAAGATTTTTTCCGACCAGTTGGCGTATTGCAGGCCGTCGATGCGCATCATCATTCGGGGCTGCCGCTGGCGATGTAGGACGTCTTGACGATGGTATAGAAATCGCGCGCCGTCTGGCCTTGCTCGCGCGGACCATAGCTGCTGTCGCCGCGTCCGCCGAAGGGCACGTGATAGTCGGTGCCTGCTGTCGGCAGGTTCACCGTGACGACGCCGGTGCGCGCGTTGCGGCGGAAATGGGTGGCGCGGGCGAGGTTGCGGGTAACGATGCCGGAGGTCAGGCCGAATTTAGTGTCGTTGACCACGCTCAATCCCTCGTCATAGCTGCCCACCTTGATGATCGATGCCAGAGGCGCGAACATTTCCTCGCGGTTGATGGACATGTCATTAGACGTGTTTAGGAACACGCCGGGCGACATGAAATAACCATCGGTATCCATGCTTAGGCGCGTCCCGCCACAAGCCAGCTCAGCACCCTCGGCGCGGCCTTTTTCGGCCCATGCGAGGTTCTCGTTCAACTGCTCTTCGGATACCACCGGCCCTATCTGGGTACCTTCTGTCAGTGCATGACCCACTTTCATCGCCTTGGCGCCTGCGATCAGTTTTTCGGCAAAGGCGTCATGCACACCGTCCATGACCACCAGCCGCGAGGAGGCGGTGCATTTCTGCCCGCTGCCGCCAAATGCGCCGCCGAGTGCCAGTGTGACCGCCAGATCCACGTCTGCGTCATCGGTAACAAGCAGCGCGTTCTTGCTGCCCATTTCCATCTGAACGCGGGTAAAGTTCTGCACGGCAGCGGCCGCGATACCGCGCCCGACCGGGACCGACCCGGTGAAGGATATCGCATCCACCTTGCGGCTTTCCACCAGACGCTGGCCTACGTCACGCCCTGCGCCCATGACGAGGTTGAACAGGCCCTTGGGAATGTCCTGCCGCGCGATAATCTCGGTCAGCGCGTGAGCCGAAGCGGGGGTGATGTTCGCTGGCTTCCAGATTACGGCATTGCCATAGGCGAGCGCGGGCGCGATTTTCCAACTGGCGGTGGCGGTCGGAAAATTCCAAGGGCTGATAATGGCGACCGTGCCCACAGGCTCGCGGCGCACGTCGATCTCGACACCGGGGCGCACGCTATCGGCAGTCTCGCCCAACTGGCGCAGAACCTCAGCGGCGTAGTAGGTAAAGAACTGCCCAGCTCGAAACACCTCGCCGCGCCCTTCGACCAACGGCTTGCCTTCTTCGCGGCTCAGCAGGCGGCCCAGCTCGTCGGCACGGGCCATCATTTCGGTGCCGATGGCGTTCAATACGGCCTGCTTGCGCTCAAGGCCATATGCGGCCCATTCGGCCTGCGCGGTGCGAGCGGCATCCAATGCCTGCTCCAGCTGGTCACCGCTGGCTTGGGCGTAGAGGCCGACCAGATCGCTCAGGTCGGATGGGTTGCGATTCTCAATCTCGGACGTGCCAGAGATCCATTCGCCAGCGATATAGTTCTTGTTTAGATTACCCATGGCGATCAATCCCTTGCAAGTGGCGCGCCGCAGAGGGCCAGCGCCGATGTGTCGTTCGGTATGATGGCAGCGCGCGCTCGCGCGTCGCCCCGTCATTCGATCCGCCATAATCCTCTGCGACATTGCTTCAGTGCAATCAAAAAATGCTGAAGGATTATTCAGGCGAACTGAAGTTTAAGCCACCGGCTCCGTTCGTTCGGTGCGGATCGCCTCTGCCAGTGCCTGTACTGCGGGGCTGATCCCGGTATCTGGCAGGGTGACCATCCAGACCTCGCGCCGAATGGCCGTATCTACGAGCGGCAAGAACTCCAAATCCAGAAACTCTGGCAAAAGGGCGAGTTGCGGCAGTAATGTGACGCCCGCGCCCGCGCGCACCATGCTGAGGATCGACGCGGTGTTGCGCACCATCAGGCGCGATGCGGCTAGGATTGGCTGAAAACCCTCATCGTCGATCTGAGCGCAAAGACCGTTCGCAATAAAGTCTATCCCGTCCAGATCGGCCCAAGACAGATGCTGCCAGCGCTCTGCCAGCGGGTGGCCAATGGGGCAGACCACGCCGTAGGGATCGGAAAACAGCAAATCCCGGCGA
>JAGXGX010000189.1 GCA_024636515.1 Roseovarius sp.
CATGGCGCAGGCGCGACTGTGGGCCTTAGTGGCACGCGGACAGAGCCGCTGGAGGCATTGGCTAAGGAGCTAGGCGAGCGGGCGCATGTCCTGCCTTGCAATCTCAGCGACAAGGACGCCGTCGAGGCCCTGCCAAAGCAGGCGATAGAGGCGATGGGCGGGCTTGATATCCTCGTAAACAACGCGGGGATTACGCGCGATCAGCTGTTCATGCGTATGTCTGATGAGGATTGGCAGGACGTTCTGGACGTCAATCTAACCAGTACCATGCGCCTATGCCGCGCCGTAATGCGCCCGATGATGAAGGCGCGCTGGGGGCGCATCGTTAATATCAGCTCTATCGTTGGGTCCACCGGCAATCCCGGTCAGGCCAATTATGCGGCGTCAAAGGCCGGCGTCATTGGCCTGACCAAATCTATCGCCTACGAGGTCGCCAGCCGGGGCATTACCGCCAATGCGGTCGCGCCGGGTTTCATCGCCACACCCATGACAGACGGGCTGACGGACGATCAAAAGGCCAAAATCAACGGCCAAATCCCCGCCGCCCGCATGGGCGAGGCGGATGAAGTCGCCGCAGCCGTCCTTTATCTGGCCAGCACTGAGGCGGGCTATGTCACCGGCGCTACGCTGCATGTGAATGGCGGCATGGCGATGCTATAGGGCCGCATGCGGATATCGGCGCGTGATATCCGCGATTTGCCCTTGCGGCCCAGCGATTTGCCGCTCAGGCTGTGGGCAGGTAAATCATTTGCCAATGCTTCGCCATATGCTATAGGCGGCGCAGATTTGCTGGCGGGCGCGCATTGCGGCCCGGCACGATTGCCCTTAGCTGGGCATTTAGTCAGCGCCCTTCGGGGCACCATTAGACCGCTACCCGCCGAACGTGCGGGGGCACAATCGGGCGCAGGCGCCCAACGAGAATAGGGATTATGTCATGAGCGATATCGCAGACCGCGTTAAGAAGATCGTCGTCGAGCATCTGGGCGTTGAAGAGGACAAGGTTGTCGAGAACGCCTCGTTCATTGACGATCTGGGCGCCGACAGCCTCGACACGGTCGAGCTGGTCATGGCCTTCGAAGAAGAGTTCGGCATCGAGATTCCCGACGACGCCGCCGAAAACATCCAGACCTTCGGCGATGCGGTTAAGTTCATCAAAGAAGCGTCCTGAGCCACGCGCTGCCGCGCCAGCGGCTGCATTGATTCTGGTTTAAGCCCTCGCCCCAGCGGCGGGGGCTTTTTCGTATGCGGCGCGCGCACGCCGCGCCGCAAATGGCGCAGCAATTGCCGATTTGAAATCCCCGGTCGCGGCTAATTTGTGCGAGAGTGGCCGCGGCTGCCCATGATTGGGACAAAATAACGGGGAATCTGCGCGATGATCATCTATCCCACTCTCGAAATTCTGAATGGCAAATGCGTCTCGCTGACACGGGGGCGATTGAACGAGCCTGTGCTGTGGCACGTTGATCCGGTCGAGATGGCGCGCAGCTTTGCGGATGCGGGCGCAGAATGGGTGCATGTCACGGACATCAACGGTCTACGCGGCGATGGCGACAATAATGAACTGGTCGAGCAGATCATCCGCGCCGCACGTGTGCCGGTGCAGCTGGGCGGCGGCTTTCGCACCGAGGGACAGGTGGCGGGCTGGATTGACCGGGGCGCTGGCCGCATCGTGGTGGGCACCATGGCGGCACGCAATCCCGATCTGCTGCGCGAGTTGGCCAAGTTTCATCCAGACCAAATCGTCATGGCGGTGGACGTCCATAAGGGCGCAGTTGTGACCGACGGCTGGCGCGAAAGGTCCAGCTTTGCGCCGGATACCTTTATTGCCGCGTTTGATGCCGATCCGCTCGCTGGGATCATCGTGACCGACGTGGGCGGGCATATCGATCAGAGCGACGCCAGCCTCAGTGTCATAACTGCGCTCGCCGCCGCCACGCGCCATCCCGTTATTGCGCACGGTACAGTCGCAAGCATTGATGATGTGGCGCGGCTGAAATACGTGCCGAACATCGCAGGCACGCTGATCGGTCGCGCGTTGATGGCGCACGACGTCGATCTGGCCGAGGCAATCGCGCTGGCCAGCGCCCCAAATGCACCTGTCGCCAGCTTCCAGTAGGGCGGGCGTTGCGCCTGCGCGCTCGCTAGCGCACACTTGCCCCCCGGCACAAAGCCGGGGTATGAGCAGCGCCAAAGAACTCGTGGAAGGGGCAGCAATATGCGCCGTGTCGTCGTAACAGGCCTAGGACTAGTCACACCGCTCGCCTCTGGCGTCGAAGAAAGCTGGCGACGGCTTTTAGACGGCCAGTCGGGCGCAGGCCCGATTACGCATTTTGATCCGGTGCAGGTCCTGACCAAATATGCCTGCGAGGTCCCGCTGGGAGATGGCACGAACGGCACGTTCAACCCTGACCATTTCATGGAGCCGAAGGAACGCCGAAAGGTCGATGATTTTATCCTTTTTGGCGTGGCTGCGGCGCAGCAGGCGGTCGAGGATAGCGGCTGGGTTCCACCGGATGAGGAGGCGCGCCAGCGCACCGGTGTCATGATTGGCTCCGGCATTGGTGGCCTGCGCTCTATCGAGGAGACGACACTGGTGATCCGCGACAAGGGCGCGCGCCGCGTGTCGCCCTTTTTCATTCCCGGCGCGCTGATTAACCTTATCAGCGGACAGGTTGGCATCCGATATGGCTTCAAGGGGCCGAATCATTCTGTTGTTACGGCCTGTTCGTCGGGGGCGCATGCCATTGGCGACGCGGCGCGTCTGATCATCTTTGGCGATGCCGACGTGATGATCGCAGGCGGCGCGGAGGCCGCAATTTGCGAGATTGGCATCGCAGGCTTTAACGCCTGCAAGGCACTTAGCACCAAGCGTGCGGATGACCCCAAGGCGGCTAGTCGGCCCTATGATGTTGACCGCGACGGGTTTGTCATGGGCGAGGGCGCGGGCATCGTCGTGCTAGAGGAATACGAGCATGCCAAGGCGCGCGGCGCCAAGATATACGCCGAGGTTCTGGGTTATGGCCTGTCGGGCGACGCGCATCACATCACCGCGCCTGCCGAAGACGGTGATGGCGGCTTTCGCGCCATGAAAATGGCGCTGGGCCATGCAGGCGTCGCGCCGGGCGATATCGATTACATCAATGCACATGGCACCTCGACCATGGCCGACACGATCGAGCTAAAGGCAGTGGAGCGCCTGATGGGCGACGCAGCCGGTAAGGCGACGATGAGTTCGACCAAATCTGCGACCGGGCACCTTCTGGGGGCTGCGGGCGCTATCGAGAGCATCTTCTCGATCCTCGCTATCCGCGATCAGGTGGTGCCGCCGACGATCAATCTGGACAACCCCGCGGTCGAGACACCGCTAGATCTGGCACCACACAAAAAGGTGGAACGGTCGGTGAAAATTGCCATGTCCAACAGCTTTGGCTTTGGCGGTACGAACGCTAGTGTTTGCTTTGGCGCGGTGAACTAATGTGGCGTAACATTACATCCAGCGCGATCAGCTTTCTGGTCGTTGTGACTTTCCTTGTTGGCGGGGTGATCGTCTGGGGGCAGAACACCTACAAGGCCGAAGGCCCTGCGACCGCACCCATATGTCTGCGGGTTGACCGTGGATCATCAATGCGTGCCACCTCGGCGCGGCTGGCGGACGAGGGCGCGATCACCAGCCCGATGATTTTTCGCATTGGCGCAGATTACGCGGGCAAGTCCGGCGATCTGAAAGCCGGCAGCTGGCTGATCCCCGAGCGCGCGACCATGTCCGAAATCACGCGCATCATCACGCGCGGTGGGGCCAGTACCTGCGGCACCGAAGTCGTGTACCGCGTCGGCGTGACCAGCAATGAGATAGAATTGCGCGAGCTGGATCTGGAGACAAACCGCTACGTTGAAAAGGCCGCCTTTGACCCCGCGAGTGAGGAAGAAGTCCCGGCGATCTTTGCCGAGGTGAGCGCGCAGGCTGACACCCGCTACCGCGTGGCTATCGCCGAGGGCACGACAAGCTGGCAGATCGTCGAGGCGCTGAAATCCATCGACGTGCTGGAGGGCGAAGTGGCTGAGCTACCTGCCGAGGGCACGCTCGCCCCCGACAGCTATGAGGTGGTTAAGGGTGATACTCGCGCCAGCGTGATCGCACGTATGACCGACGCCCAAGAGGTGCTGATTGCCGCTGCGTGGGCCAGCCGCGTGGACGGCCTACCGTTGGAAAATGCGCAGGAAATGCTGGTGCTGGCGTCAATCATTGAAAAAGAGACCGGCCTGCCGGATGAGCGGCGCCAGGTCGCCTCCGTGTTCGAGAACCGGCTGAGGCGCGGCATGCGCCTTCAGACCGACCCGACTGTGATTTATGGCATCACAGAGGGAAAGGGCGTGCTGGGCCGCGGCCTGCGCGCGAGTGAGCTGCGCGCCGCAACTGCATGGAACACCTACGTAATCGAGGGCCTGCCACCCACGCCCATCGCCAATCCGGGCCGCGCCAGCATCGAAGCGGCAGTAGACCCGGCAGACACCGATTTCGTCTTCTTCGTGGCCGATGGTAGCGGCGGGCACGCCTTTGCCGAAACGCTGGATCAGCACAACGCCAACGTCGCCAAGTGGCGCCAGATAGAGGCCGAGCGCAACGCGGCCGAGTGATCGGTCAGCGCGCGCGCCACTTTGCGGCGAATGGACGCTTGACCCTATGCCGCCGCAGGGCCAAGAACAGGCCGCAATCCAATCCCCCGTGACAGGAGCGTATCATGGCCCGCAACGGTGCAACCGCCGCAGAAATGCGCGACCGCGATCCCTCCAAACGCATTGGCGCGCTGGCTGCGCTGACCCCGTTCCTTGCGCCCTATAAGGCGCTGATGGCCGCTGCTATCGCCGCGCTGATGCTGACGGCAGGCGTATCGCTGACGCTGCCGCTGGCTGTGCGCCGCGTGATTGACAATTTCGGTGCCGAAGATGGCGCAGTGCTGGACCAATATTTTATGGCCGCGCTGGTGATTACCGCGCTTTTGGCTATCGGTACCGGACTGCGCTATGCGCTAGTTACCAAGCTGGGCGAGCGTGTGGTTGCCGATATTCGCCGCGCAGTGTTTGACCGCGTGATCGGGATGAGCCCGGTATTTTTTGAAAACATCATGACCGGCGAAGTCCTTAGCCGGATTACGACCGATACGACCCTGATCCTGAGCGTGATCAGCTCGTCCGTCTCGATTGCGCTGCGCAACGCGCTTATCTTTGCGGGCGGCCTCGTTCTGATGCTGGCAACTTCGCCCAAGCTGACGGGATTGGTCCTGCTGATCGTGCCGCTGATCATCGTGCCAATTCTGATGCTGGGCCGCAAATTGCGCCGCCTGAGCCGCGAGAACCAGGACTGGATCGCGGAAAGCTCTGGCAAGGCGTCTGAGGCCCTGCTCAGCGTTCAGGCCGTACAGGCCTTCACACACGAGGCGGCGACGCGCGCAGATTTCGGCGCCGCAACCGAGCGAAGCTATGAGGCCGCACGCCAGCGTATCCGGGTGCGGGCAATGATGACTGTGATCGTGATCTTCCTCGTCTTTACCGGGGTTGTCTGCGTCCTCTGGATCGGTGCGCGGGACGTGCGCGCAGACGGGATGAGCGCGGGATCGCTGGTGCAGTTCGTGATCTATTCGGTGATGGTCGCCGGTGCCGTCGGCGCCCTGTCCGAGATCTGGGGCGAGCTTCAGCGCGCTGCTGGCGCGACCGAGCGTTTGGTCGAGTTGCTGCGCAGCGACGATCCGGTACAGGACCCTGCGCAGCCTCAGGCGCTGCCCAGCCGTGTGACTGGCGATATCCGGTTCGATAACGTCGATTTCGTCTATCCCGCGCGGCCTGATGTGCCCGCCCTTCACGGCTTTGATTTGCATATCAAACCGGGTGAGACAGTCGCGCTTGTAGGTCCCTCGGGCGCGGGCAAGACGACGGTGATCCAAATGCTGCAACGCTTTTATGATCCGGTCGCTGGGCAAGTCCTTTTGGACGGTGTCGCATTGGGTGACATGCGGCGCGATGATTTCCGCAAAGTTATCGCGTTGGTGCCGCAGGACCCGGTGATATTCGCCACATCGGCGCGCGAAAACATCCGCTTTGGACGCTTGAATGCCACTGATGCAGAGGTCGAGCAGGCGGCGCGTACCGCAGCGGCGCATGATTTCATCATGGCGCTGCCTGAGGGCTACGCGAGCCAAGTGGGCGAGCGCGGTGTCATGCTGTCGGGCGGGCAGAAACAGCGCATCGCTATCGCGCGCGCCATCCTGCGCGACGCGCCCGTGCTGCTGCTGGATGAGGCAACCAGCGCGCTGGATGCCGAAAGCGAGCGCGCGGTGCAGGATGCCGTCGACACGCTGGCAGAGGGGCGCACGACGATCATTGTCGCGCACCGGCTCGCGACGGTAAAGAAGGCGGACCGCATCATCGTGATGGAGGGGGGGCGCATCGTGGCAACCGGCACGCACGATAGTCTGGTGGCCGAGGGCGGGCTATACGCGCGCCTGGCCAAGCTGCAATTCACCGGTGGCGCCTGAGCCGGGGCTAGGCCCCAGAAACCTCGAGTATTTTCATCCGGATGAACGGTGAGGGCTGGACGGCGCATGCGGCGCTGGTATTGTCGGCGCCATGAAAATAGCAACCGCCGCATACCCGCTGGATCCGCTGCCAAACTGGGCTGCCTATACTGCCAAACTGACCGACTGGGTCGCCGGTGCCGCCGGGCAGGGGGCCGAGCTGCTGGTTTTTCCCGAATATGGCGCGCTTGAGCTATCGATGCTGGCTGGACCTGCCGTGGCGGGCGACCTCGAAGGGTGCCTTCGCGCCACGTC
>JAGXGX010000190.1 GCA_024636515.1 Roseovarius sp.
CCAGTTCTGCGCGCGGCACTAATTCTCGCTGCTAGGCTCATCATCGTCCAGCAGTAGCCGTGCGGCGGCGCCTTCGGCATCATCATATTGCCCACTGCGAATCGTCCACAGAAACGCGCAGAGACCCAGAGCGCCTAGCGTGAGCGAAACCGGAATCAGGATCAGTAAGACGTTCATTTTACGCGCCTCACCCGCATCGCGTTTAGCAGCACCGTGATCGACGACGTCGACATAGCGATCGCGGCGAGCAGGGGCGTCGCGTAGCCCATCAGCGCGACAGGCACGGCGATAGCGTTATAGGCCGCGGCGATCGCAAAGTTTTGCTTGGACAGCCGGGTTGCGGCGCGGGCGATTGATATTAGCAGCGGAAAATCCGCCAGACTATCGCGCAGCAGCACCACATCGGCGGCATTGCGTGACGCGTCCAGCGCAGAAGAGGGCGCGACAGACGCGTGTGCCGCCGCAAGTGCAGCGGTATCGTTCAGCCCGTCACCAACCATCACGACGCGGTGGCCGCCCAATTGCAGCGCAGTTAGGTAGTCGTGCTTTTGAGTGGCACTGACCTCGGCTTGCATGTCTGCGATTCCCAGATGTTCGGCCATACGCTGAACCGCGCCTTGCCTGTCTCCGCTAAGAATGCGGGGCGTGATGCCATGCGCACGAAGACCGGCAAGTGCCTCAGCGACACCGGGACGCGGCTCCTCGGCAACGGGGAGCGGGATAGCAGCGCCCGCACCGATTTGCAGGCCCGGCCCATCAAAGTCGGCATTCAGCCACGCACCCCGCCCCAGCCGAACGATTTGTGTGCCCAGCCGCGCCTGCATCCCGTTGCCAGATACTTCTTCAATCTCACTTAGCTGCTCAGGGGCACCCGCCGGCAGCGCATCCAGCAGCGCGCGCGAAACCGGGTGGCTGGACGCCTGTGCCAGCGCCCTTGCGACTGCAATTTGGTCCTCCTTTAGGTGCGCCAACTGGCGCCCCCCGGTCGATAGCGTCAGCGTGCCTGTCTTGTCAAAGACGGCCAAGTCGACCTCGGCCAAACGCTCCAGCGCAGTGCCAGATTTGACGAGAAAGCCCATGGAGTAGAGCCGCGCAATTGCGGCGGTGGCGACCGCAGGCACGGCAAGTCCCAAAGCGCAGGGGCAGGTGATAATCAGCACGGCGACCGCAATATTCAGCGCAAGACGCACATCGCCGCTAATCCACACCCAACTAATGAAAGCGACAAGCGCCAACAGGTGTACCGCAGGCGCATAGATCCGCGCCGCGCGATCCGCGAGGTTGGTATAGCTGCTCCGGCTATTCTCGGCCATCTCGACCAGCGCGGCGACGCGGCGCAGTGCGGTATCTTCGCCAACCGCCGTCGCCGACATTTCGAACGGGCCGCCTAGATTAATCTCGCCGGCCTGCACTGTGTCGCCGGGCGCCAGAAGTACGGCGGCGGATTCGCCGGTGAGGAAGGATCGGTCCGACAAAGCCTTTGGGCTGTCTAGGGTGCCGTCCACTGGCACGCGCACGCCTGCGGGGATCAGCAATCGGTCGCCCACGGCGAGGGCGCTGACGGCTACTGTGGTTGTGCTGCCGTTATCCAATCGCTGGGCTGTCTGAACCTCCAGCGCGGCCAGTTCCTTGGCGGCGGAGTGCGCCGACGCGCGGGCGCGGTGGTCAAGGAAGCGGCCGATCAGCAGGAAGAACGTCAATGACAGCGCAGCATCGAAATAGGCATGCGCGCCGCCATTCAACACCTCATAGAACGACATGCCAGCGGCCAGCAGGATCGCTAGCGAAATGGGTACGTCCATGTTCAGCCTGCTCACCCGCAGCGCAGCCCACGCGTTCGCAAAAAAGGGCTGGCCGCAGTATAGGACGGCAGGCAGCGATATCATGGCTGAGATCAGGTGAAATAGCTCGCGCGTGGCGCCGGACGCGCCCGACCAGACGGCGACCGACAGGAGCATCACGTTCATCATCGCGAATCCCGCGACGGCCATGCGGATCATCAGGCCGCGCCCTACGGTGTCCTGCCGCGCGTCCAGTACGGCCATATCCAGCGGATGCGCCTCAAAACCGATGCCGTTGAGGGCGGCGGCGATATCCTCGCGATCTGCGCCGCTTGTATGGACCGCGACGCGCTTGAGCGACAGGTTGACGCGGGCGGCGTCGACACCTGGCATAGCGCGCAGCGTGCGCTCCACCGATGCGATGCACGCAGCGCAGTGGATGCTGGGCAGGGACAGCACGATGTCGGGCGGGCCTGCCTTTCGTGCTGCCCGCTCTGCCATGGGCGCTGCTGCGCAGGCGGGGCATGCAGAGGCGTGTGTCATGGCGCGGCCTGCACGATGATGCGCTGCTGAAAGAGGGTGCCATTATCCGCGCGCGCTTTTAGCCGCAGGTTCCAGTTTCCCGTGCCCGCTGTGACGGGCGCGGTAAACGCGGTGCCATCAAAGGTGAGGGCCAATTCCTGATCCCGCGCTACGCTGGTGGCCCGGCCAAAGGTGGCCTGTTCGATGACAGGCACCTGCGCGATGCCGTCCCGCGTGATGATTAGTCTCAGGGTATCGCCCGCAATATGGGCCGACACATCCCACTCTAATGTCTCCTGTGCGTCCCGGTCCGCGTCAAATGTTTGCGAGGCGACGTAGGAATTGCCGACCTCAAGCCCCGGGAATGTTCGCACTGCATTGAAAGCCAGCGTTAAGTTCACGGCGATGATGACGCCAAATGCCAGCGCAAAGCCTGCAAAGACGTGCCGTCCGGTGATTTCGCGTGCCATCTATTCGCCCCTGCCATTAAATGTCGTCGCCTTGGAGGCGCGGGTATCTGCCACAATATCCTCGACCCAGAGGCGCAGCGCGGTCATGTCACCATTCGCCGCCGGGGTGCCGGGGCGCGCCGTTACATAGACCCGTTGCAGCATCGTCGCGTCGGCGGGCACGACGAGGGTACTTGCCTGCTGCCCCGCCAGCTCGATTCCCAGCGCAGCGTCGCTGCTGAGGCTAAGCGTAAAAGTACGCGCCTCCCCCAGTTTGTTGCGCAGACGCACGTCATAGATGTTGCGAACCGCGCCGTCAGATAGGGTCACATAGGTCGGGTTGCGCACCGGGCTTACCGTTAGCTCTATATCAGAGCGGATGAACAGCGCATAGATGAGCCCCGCACCAATCAGAGACCAAATGGCAGTGTAGAGAATGGTGCGAGGACGCAGGATGTGCTTCCACAGGGGCTTGGCAGGATCGCCTGCGCGCTCTGCCGCCTCATCTGATAGCGCCATGTAGTCGATCAGGCCGCGCGGCTTGCCGATCTTGGCCATCACGTCGTCACAGGCGTCGATGCACAGCGCGCAGGTAATGCACTCCATCTGCTGGCCGTTGCGAATGTCGATGCCCATCGGGCAGACGTTAACGCAGGCCATGCAATCTATGCAATCGCCCGGTCCGGCATCTGCGCCAGCCGGGATTTTGCCGCCTACCTGCAGCGCCTTGTCCGGATAGGGCGTGCCGGGATAGCGCGCGGCGCCCGGCCCGGCGGCCTGCAAGTCTGCGGCGGCCGTGATGGCTTCGGTCTTGCTCCGGCGGCGGACGTTGCCCTTGCCGCGCGGCTCACCGCGCCATTCGCGATAGGCTACGGTTATGGTATCGGCGTCCATCATTGCGGCCTGAATTCGTGGCCATGGGCACATATAGATGCAGATCTGCTCGCGCAGGAAGCCGCCAAAGATGAACGTCGTCGCCGTCAGGATCGCGATGGTAATGTAGGCCGCTGGATGCGCAGCGCCTGTCACAAGGTCGCGCGCCAGTGTGGGTGCGTCGGTGAAATAGAATACCCAAGCGCCGCCGGTGGCGATTGCGATCAACATCCAGACCGCCCATTTGGTCAACCGCAGTCGGACCTTGTGCGCAGTCCACGTCCCCTTGTGCAGGCGCACACGCGCGTTGCGGTCGCCCTCAATCCAGCGTTCGACAAGGATAAATAGATCGGTCCACACTGTTTGCGGGCAGGTATAGCCACACCAGACCCGCCCCAGCGCGGAGGTGAACAGGAACAGGCCGAGGCCCGCCATGATCAGCAAACCAGCCACGAAGTAGAATTCATGCGGCCAAATCTCAATCCAGAGGAAATAGAACCGCCGGCTGGCCAGATCCACCAGCACGGCCTGATCGGGCAGGCTGGGCCCACGGTCCCATCTGATCCATGGCGTCAGATAGTAGATGCCAAGCGTCACGATCATAATCCACCACTTGAAACGGCGGAAAAAACCAGAGACGCGGCGCGGAAAAATAGGCTCTCGCGCAGCGTAGAGAGATGGGGGTGACTGATTGGTCATATGATTTGTCCTGTTCGCACGCCCTCCGTAGCGAGGCGCGGGCAAGCAAACGTTGATCTGGGTCAAGAACATCCCCGAAGCGGCGTGTTTTGCGAACAGGGCCGCTTCGGGGGCGGATCACCGGCCCCCGGCGTTTGCGCGGGGTTTGCGGCGATCTTTTCCGCGCTATTCGCCTCCCCCTAAGGAGTGGACGTAGGCGGAAACGGCCCGGATATCGGCCTCGCTCAGGCGCGGGCCCCAAGGGGGCATCACGCCAAAGCGGGACTTCTCGACGGTGGTGTACAATGTGGCGCGGTCGCCGCCATAGAGCCAGATGGCGTCGGCGATATTGGGCGCGCCCAGCTCGCGGTCGCCAAGGCCGGCGTCGCCGTGGCAGACGGAACAGTTATCGGCATAGACCTCGGCGCCTGTGTCAGCCACGCCTGCGTCGAACTCGTCGCTGGACAGAGACACAACATACTCTACCACCGCGTCGATCTGCGGCCGGTCCAGAATGTCGCCAAAGGCTGGCATCTGCGAATAGCGCGCGTCATCGTCTAGGTCGTTCCGGATGCCGTGGCGCACGGTGTAATCGATTGCGGCCATATCACCCCCCCACAGCCAGTCGTCGTCCAAGAGGTTGGGATACCCTTTGGCGCCCGCCGCGCCCGATCCGTGACATTGCGAGCAGTTGGCGCGGAAAACCGCCCCGCCGCGTGCAATGGCATAGCGGTTGAGGTCGGCGTTGGCGGGCAGGGTTTGCATATCGGCGCTAACGAGCGAGGCCACCAGATCGGCATTCCGTCCCTCATGCGCCTTAATGTCGGCGGCGATGTTGGCGCGCGTCGACCAGCCCATCAAACCAGTGGTTGCACCCGAAATCATCGGCCATGCAGGGTATGCGATCGTATAGCCGATGGCCCAGACAATGGTCAGGTAGAGCGTCCAGAGCCACCAGCGTGGCAGTGGCGTATTCAACTCTTCGATGCCGTCCCAGCTGTGGCCAGTCGTCTCGATCCCGGTGACGTCGTCCTTCTTGCGCTCAGTCATGATCTTGCTCCTTGCGCGTGTCATCATCGGTCTCGGGGTGGGTATCGTCGCCCTTTAGTGGGATATTCGCGATCTGATCGTAGGTCTTGGTGCTACCGGGCCGGAAGGCCCAGATGACAACGCCAACAAAGAAGGCAAACATCACCAGCAGCACCCAGCTATCGGCGAGTTGGCGCAGGATTGAATAGGTGTCCATATTTGGCGCCTCCTATCGGCTGGCGTCGGGCGTGAAGGTCGAGAAATCGACCATCGTGCCGAGCACTTGGAGGTAGGCGATCAGCGCATCCATTTCCGTCAGCGCGGACTGGCCATCAAAATTGGCGATGGCGGCACCGGGATACCGCTCCAGCATGGCGTCGTAGTCGCCTTCGGGGTCGGCCTGCACGCGGAAATCGCGGCTAGCCTCCTCAATCTGCTCATCGCTGTAGGGCACGCCGACGAAACGGTGCGTTTTCAGTAGCGCCTCGATATGGGTCGGCTCAATCTTGGTCCGTGCCAGAAACGCGTATTTCGGCATGATCGACTCGGGCACCACCGACTGTGGGTCCATCAGGTGATCCACGTGCCACGCGTCCGAATACCGCCCGCCTACACGCGCGACGTCCGGGCCCGTCCGCTTGGACCCCCACTGAAACGGGTGGTCGTACATAGATTCGGCCGCCAGCGAGTAGTGGCCATAGCGCTCCACCTCGTCGCGCATGGGGCGGATCATCTGGCTGTGGCAATTGTAGCAGCCCTCGCGCACGTAGATGTCGCGCCCCGTCAGTTCCAGCGGGGAATAGGGCCGCACGCCTTCGACCTCCTCGATGGTGTTCTCCAGCCAGAAAAGCGGCGCAATCTCGACGATCCCGCCTATGCTGACGACCAGCAGCGAAAAGATCAGCAGAAGGGTCGGGCTTCGTTCGATTATCGCGTGCCGGTTCAGCAGTGCCGTCTGGTGGGGTAACTCGTTCGGGATCTCGCCGGGCAGGTCTGACAGTGTCGAGACGTTCGGGTCTTTTTCCGAGTCGGTAATTTTCTCGTTATTGGCCATGTCAGGTTCTTTCTATTCTGCCGGGACGCCCACGGGGGCGGTGTTGCGCGCGCCTCCGCGGATCGTCATCCACATGTTCCAGACCATCAGTATCCCGCCCGCGAGGTAGAGGACGCCGCCCAAACCGCGCACGACATACATCGGGAACTTCGCGGCCACGGTGTCGGCGAACGAATTGACGAGGAAGCCTTGGTCATCGACCTCGCGCCACATCAGCCCTTCCATGATGCCAGTCACCCACATCGAGGACGCGTAGAGGACGATGCCAATCGTCGCGAGCCAGAAGTGCCAGTTGATCGCCGACATGGAGTGCATCCTTTCGCGGCCCCACAGGCGCGGCGTCAGGAAGTAGAGCGCGCCGAAGGTGATCATCCCGTTCCAGCCAAGCGCGCCGGAATGGACGTGCCCAATGGTCCAGTCAGTGTAATGGGACAGCGAATTGACGGCGCGGATCGACATCATCGGCCCCTCGAAGGTGGACATGCCGTAGAACCCTAGCGAGATGACGAAAATGCGCAGAATGGGGTCGGTGCGCAGCTTGTCCCACGCGCCTTGCAGCGTCATGAGGCCGTTGATCATGCCGCCCCAACTGGGCATCCACAGGACGATTGAGAACACCATGCCAAGGGTCGCAGCCCAGTCGGGTAGCGCGGTATAGTGCAGATGGTGCGGTCCGGCCCAGATATAGAGAAAGATCAGCGCCCAAAAGTGGATGATGCTGAGCTTGTAGGAATAGATCGGGCGGTTCGCCTGCTTGGGGACGAAATAGTACATCATGCCAAGGAAGCCCGCGGTCAGGAAAAAGCCGACTGCGTTATGGCCATACCACCACTGCGTCATCGCGTCCTGAACGCCCGCGAACACCTGCACCGATTTAGAACCCCAGAAGCTGACGGGGACGGACAGGTTGTTGATCACGTGCAGCATCGCGACGGTGATGATGAAGCTAAGATAGAACCAGTTGGCAACGTAAATGTGCCGCTCGCGCCGTTTGAACAGCGTGCCCATGAAGACGGCCAGGTAGGCCAGCCAGACGATGGTCAGCCAGATGTCGGTGTACCATTCCGGCTCGGCGTATTCCTTGGACTGGGTTGCGCCCAGCAGATAGCCGGTTGCCGCCAGCACGATGAAGAGTTGGTAGCCCCAGAATACGAACCATGCCGTGTTGCCACCCCATAGCCGTGCCGAGCAGGTGCGCTGCACCACGTAGAACGACGTGGCGATCAGAGCGTTGCCGCCAAAGGCAAAGATGACCGCCGAGGTGTGCAGCGGGCGCAGGCGGCCGAAATTGGTATAGGGCTGGCCCCAGTCAAAGTTCAATTCGGGAAAGGCGAGCTGAAACGCGATGAACGTGCCGACCAAAAATCCGGTGACGCCCCAGAACGCGGTCGCGATCACGCCCGCGCGTATGACGCCGTCGGCATAGCCGGTGGGCGCGGGGGCTGGGATGGACTGCTCCTCCATGTTTCGCAGGACCCAAATGAATAGGCCCGCAGATACACCTACGATCAGCAACGCATGGACCCTATAGGCCAGATCATGGCCCCAATCGGCACCGATTGCCGCGATGAGGGCGATGAACGCCAAAAGCGCAAGTTTGAAATATTCCATGTCGTACCTTTTCGTTGGCGCAGCCCTTGGATGGGGCGCGCACACCTGTTCGCACGACGTGATTAGCGGGCGCGTGGACGGCGCACTTTGATCTGGGTCAAATTACGGGGGCAGGGCAAAAAGGCTTGGGAATGTGCCCGAATGCATCGGGAGATGCAGGGGGGGCTGAGCGGCGCGATCGGGCTAGCAGTACGCCGGCGCGCCCTCTTCATCGTCGCCTGTGGCTATGTGCAGTGCAGTCAGATCAGCGATCTCAAAACGGCGGCGATCGGTAAAGCGTAGAATGCCTTCCTTCTTCATCGCGTTTAGCTGGCGACTGACAGTTTCCAGCGTCAGGCCGATATAGCTGGCGATCTCATCACGCGTCAGCGGTAGGATCAGGGGGGCGCCGTCGCCAAGCGAACCCACCACAGACTGCCGCCGTACCAGCATATGGACGAAGGTGGCGATTTTCTCGCGCGCTGTCTTGCGGCCCAACAGAACCATCCAGTCGCGCGCGGCGTCCAACTCGTCCAATGATATTTCCAGCAGGCGCTGGGCTATGTGGGGCGTGGTGGCGATCAGGCGCTCGAACGGCCTGCGCTGGAAACAGCACAGCGTCACGTCCGTTACCGCGACGACGTCGAAATCGATCTCGACCCGGCCCGGCCGCCCGATGAAGTCGGACGGAAACAGCATGCCAACCATCTGCGTGCGTCCGTCTTCCATCGTTTTATTGAGTGTCGCGACCCCGTGCACGACCGACGCGACGTATGTTAGCGGATCGCCCCGCCGCAAAATCGGATCGCCCGCCGCAAAGGATCGGTAGACCTTGATCCCTTCCAGCATAGCCAGTTCGCCATCGTCGCAGCGCGCACAGACGGCGCGGTGCCGGATTGGGCACTCACTGCATTTGGGGCGAATTTTGGCTGTGAAACGCATGATTTGATCTGCATCAAGGAAATTACTAGGAATTTCCTTAACATAACCGCCCGGCGCGCGGTCTTCAACTGCGCGTCTGGTAGTGCTGTGCGATAAACCCAGTCACGCCCTGCGGGCAGTGGTCAGGTCGCGTCGAATGCGGCCTGCATGGCGTCCACAAATCGATCGGCTTCGCTTTGGCTTAGGATCAGTGGCGGGCGGATCTTGAGGATATTTGCGCCCGGTCCCGTTGCGCTGATCAACACGCCGTTCTGGCGCAGGTGGTTCACTACCTTAGCTGCCAGCGCCGCATCTGGCGCGTTTGTCGCCGTATCGGTCACACATTCGACCGCCAAAAATAGCCCCGCGCCGCGCACGTCGCCGATATCGCTGCGCCCGTCTGCGATGCCTTGCAGCCCCGCCTTTATGAATGCACCAATCCGGAGGGAATTTTCCTGAAGCCCCTCATCCTCGATTACTTCCAGCACTGCCATGCCTGCCGCAGCGGCCACCGGATTTCCGCCGAACGTATTAAAGTAGCGCGCCTTATCGCCAAATTCCTGTACCAGATGCGGCTTCATCGCCATCCCGGACAGCGGAAAGCCATTCCCCATCGGTTTGCCCATGGTGACCATGTCAGGCACCAACCCATGCCGCTGAAAACCCCAGAAGGCGTCGCCAGTGCGTGCAAAGCCCGGCTGTACCTCATCGGCGATGAATATGCCGCCCTCGGCACGGATCAGATCGACGGCGGGTTTCAGAAATCCCGCTGGATCGGGATAGAGGCCATCGCTGGAGAAGACAGTATCGACGATGAATGCCGCAGGCTCGATCCCATCGGCGCGCATTTCGGCAATCGCGGCGGCCAGATCGGCGGCAAGGCGCGCGCCTTGCTGCTCCGGCGGCACGGTCAGCGCATTGGGTGCATCAATCAGGCGCACGCGCGGGCCGCGCGTGACGAATGCGCCCAAGGACGGAGACAGCTCCGATACCGACTCTGTCAGCCCATGATAGGCGAGGCGCGTGACGATCACCCCCTGCCGCCGTGTGTAAGAGCGCGCGATGCGTAGCGCCAGATCGTTCGCCTCGGACCCTGTGCAAGTGAACATGAC
This sequence comes from Roseovarius sp., assembly GCA_024636515.1. Lineage (GTDB taxonomy): Bacteria > Pseudomonadota > Alphaproteobacteria > Rhodobacterales > Rhodobacteraceae > Roseovarius. The sequence goes on from JAGXGX010000190.1 coordinate 10,010, forward strand.
GTGGCCCAGCGCATCCGGCATCGTGGCCAAGAGACGCTCGGCGTAGTCGACCACGCCATCATGCAGGTAGCGTGTATGTGTATTCAGAACGCTCAGCTGCTCGCTAATCGCGCACACCACCCGGGGGTGGCAATGGCCCAGCGAGGCGACGTTATTATAGGCGTCCAGATACTTGTTTCCGGCCTTGTCCCAGACCCACGCACCCTCGCCCCGCACCAGATGCAGCGGCTCCTCATAGAATAGACGATAGGCCGGTCCCAGCACCTTGGACCGGCGCGCAATCAGATCGCGATCCTCAGGGTCTAGCCCGCTCGCGGAAGCGGCGTCGAAGGCGTTTACCATGGTCATCCGTCAGACCTTTCCATAGCGGTATGCGCGGCAGTGCGCAGAGCGTCTTGTGCGGCTGGGATACCCATGCTGTCGATAACGTCGAGGCCGCGCATTGATGCAACCGTGTGGCGGAGGATGTACTCCGCATTCGCCGGATACCGCTTGGCGCGCCATTCGCCGACCGTCAGGGTCGTCACGTGGCGCAGACGCATGAGGTCCGGCAGCAGGTCTAGCTCTTCCTCTTCCAAGGGCAATTTAGTTGAGTAGCCCTGAATTAGCTCGCCAATACGGCTCATGGGGTCCGCGCCACCGGACACGTGATATGAGCAAGCGACCGCAAGATCGCAGGCGACGGGGGTATGCACCATATCGCCAAAGTCGATGATGCCCGTGGCGCGCGTCGCTCGCGAGCTGTCGACCAACAGGTTGTGCGGATTGAAATCGTTATGCACCACTTGCGCACGCAGCAGCGGTAGGCGCGGCGCAATTTCAGCGTCGAACCGGTCGATGATAGCGGTCAGGCGGCGGCGCAGATCCGCGTCGGTGATTGCGTCCAGCATGGGGCGCAGGCGGTGGGCCTGTTTGATATCCCATTGCAATACATGGCCGGCGGACGGATGGAAAAACCCGCGCAGACCCAGTGTCAGCCGCGCTAGTAGCGCGCCAAGTGCCGAGTAAAGGCCCGGCTCCGGCGTTGCTGTGCTCAGGATGGTGCCGCCTAGATAACTCATCAATCGCACGACATGTGCATCCCCGGAGGGGCCGGTGATAATGGCAGATGATGCGCCGCTTAGCGTTTGGCAAATGCGCTGCACGGGCAGCGCTGGATCGACGCTGGCCAGATGCATCAGCGCGGCGGTCTGCATATGGGTTACGCCGCGGTCCTCGACCGCGTTCGTGACTTTCAGCAGTGCCTCCTCGCCGCTCGGCAATCGGATGTGGAAGTTTGCATCCTTCTCAGCGCTCAGCGCGCGAATGTCGCCGCTCACGCCATAGAGGTCGCGCGCCAGATCGGCGGCCATGTCCAGCGAAATCTCGGGCGCGTCGTGAGCCAGCAGATCGGCCAGATCAGGCGCCGCCTCATTCGCGGTGCTAAAGGGGGGCAGGCCTGCCATCGCCGCCAACATCAGCCGTCCACCGCCTCAGTCCCGCACCATTCGGCGATAAACAGCGCCATGGTCTGGGTGATCTTGCGGACTGATTCCAAGCTGACGCATTCGTCGATGCCGTGGATGTTGCGCGATTTCGGCCCGTAACAGAGTGCCGGGATCTTATTATATAGCGCATAGACCCTCGTATCGAGATAGCTACCGGTCATGAAGGATTTGAGCGGCGCACCGATGGCGGTCTCATGCGCACGGCCCAGCACGGCCTCGGCTTCGGAGCCTTCCTCCAGCACGTATCCTTCGGCGTGAAAGCCGTTGAACACGACCTTGGGCGGACTATTGGCAAGAAACGCATCAGCCGCGGCGAAGGCGGCGATCCGGTCCGTAATCTCGCGACCGGCATCGGCGGCGTTCTGGCCGGGGTAGAGCGAAACGCGGCAGTCGATATTGCACCATGACGGCACGGAAGACGCCCAGTCGCCGCCCTCAATCTTGCCGATGTTCAGGTTGATGGGGTGGTCCAGATCCTCGAAGTGGGGATGGTTGCCCTTGTCCGCGTTCCATTTTGTCTCAAGCTCGCGCAGGACACCAGCGATGCGGTAGGCAGCGTCGATCGCGTTGGCGCCCTCGCCCATTTCGCGCACGTGGACTGGCACGCCGCGCACCTGCACCTGAAACCAGATAACGCCGACATTTGCGCGCACCAGCATCTCCTCCTCCGGCTCGGGGATGAGAACGGCGTCGGCAGTGTAGCCTTGGAGGAAAGTTTGCAGCGCGCCGTTGCCGGTGGACTCCTCCTCCACAACCGACTGCACATAGACCGTCGCCGCAGGTTGCAGGCCGATGCGGCGCAAGGCGTCGAGCGCAAAGAGATTTGCGGCGGCGCCGGCCTTCATGTCGCCCGCGCCGCGGCCATACATCCAATCGCCGTCAATCTTGCCCGAAAATGGTGGATCCGACCACATATCGTGCAGACCCTCGGGGACCACATCCAGATGCGCTTGCAGTATCAGCGAGCGACCGGTCTCGGTGCGGGGGCGGTGGATGCCGACGACGATGGGCGCGTCAGAATGATCCTCGGATATTTTCGAGCCACCGGGATGGGCGGCAATCGCCTCGTGGTCCATCTTGAACCGGTCCATGGCATAGCCGCGCCCCTGCAGCTCACGGAACAAGAGATCCTGAATACTGTGTTCGTGCCCGCGCAGTGACGGATTCTGAACTAGCTTTTGCGTGAAGGCGATTTGATCGTCAAAGCCGTCGGAGACGGCCTGAATGATACGGCCCTTCAGATCTGCATCCATTGCCATGTCGTGTCCTTTTCAAAAGGGTTAAAGCATCGCCTCGATCAAGTAGGGGCCGGGCTCTTTTGCCGCGTCCTCAATGGCGCGCATCAGGTCTGCCACGTCCTCGACACGGCGGCCGGGCACGCCCATGCCGCGTGCCAATGCGACGAAGTCCAGATGCGGACGGTCCAGGTTCAGCATGTCCAGCGCGTCCTGTCCCGGTTGCGCGCCGACGTTGTGCAACTCATGCTTGAGAATCTCATAGCTTTGATTGGCAAGGATGATTGTCGTCACGTTCGATCCCTCGCGCGCCTGCGTCCAGAGGCCCTGAATGGTGTACATCGCCGATCCGTCGCCTTGGATCGTGATGACGGGCCGCTGAGGGCAGGCGATAGCCGCGCCTGCCGATAGAGGGATGCCAATACCGATAGAGCCGCCGGTAAGGGCGAGCCATGAGTTGGGCCGCGCGCTATCGCCTGCGCCGAATGTTGCGCCGCCGGACGATATCGCCTCGTCCACGACGATTGCATCCTCGGGCAGGGCGTTGGCCAGCGCTGCGCCGATATTAGCCAGCGTAATCGCGCCGGACTGCGGGCGCGCAGGCATGGCGGTGTCGTTGCCGGTGCTGCGCTTTGCCCCGATGCGGTCTGCCAATGCGGCGACGGCGACCTGTCCGTCACCGTCCACGCCGACCAGCGTGACCTGCGCGCAGTCCTCGGGCAGTAGCAGGCTGGGCTTGCCGGGATAGGCAAAGAAGGCGACGGGCGGCAGCGTTTCGATCAGGATGGCACGGCTGTACGGCGCGAGACAGGCGATCGCCTCGTTGATGGGATAAGGCACCTTGGCCATGGCCGCACGGCCCTGTCCCCGTTCGGTTCGGCGGCTGGAGGTGGGCGCAAGGATCGTCGCGCCTGTCTTGTCGGCAATGCCTTGCAGCAGGGCGAGGGTTGCTACGTCCTCCAGCACCGAATTGCTGACGAGGATCGCAGTTTTCTCGCCCGACTCCAGCGCGGCGACGGCATCCGTCAGCGCCGCCTCGTCCAAGGGCGCGGGGCCATCGGGCGCAATCTCGCTTGCGATCTGCCCGCCTTCGTCCCAGCCGATATCGGCGGGCGCGATCAGCGTGGCGATGCGTCTGGGTTTGCCCTTGGCAACGCGCAGCGCCTCCATCGCGTCGGCGGCGAAGCTACCGGCATCAGTGCCTGATTTCACCCAGTCGCTGAACGGCCTGCATGCCCCCTCGACATCAGCCGAAAGCGGCGCGTCGTATTGCTGGTGGCGCAGTGCGTGATCCCCGACGAGGTTGACCATCGGCACGCGTGCCTTGCGCGCGTTGTGCAGGTTGGCCGCCGCATTGGCAAAACCGGGGGCGAGGTGCAGCAGCGTCACCGCAGGCTTGCCTGTCATGCGGGCATAGCCATCGGCGGCGCCGGTCACGACCCCCTCAAACAGGCCCAAAACGCAATGCATCAGCTTGGTCCGGTCCAGCGCATCGACAAATTGCATCTCGGACGTGCCGGGATTGGCAAAGCACACATCGACGCCCGCTGCATGCAGGCTGCGCACGACGCTTTCGGCGCCATTCATTTGCTTAGGGGCGCTTGTCATGCTGTCGCCTCGCGGAAAGTGGTGAGGAATGATTTGGCATTGTCAGCCAGCGACGGGCCAAGGTATCCGCCCTCCTGCACCAGTACGGTGGGAATGTTCAGCGCTGCTAGGCGGCGCGCCATTTCGGCGAAACCCTCGGGATAGACTTTGACGGCGGCCAGCGGATCGTCGGCGGCCATGTCAAAGCCCAGCGAGACGACCAGCGCCTCGGCCCCGAAATCCTTGATCGCGGCCAGCCCTTTGTCGAGTGCCGCCATGACGTCATCCTCGCTGGCGCCTTGCTGAAGAAGCACGTTCAGCGATTTGCCCGCACCCTCGCCTTCGCCGGTCTCGTCAGCGTGGCCAAGGTAAAAGGTGGGGTAGGTCGCCGGATCGGGATGCAGCGAGCAAAAGAAGATGTCGCCACGCTCGTACAGAATATCGAGCGAGCCGTTGCCAGTGTGCACGTCGACGTCGATTAACGCGACCTTTTTGAATTTCGAAGTCAGGTGGTTCGCCGCAACGCAAGCGTTATTGAAAAAGCAGAAACCGTTGGAGCAATCGCGCATCGCGTGATGGCCCGGTGGACGGCAGAGCGCATAGGACGATTTCGCGCCCGACAGCACTTCTTCGGCGGCCTCAATGGCGGTCTGCGCGGACCAATAAACGGCTTCCCAAGTGCCTTCCGTCAGGGGGGTGGAAGTGTCGGTCATCCACCAACCCATCTGGCCATGAATATCCTTAGGCTCTTTGCCACGGCGGCGGCCGGGATGCATCGTGGGGATAGCCAGCGCCTCTGTTCCCGCGCTTTCGACGAAACGAGCATGTGCGGTGGGCAGGAAGTCGACATAGTCGGGGTTATGCACGGCCTTGACCGGGTCCAGACCGTGATCGCGCGGCTTTGCGATTTCAAATCCCTCGCCTGCCAGCATGTCGCGAAGAATCTCGGCCCTCTGCGGTTGTTCCTGATGCGGCATGGCGGCGCCACGGCGGAAATAGAACGTCGGCGCATGCCGCAACTGGCGTTCGTCAAAGAAGGCTTTCATTAGTGATCCTTTCGCGTGGTGCGCACCCGAAACCGTTCGGGGGTTCGGGAATGTTCTGGGCTGCGCGTGCGGCCTCGTCAACATCGCCGCACGGACCATTGCAAATTTCAGATTGCAGTTCAACGACAATGATGCATGATGCACCAAAATGAATTTATGCCCGCAAAAGGGCTGGATCGACGCCGCGGCGCACGCCAAAAGTGTTGTATGAAGGGGTAGAAATCTGGAACTGTTCGGGTATTCTACCTTGGTAACAAAAAGAAACAAAAACAATCAACGGGGAAATAAAAATGCTTCGACCAATCAAGTTCGCCGCCGCCGCATTGGCGTTGGCCCTTGCCGGCCCGCTGGCCGCGCAGGATGGCACGCCGCAGGCGGGCGGCACGCTGAATGTTGTGATTCAACCTGAACCACCCGGACTGATGATCGGATTGATCCAGAACGGCCCGACCCAGATGGTGGCAGGCGACATTTATGAAAGCCTGCTGCGCTACGATCACGAGCTGAAGCCGTCGCCTCAGTTAGCCAAATCGTGGGAGATTTCCGAAGACGGACTGACCTACACATTCACGCTCCAGGACGGCGTGACGTTCCATGACGGCGAGCCGTTCACATCTGCGGACGTTAAGTTTTCGGTCGACGTGTTCCTGCGCGAGTCGCACTCGCGGATGCGCACGTATCTGACCCATGTCGAAAGCATTGAGACGCCCGACGACATGACCGTCGTGTTCAAGCTGAAGCAGCCATTTGGCCCCTTCATCGGTATCTTTGAGCCGGGCACCGCGCCGATGATCCCCAAGCACATCTATGAGGGCACCGATTTCGCCAGCAACGAGGCGAACAATACGCCAATCGGCACCGGCCCGTTCAAGTTCGACAAGTGGGAGAAGGGTAGCTTCATCCATCTGGTCAAGAATGAGAACTACTACATGGAGGGTAAGCCGTACCTGGATGAGATCTATTACCATGTGATTCCCGACGCCGCATCGCGTGCGGTTGCATACGAGACCGGTAAAGTCGACGTGCTCCCCGGTGGCTCGATCGAGAACTTCGAAGTGCCGCGCGTGCGCGACATGGAGAATACTTGCATCACCGACAAGGGCTGGGAATTCTTTGGTCCGCTTTCCTGGATGTGGGTCAATAGCAACAACAAGCCGCTGGACGACGTAAATGTGCGCAAAGCAATCATGCACGCGGTCGATCGCGAATTCGCCAAATCGGCGCTGTGGAATGATCTGGGTAAGGTTGCGACTGGTCCCGTCTCGTCCTCGACACGCTTCTATGCTGGCGACACGCCAGACATCACCTACAACCCCGAAGAGGCCAAGAAGCTACTAGCCGAGTCGAGCTATGACGGTGAAACCATCCGTATCCTTGGCCTGCCTTACGGCGAGACATGGACGCGCTGGGCCGAAGCGGTCAAACAGAACCTAGCCGAAATTGGCATGAACGCTGAGCTGGTCCCAGCCGACGTCGCGGGCTGGAATCAGAAGATCAGCGATCGTGACTTCGATCTGGCCTTTACCTACCTCTACCAGTACGGCGATCCGGCCTTGGGTGTTTCGCGGACCTACCTTGGCGACAATGCCGAGCCCGGCTCGCCTTGGAACAATGTTTCGAACTATCAGAATCCCGAAGTCGATGCGATGTGGAACGAGGCCGCTCTGATGGCCAACCCCGAAGATCGCAAGGCCGCCTACAAAAAGATCCAGGATCAGATCGTGTCGGACGTTCCGAACATCTGGCTGCTGGAGTTGGGCTTCCCCACGATTTATCGCTGCAATGTCAAGAACCCGGTCAGCACTGCGCTGGGCGTCAACGACGGCTTCCGCGATACGTGGATCGCCAAAGAGTAAGGGCACCTGCTGAGTGGTCCGGGGCGCGATCCGCGCCCCGGACCCACCTATAAAACAACTAATAAAAACGAGACAGACAACAGGGACAGACAGCGCGTGACACGTTTTATTCTGGGCAGGCTCGTCAAGTCGGTGTTCATCCTGCTGGCCATCCTCGTCTTTAACTTCTTTTTGATCCATGCCGCGCCCGGCGATCCCGCTGCCGTTATGGCCGGCGAGGCCGGCGCCGCGGACGCCAAGTTTCTCGCAGATCTGCGCGCGCGTTTCGGCCTAGATCAGCCGCTGTATGTCCAGCTGTGGATCTACCTCAAGGGTGCGGTTCAGTTAGACCTAGGATATTCCTTCCGCCAGCAGATGCCGGTGGCCGAGTTGATCGGCGACCGCCTGCCAGCAACTCTACTGCTCACAGGTGTCGCGTTCGTCCTGTCGCTGGTTCTGGGCGTCATCGCCGGCGTCGCGGCTTCGGCCCGTCAAGGTAGCTGGGGCGATACGATCATCTCCACCCTCGCGCTGCTGTTCTACGCAACGCCCCTCTTTTGGGTGGCGCTGATGGCGGCCCTCGTTTTTTCCGTCTGGCTGGGCTGGCTGCCCGGTTTCGGCTACTCAACCATCGGTGCGGGCTATACTGGCATGGCGCATGTTCTGGACGTCGCGAAACATCTGGTGCTGCCGGCCTCGACCCTCGGTCTTTTCTTCATGGCGATTTACATGCGCATGACCCGCGCCTCGATGCTTGAGGTATCACGGCTGGATTTCGTCAAGACAGCCCGCGCCAAGGGACTGAAACGTAGCGTGATTCAGCGCCGTCATATCCTGCGCAACGCGCTCCTGCCTGTCATCACACTTGCGGGCTTGCAGGCGGGCCAAATCTTTGGCGGCGCGATCCTGACCGAGACGGTGTTTGCTTGGCCCGGTATCGGGCGGTTGATGTTCGAGGCAATCAACCAGCGTGATTACAACGTAATCCTTGGCGTCTTTTACATCTCTGCGGCCATGGTGCTGCTGTTTAACCTGATTACCGATGTCGTCTACGTGATCATCGACCCACGCATAAGGCTGACGACATGAAGGATTTTTGGAAGCGCTTCCAATATAATCGCGGTGCCGTCATTGGCTTGTTCATTCTGGCCCTCGTAGTCCTTGCTGCCATCCTCGCGCCGGTCGTGTTCCCGCAAAGCCCGTGGAAAATGGTGCAGCGCCCGTTTCTGGCTCCGTTCGAATATACTGGCCTGCCGCTGGGCACCGACGCGCTGGGCCGCGACGTGCTGTCCGGGTTGTTCCACGGCGCGTATGTCAGCCTATTGGTCGGCCTTGTGTCAACCATCGTGGCGCTGGCTATTGGTGTGCCTGTTGGCGCTATGGCCGGGTACTTTGCCGGGCGCACCGACGATGCGCTGATGCGCTTTACCGAGTTTTTTCAGACCATCCCCAGCTTTGCGCTGGCCATCGTTCTATTGGCGATCTTTCAGCCCAGCCTAACCTTTGTCATCATCGCCATTGCTGTCGTCAGTTGGCCGCCGGTCGCGCGATTGGTGAGGGGCGAAGTTCTCAGCCTGCGCACGCGCGAATTCGTTGAGGCGGCTACCCTGTCCGGCCTTGGCAATACGCAGATCATCCTGCGCCATGTACTGCCAAACGCTTTGCCGCCGATCATCGTGCTGGCGTCGTTGATGGTCGCCCAAGCGATCCTGCTAGAAAGCTCTCTGTCGTTCCTTGGCCTTGGCGATCCAAACGTGATGTCATGGGGCTATATGATTGGTGCCGCGCGCACCGTCATTCGCACCGCGTGGTGGCTATCGTTCCTGCCGGGCATGGCGATCCTGCTGACCGTGCTGGCGCTGAACCTGATCGGCGAGGGACTGAACGACGCGCTGAACCCGCGCCTGACAAGGAAATCCGAATGACCCTGCTCAGCATCCGCGACCTTGCCATTGCCCTGCCGGTCGGGGCCGATCGTCTCTATGCGGCCAAGAATATCAACTTCGATCTGGCCGCGGGTGAGATCCTGTGCATCGTGGGCGAAAGTGGGTCGGGCAAATCCATGTCGGCCAACGCCGTCATGGGCCTCTTGCCGCAAGGGGTGGAGTCTGTGGAAGGCACCATCACCTTCGACGGGCGCGAAATTCTGGGCTTGTCCGAAAAGGAAATGCTGAAGCTGCGCGGTAGCCGCATTTCGATGATCTTTCAGGAACCGCTGAGCGCGCTGAACCCGCTGATGCGCGTCGGTGCGCAAATCGCCGAAGTGTTCGAGGCGCATGGCGTGCTGAAAGGCCCCGAACGACGCGCCCGCGCGCTGGAGCTTTTGGGCGAAGTCGGCATTCCCGATCCTACTTCCGCAATCCGCGCCTATCCCTTTCAGCTGTCGGGGGGCCAGCGCCAGCGCGTGATGATCGCGATGGCACTCGCGCTGGAGCCTGATATTCTGATCGCGGACGAGCCGACGACGGCGCTGGACGTGACCACACAGGCGCAAATCCTGACGCTGATCGAAAACCTGCGTAAATCGCGCGGCATGGGCGTTATCTTTATTACGCATGATTTCGGCGTCGTCGCAGATATCGCCGACCGCGTGATCGTCATGCAGACTGGCGAGATCGTGGAGTCAGGAACAGCGGATGAGGTACTGCTGAAGCCGCAGCACCCCTATACCCGCGCGCTAATCGACGCGATCCCGCGCCTGACGCAACGTACAGATGCCGCCGAGCAAACGCGCGCGCCGATCATGTCAATTGAGGGTCTGAACAAGACATTCTCTACCGGCTCCGGGACGTTTTTTGGCAAACGGCGCGTGGTCAAGGCTGTGCAGGACGTCACCTTCCAGCTCTATGCAGGTGAAACGATTGGCATCGTGGGTGAAAGCGGCTCGGGCAAGTCGACGGTCGGCAGATGCCTTGTGCGCCTATTGGATCCCGATAGTGGCCGCGTGATGGTCGATGGCGCCGATATCGCGCACATGTCTGGCGCCGAATTGCGCGATCAGCGGCGCAAGCTACAGATGATCTTTCAAGACCCGTTTTCGTCGCTGAACCCACGTGCACGTGTTTCGCGCATTCTGACAGAAGGACTGATCGCCTACGGCACACCCAAGGCGCAGGCGATGGACCGCGCTCGCGAACTGCTGGATCTGGTTGGGCTAGACGCCTCTGCGCTGAACCGGTTTCCGCACGAATTCTCTGGCGGGCAGCGGCAGCGGATCGGCATCGCTCGCGCGTTGGCGCTGGACCCCAAAATCATCATCGCGGACGAGGCTGTATCGGCGTTAGATGTGTCAATTCAGGCCCAAGTGCTGGATCTGTTGGCCGATCTTAAATCGCGGCTCGATCTATCGATGCTGTTTATCACGCATGACCTGCGCGTCGCAGCCCGTATCTGCGACCGGATCATCGTTATGCAAAAGGGGCGCATCGTCGAGGCGGGGCCAGCTGGCAAGGTGCTGCATAGTCCCGATACCGAGTACACGCAGTCCCTGCTGGACGCGATTCCGGGGCAGGAGTATGAGCGCGCGCTGGCTGAAGCTGAGTAATGCATTCTCTCTGGCTAGCGCTGTTGGGCCAGCCTAGGCTGAGTTGGCG
>JAGXGX010000191.1 GCA_024636515.1 Roseovarius sp.
ATCAATGTGCGCTCGAACTGGCCCGTATTCTCCGCGTTGATGCGGAAATACGTCGATAGCTCCATCGGGCAGCGCACGCCGGGCGGCACATAGACGAACGAGCCGTCACTGAATACAGCTGAGTTCAATGTTGCATAATAGTTGTCGTTCACTGGCACGACCGAGCCGAGGTATTTCCTAACCAGATCCGGATATTCACGGATCGCCTCGGAGATTGAGCAAAAAATAACGCCCGCCTCCAGCAATTCTTTCTGGAAAGTCGTGCCAACCGACACGCTGTCAAACACCGCATCGACGGCCACCTTGCGGGCCTCGGCTGGCATGTCGCCAGCGCCTTCGACACCAGCAAGAATTGCCTGCTCTTTCAGAGGGATACCCAGCTTACTGTATGTGGCCAGCAGCTTGGGGTCGACGTCGTCCAACGATTTTGGCTTGACCATCATCGATTTGGGCCGGGCATAATAATACTGATTTTGAAAATCAATCTCGGGATAGTCGACCATTGCCCAATCAGGCTCCGTCTTGCCAAGCCATGTCTCGTACGCGGCGAGGCGCCAGTCGGTCATCCACTGCGGCTCTTCGTTTTTTTCCGAGATCAGGCGCACAATGTCAGTGTTCAGGCCCTTGGGCGCGTATTCCATTTCGATATCGGTCGACCAGCCATGCTTGTAAGCGCCGCCGACTTCGCGGACTGCATCCACGGTTTCCTGATCGACGCCTTCCTTGGCCACATCCTTGTGGATTGGTGCATCATCTAGTGCCGTCATGTCATAATCTCCCTTGCGTCACGCGCTAACCCGTGCGCGATGTTTGTCCAGATGCCTCAGCCATACTTGGGCGAAGCGAGTAATCTCATCTTCCGTCGTCTGCGGCCCCAGCGACACACGAATGGCCGACGCCGCGTCCGACTCACTGTGCCCCATCGCCCGCAAGACAGCGCTGGCGCGAACCTTGCCGCTAGAGCAGGCAGATCCCGCCGATACGGCGAACCCTGCAAGGTCCATCGCCATCACCTGCGTCTCACCTTTCCAGCCGGGCGTCAGGATGCAGGAGGTGTTCGGCAGACGTGCCGCATCTATCCCGACAAAAATAGTCTTATTTCCAGCGGCTGCAATGGTCTTTTCTAGAATGTTTCTAAGTTTCTCGACGCGGTCCCAGACTCCGCCTGCCAAATCGCGCGCAGCAGCCTCTGCTGCAGCACCGAATCCGGCGATGCCGATGATGTTCTCGGTACCCGACCGGCGGCCCATTTCCTGCCCGCCGCCTTTGATTTGCGCGGCCACGTCAGTGCCGCGCCGCACTACAAGTGCTCCGACGCCTTTTGGCCCGCCCAGCTTATGCGCCGAGACCAGCGCCATTTGCGCGCCGCTACGATTAAATGAGATCGGCTGCTTGCCGAAGGCTTGTGTCATGTCGCAGACGGCAAGGCCATCAGGCAGGGCCTGCAATACACCGGTCTCGGAATTTGCGAGCTGCACAGCACTGCACGCCGAATCGTCAATCTCAATTGCGCCCAATGGCGACACAGTCAGCGCGCTATCCGTCCAAGCAGCCACGGCATCATGCTCAACTGGTGCCGCGCTTAGACCGCGCCCCGCGCAGGCCAGCGCCGCCGCCTCGGTCGCGCTGGAGGTAAAGATCACGTCTGCTCCCTCCGCGCCCAAAGCGGTAGAGACTTGAGCGCGCGCGCGCTCTACCAGCGCCTTGGCTGCGCGGCCCTCAGAATGCACGCTTGACGGATTGCCCAGCACGTCCATCGCCGCGATCATCGCGCTGCGCGCCTCGCTCCGTAGAGGCGTGGTCGCATTATAATCCAGATACACCCGGTCGCTCATGACGCCCCACATTCATCTTGGAAAAAATATGGGCGTCGCTGGCATCCCCACTCGCCGCGAGACGGCGCATGATCAGGCGCGCACCGCATCACTCATCATCCACTATTGCAAACAGTGACGGCACGGCTGGGCATGGCGCGAGAGTGTTACCAACCACATCGCTGAGCCGGGTTTGGTGCAGATAGACATAGACCTGCGCGCTGAGCCCCTCCCAGAGGCGGTTGTTCATTGATTGAGCGCGGGTGCCAGAGGCGCCTCCCGATGCGCCCGCGCCCTTGTGCATGGCATCCACCGTTTCATCAACGGCGGCCAGTACTTCGGACACGCGGATCTCGGAGGTGGGGCGCGCGAGGCGGTAGCCGCCGCCGGGGCCGCGCACGGACGCGACCAGATTGGCGCGGCGCAGCTTGACAAAAAGCTGCTCCAGATACGGCAGCGATATGTTCTGTCGGCGGGAGACCTCGCCCAGCGTCACAAGCGTGCCTTCGGCTTGCAGCGCAATATCGGACAGCGCAACCATTGCATAGCGGCCCTTGGTGCTGAGTTTCATCGCGCTTCTCCTGTCGGCAGATGCTGCCGAATAGATTGACGTTGCGCCTCAGGGCGCTTATCCCGCCCCTAGACGTCCCGGCCTGCGCCCGCGCATGCAGGCGACATCCGAAGTTTAGAATTGTTCTAAGGCGCGCAGGCACCCCCGTCAACGGGCAACGCCGCGGCCAAAGTCCCTACAGCAAGGAACGCTGAATGCCCGAGGTTATCTTTCCCGGCCCCGAAGGCCGACTTGAAGGCCGATACCACCCGCAAAAGGAAAAGGACGCACCGATTGCAATCGTGCTGCATCCGCATCCGCAATTTGGCGGGACGATGAATAACAAGGTTGTCTACAACCTGCACTACGCCTTCTATAAAATGGGCTTTACCGTGCTGCGCTTCAACTTTCGCGGCGTTGGGCGTTCTCAGGGCGAATATGATCAGGGCGTGGGCGAGCTGAGCGATGCCGCATCCGCGCTTGATTACCTGCAATCCATGAACGCCAACTCCAAGCATTGCTGGGTCGCGGGCTTTTCGTTTGGGGCTTGGATCGGGATGCAGCTTTTGATGCGACGCCCCGAAATCACCGGCTTTATCAGCGTGTCGCCGCCGGCGAATATGTATGACTTCTCGTTTCTGGCGCCCTGCCCGGCCTCGGGACTGATCATCAACGGCCTAGCCGACCGCGTAGCGCCGCCCGCCGATACGGTGACACTGGTGAACAAGCTGCACGACCAGCAGGGCATCACTATCCAGCATGACGAAGTAGAGGGTGCCGGCCACTTCTTTGAAGAGCCGCATATGGACACGATGATTGACACCGTGACCGGCTACGTAAAACGCCGCCTGACCGAAGGTACGCGCTAGCCATGCGCGTCGCAGAGGATCTGGCCGATCAGCTGGCCCAAGACGCACTAAAGGCCGAAGAATTGACCGGCGACGAGCGTATCGTCGACGACTTGGCCAATATGATGGGCGCAACGTCGCAAACGGCCGAGGAAGCGTTTCTGACCGCTGTTCGCGTGCGCCGCGCCAACACCAAGGCGCGCAAGATGCTGGCTGAGCGTGTGCGGGCGTTCAAGGCAGCGCAAGCGGGCACTGATCAACCTGATTGAGCACCTAGCGGCGCGCTGATTTGATTATTGGCGCTTTTGGAGAGGGTTACGCACGATCTTGGATGATTGGGCGTTTAGCCCGTCTGGGAGCCTCCGGCGGGGATATTTTCAGGCAAGAAGAAATAGAGGCCGGGTCAGTTTGATCCGGCCTCTATTTTCTTGGCAGCGGCCTTACCGGTTTTGGCCTTGTCCACGACCTTCTGCGCTAAATCGCGGGCGATGGAGAAGGCGCCTTTAATCCTGTCGCTGTCCTTGGCCCAGTCGCGGCGCACGACGATTTTGTTGTCGCGAATCTTGGCGAGGCCGTTCTGATCCTTGATGAATTCCACCAATCCCTCTGGGGATGCAAACTTGTCGTTGTGAAATTGGATCGTCGCGCCCTTGGGGCCGCCGTCCAGCTTGGCGATGCCGGCTTTTTTGCACATGCCTTTGATTCGCACGACAAGGATGAGGGTGTTCACCTCTTTTGGCAGCTTGCCGAAGCGGTCGATCAGCTCGGCGGCAAAACCCTCCAGCTCGACCTTGGTGTCAAGGCTACTGAGGCGGCGATAAAGGCCGAGGCGCACGTCGAGGTCCGGCACATAAGCCTCGGGGATGAGAACCGGCACGCCGAGGTTGATCTGGGGTGCCCATTGACCACCATCGTCGGCGATGCCGTCCATTTCGCCCGATTTAATCTTGGCCACTGCCTCTTCCAACATGGATTGATACAGCTCGTAGCCAACATCGCGCATCTGGCCTGACTGCTCTTCGCCCAAGAGGTTACCGGCGCCACGAATATCGAGATCTTGGGACGCCAGCGTGAAGCCCGCGCCGAGAGTGTCGAGACTGCCGAGGACGCGCAGACGCTTTTCGGCGGCGGGGGTCAGTTTGAGGCGAGGTTTTGTGGTGAGGTATGCGTAGGCGCGGGTTTTTGAGCGGCCTACGCGGCCCCGGATTTGGTAGAGTTGACTTAGGCCGAACATATCGGCGCGGTGGATGATCATCGTGTTTGCGGTTGGTATATCAAGACCTGACTCCACGATGGTCGTCGCCAGCAGCACGTCGTATTTGCCATCGTAAAAGGCGTTCATGCGGCTGTCGAGTTCGCCCGCCGCCATCTGGCCGTGGGCGATCATGTAGCTGACTTCGGGGACCTCATTATCCAGAAACGCTTCAATTTCTGGCAAATCCGAAATGCGCGGGACGACAAAGAAACTTTGTCCGCCGCGATAATGCTCGCGTAGCAGTGCCTCGCGCAGGGTGACGCGGTCAAATTCGCTGACGTAGGTGCGGATCGACAGACGATCGACGGGGGGCGTGCCGATAATCGACAGATCGCGCACGCCCGAGAGGCTAAGTTGCAGCGTACGGGGGATCGGTGTGGCGGTCAGCGTCAGAACGTGAACATCGCTGCGCAGCGCCTTGAGGCGTTCCTTGTGGGCGACGCCAAAGCGCTGTTCCTCGTCGATGATCAAAAGGCCAAGATTCTGAAAACGAACGGATTTGGCCAGCAGCGCGTGGGTACCGACGACGATGTCGACCTGTCCGCGCGACAACCCGTCACGCGTCGCTGCCGCATCCCTGGCGCTAACAAAGCGCGACAGGGGGCGCACGTTGACAGGAAAGCCTCGAAACCGCTCGGCAAAGCCTTTGTAATGCTGGCGCGCCAGCAGCGTGGTGGGCGCGATCACAGCGACCTGCATGCCCGACATTGAGGCAGCGAAGGCGGCGCGCATCGCCACCTCTGTCTTGCCAAAACCGACATCGCCGCAAATCAGCCGGTCCATGGGCGTGCCGGCCTGAAGGTCAGCCATGACGTCCTCGATGGCGCTTAGCTGGTCCTCGGTCTCGTCATAGGGAAAGCGGGCGGAAAACTCCTCCCACGCGTGATGTTCGGGCTCCAGCACGGGGGCGGTGCGCAGGGCACGCTCGGCGGCGATGCGGATCAGACGATCCGCCATATCGCGGATGCGCTCCTTGAGCTTGGCCTTTTTGGCCTGCCATGCACCGCCGCCCAGCTTGTCCAGCAGTCCCTCTTCGTGGCCGTAGCGGCTGAGCAGTTCGATGTTCTCAACGGGCAGGTACAGCTTGGACGCCTCGGCATATTCCAGCACGAGGCACTCATGGGCAGCGCCAAGAGCGGTGATAACCTCAAGGCCCAAGTAACGCCCGATGCCAAAATCGACATGCACGATCAGGTCGCCGGGGGTTAGGCTATTGGCCTCGCTCAGGAAATTCTCGGCGCGGCGACGGCGCTTGGGCGCGCGGATCAGGCGGTCACCCAAGATGTCCTGCTCGGATATGACTGTCAGATGCGCGCCGTTCCACGGCCCCTCAAAGCCCGAATCCAGGCCCCAGACGGCCAAATGCAAACCTGTCTTACCCAGCCGCTCGGCAGAGGTCACGGTGACGGGACCGATCAGGCCCTCATCTTCCAGAAGGCCCTCCATCCGTTCGCGCGCACCGTCCGAATAGCTAGCCAAAAGGACCGGACCTTTGACCATCTTTGTTTGAATATGATCCTTTAACGCACCAAAAAGGCTGATGTTTTCCTGTTGCCGTTCGGGGGCAAAGCTGCGCCCGATGCGCCCGCCCGCGTCCGTTACACCGGGGCCAGTGGCCTGCGGCAATGCGGTCAATTGCACGGCGCGATGGGTGGCTATTGCAGCCTCCCAATCGGCGTCGTTCAGATAGAGCAGACCGGGCTGCACAGGTTTGTATACGCTATCGCTGCGCCCCTTGGCGGTCAGCGCATGTTTGCGCGCCTCATACTGGTCCTCGATACTGTCCCATCGGGCAAGGCGGGCGGGCGTGACGGCGTCATCCAGCAGGACAGGTGCATCCGGCAGGTAATCCAGCAGCGTCTCAAGCTTTTCGTGGAAAAAGGGCAGCCAATGCTCGGCGCCCTGCGCCTTGCGGCCGGCGCTGATCGCCTCATAGAGCGGATCGTCGGTGCCGGCAGAGCCAAATTCGATACGGTAATTCTGCCGAAAGCGCATAACAGCCGCCTCGTCCAGGATCACCTCAGACACTGGGGCGAGCTCGATCATGTCCAGCTTCTTGGTGGTGCGCTGGGTAACCGGGTCAAAGCGGCGCGCGCCATCCAAAACATCGCCAAAAAGGTCCAGCCGCACCGGGCCTCCGCCATCCGAATCGCCGGGTGGATAGATGTCGATAATGCCGCCGCGCACGGCAAAATCGCCCGGCTCGGTCACTGTGGGGCTGTTGACGAAACCCATGCGCACGAGAAATGCGCGCAAGCCCGCCTCGTCTATGCGCTGGCCGACATGGGCGGTGAAGGCCGCGCCGCGCAGCACGTCGCGCGCTGGGATCCGCTGCATCGCAGCCCCCAGCGTGGTCAACAGCACGAACTGGCCCGGCATGCCGTGGACCAGCCCAGCCAATGTAGCCATGCGCGCGGCAGACACATCAGCGTTGGGTGATATCCGGTCGTAAGGCAGGCAATCCCACGCGGGAAAGCGAACGAGAGGCATGCCGGGCGCATAAAACGCAAGCGCAGCGGCCATTGCAGCCATCCGCTTGTCGTCGCGGGCGACGTGGATGACGGGACCGCTGGCGCGTGCCACCTCGTCCAGCACGAGGCGTGCGTCGAACCCTTCGGGCGCGCCGGATACTGTGATATGTTTGGGGGCGTCGGTCATCTGATTACTGCTCTTGGGCTGGCGGTGGGGTGCGTCACCCCCCCAGTGCGGAGGTCGTCATGTTTTGGTACATTCCCCACATTGCAGTGACGAAAATCGACATCATCCCGATGATCTGCACAAGGAGGCGATGACGCGCCAACCGGGCGATTAGCGCGTCGCCCTCAAGCTCATCCGCCTCAACCCGCGCGGCAGTGCGCACAGATAGCACCCACACCAGTGACATAGGCAGCGCCAACAAAAGCACCGACTGTGCAAATTCGCGGTCGTAATACCAGCCGAGGATCGCAGACCCCGACAGCAAGAAGAAAATAACGCCCGTTAACAACAGCCCCGATTCGCGGCTGATATAGAGAATGCGGCGCGTATTGATCGCGGCGAGCGTTCCGACATCGAGCATCGCCTGCTCGCCCCCTTTGCGGGCACGCACGACCATGTCCCACGGCACCCCGAGGACATAGTGACTGGTCGATGACCACATCACCGCCAACGCGATCCAGAACCAAAGGTTGCTGAAACTGCGCATGTCGATCAATTCGAAAACAGTTGAATACCAGTCCACAGCTTCCCCGATCTGCCACAACGTGCCTCTCTTAGACCCGCACCGCGATAATTCCTACCCTTGAGATGCGGGAATTTCCGTGCGAGTTAAGGCGCGATACGCCGCAGCCAGGTCATGCCCCATGCATCACGTCCCAGCCCCCTTCCCGTCCGCACGTCCGCGCCGCCTGCGGCGCACCCCCGGCCTGCGGGCGCTTGCCACTGAAAATACCTTGTCGCCGGGCGATCTGATCTGGCCCATTTTCGTGCGGGATGGCGAGAATATCGAAGAGCCGGTCGCGTCCATGCCGGGCGTCAGCCGTCTCAGCGTTGACCGGGTTGTTCTAGCCGCACGCGAGGCTGCGGATCTGGGCATCCCCGCGATCTGCCTTTTCCCCTACACCGGCGCAGACAATCGCACGGCAGATTGCGCCGAAGCGTGGAACGCGGACAACCTCAGCAATCGCGCAACCCGCGCGATCAAGGACGCGGTTCCCGAAATGCTGGTGATGGCCGATGTCGCGCTGGACCCCTATTCCGACACCGGACATGACGGTTTTCTGCGCGGCGGCGTGATCGTCAACGACGAGACGGTCGAAGCGCTGGTCAAACAGGCGCTGTCTCAGGCCGACGCGGGTGTCGATATTATCGGCCCGTCGGACATGATGGACGGGCGCATCGGCGCCATTCGCACGGCCCTAGAGGCGGCGGGTCATCAAGACACCATCCTGCTGAGCTATGCCGCTAAATACGCCAGCGC
>JAGXGX010000003.1 GCA_024636515.1 Roseovarius sp.
ATCGACCTTCTGCGCCAGCAGATCCGCGCCGAGATGGCGGACCGCCCGAACTAAGTTTCCCCCAAGGTTTATGAACACCGCCGGTGCCTGTGGTCTGACGCTAGGCACCACCTTACTGCGCCCTGTCGATTTATCGGCAGGGCGCTTTTTTGCGCGAGGCGCGCCGTCGCAAGCCCTGCGCTACAAGGCCCAAGCGGCCTTTAGCCCGTCCAGCACAGCCTCCTCCGCCGTCCTCGGGGCCATGCAGTCACCGATACCGATAACCTGCCCATCATAGCCGTCCAGCGCCATCAGCAGCGCGTCCGACACCTCGGTCCCTTGGGCAAGCACCAGCGTCTCGGTCTGCTCTACCAGCATCGCCTCGCCATTCGAGGCATGAATAAAATAAGCGGTGTCGTCATCAGCGCCATAAAGCTGCGCATAGGGGATGATTTCGACCCCTAGCTTTTGCACCCGGCCAACCATGGTATCTCGCACATAGCTTTGCAGCATTTCGCCAGCATGAGTGCCGTTGACGCATAGGCGCACGCGCCGCCCGGCGCTGGCCAGCAATTCAGCGACGCCGAGGCCGGTCCAATCGGCACGCCAGTCGGCGATGGTGACAGAGCCGCCGACGTTGGCATGGCTGCGCAACACATCCCAAGCGGTGACGATATGCGCGTCCTCGCTGAACTCCATCCCTTGCGGTATCCGCGCGGTGCCGCCAGTGGCGACGATTACGGCATCGGGTGCGGCCTCTGCGACAACCTCGGCCGTCACCGGGCTATTCAGATGTACGGTAACCCCCCCGCGCTTCATTTCGGCCGAAAGGTTCGTGACGATACCGCCAAATTCGCTGCGCCCCGGCAGCATCTGTGCCAGCAGCGCCTGACCGCCCAGTTGTGCGGCAGCCTCGTGCAGGGTCACGTGGTGTCCCATCGCGGCGGCGGTCGCAGCAGCCTTCATCCCAGCGGGGCCGCCGCCTGCGACCAAAACCGTCTTTGGCGTCTTTGCCATGCGCAGCGCGCCATACCGCAGCTCTCGGCCCGATTCGGGGAACTGGATGCAGGAGATCGGCACGCCCTTGTGAAAATGCCCGATGCAGGCCTGATTGCAGCCGATGCAGGCGCGGATATCGTCTGGCGCGTCCGCCTTTGCCTTGCCCGGCATGGCCGGATCGCAGATCAGCGCGCGCGTCATACCGCACATGTCGGCCTGGCCAGATGCGACGATGCCTTCGGCCTCCTGCGGCTGGTTGATGCGGCCTGCGACCATCACGGGGATATCGACCGCGCGCTTAACTACATGTGCAAAGGGCGCCAGATAGGCGGTCTCCTCAAACATTGGGGGCACGATATGGATCGCGCCGCTCATCGTGGCTGATGTGCCTGCAATAACGCTCACGTAGTCCAGCTTTGGTGCCAGCGCGCGGATCACCTCAAGGCTGCCTGCATCGTCCATGCCGCCCTCGGTATGCTCATCGCCCGAAATGCGCAGGCCGATGACGAAGTCATCACCAGTCTCCACGCGTACCGCGTCCAAGATTTCGCGCAAGAACCGCATCCGGTTCTCGGCGCTGCCGCCATAATCATCCTCGCGCATGTTCACTTCCGGGCTGAGGAATTGTGCGGGCAGGTAGCCGTGGCTGGCGACAATCTCGACCCCGTCCATGCCTGCCGTTTTCATACGGGCGGCAGCGGCGGCGTAGCCCTCCACCACCTCACGGATCATGCGGATGGGCATGGCGCGGGGAATCACGTGAAACCGGTCCGAGGGCGTCGCCGACGCGGAGTAGGCGACGGGCGCAGTGCCGTCCGCAACCTCCATAATCTCGCGGCCCGGATGGAACAGCTGGGCAAATATGCGGGTGCCGTGGGCGTGGACGGTATCCGCAAGCCGCGTTAGCCCCGGCAGGCAGCCATCGTCGGTGCCCATCAAAACATGCGAGGTATAGCGCGCCGTCTCGTGCACGCCGACGACTTGGCTGACGATCAGGCCAGCACCGCCGCGCGCCCGCGCCTCGTGATAGGCGATCATTGCATCGGTCACATGCCCCTCATGCGCCATCGAGGTGTCATGCCCGGTCGACAGGATGCGGTTTTGCACCGTCACACCGCCAATCGTGAGCGGCGTAAAGAGGGTCGGGAATAGCTGCGATGTATCTGGCATGAGGGCGGCCCCGGCTAGGATTTCCAGCCACGCTAGCCCGCCCACCATCCGCCTTCAAGCGGGCGGCGGGTTGCGCGCCTTGTTATAGGCCTGCCAGTCGGTGATCTGGGGGTAATGCGCCTTGCGCCATGCCCGCACGCGCGGGTTCATCACGCGCCGCCAAAGGGGCGGGACCATCGCAACCATCGTCATGATTGGATACCCGTAGGGCAGTTGCGGCGCGTCGCCTTCGGCGTAGTTTTGCAGCAGCGGAAACCGGCGGTCAGGTTTGTGATGATGATCCGAATGACGTTGCAAATTGATCAGCAGCCAGTTGGTCGCTTTGTGTGCCGCGTTCCAGCTATGACGTGGTTTGACGTGCTCGTATTTGCCATCCCCCAGATGTTCGCGCGTCAGGCCGTAATGCTCCACGTAGTTGGTCAGCTCCAGCTGCCAGACGGCGACCAATGCCTGCCACAAGAACAGTGCGAGGCCCATCCAGCCGCCAAGGATCAGTGCCAGCGCCAGCATCGCGGCCTGTAGCGCCCAATAGCGGAAAAAGGGATTGCTCAGATGCGTCCAAGCGTGGCCCCGGCGCGCCTGCATCGCGGCCTCGGCGCGGAAGGCGGATTTTAGCGACATCGGCAGCGCGCGGAAAAAGAAGCGATGAAACCCCTCGTTATAGCGCGCTGTAGCGGTGTCGCGCGGCGTGGCGACGTGGCGGTGATGCACCTGCAGATGTTCGGACCGGAAATGCGAGTATAGGACCATCGCCAGCAGCACATCGCCCATCCAGCGCTCGACCTTGGGCTTTTGGTGCATCAGCTCATGCGCGTAATTTATGCCGACAGTGCCAGTGATAACGCCGACGCCGAAAAACAGTACGATCTTCTCTGCCGCGCCCAGATGTGCGGCCTGCGGCACGTACCAGATCATCCAGAACAGCAGCGTGAATTGCATGGGCGCCCAGACCAGCGTGATGCTGCGATACCACGTCATGTCACCCCCGCCATCGGGGTCCATATTGTCTAGGTTCAGGCCAAGAAACGCATCCAGCAGGGAGAAGAAATACCACGTAAGGATCGGCAACAGCACGACTGTCCAGCCGCCAATCAGCGCGCCCAAAATAGCAATCGGGACCAGCAGCAGTGACATCCAGAACGGCAGGGCGCGGCGGATCTTGGCGGCGGTGGACATGAGGCGGCTCCAGCGGTGTTCGTGCGCAACCTAGCCGATTCCGCGCAAAACGCCACGCGACAGATCGAACACCTTGCGCATGACTGTCGGCAGATGCCCCGGCTGAAATTCGGCCAGCGGAATGAACTGGCCGCGGGATGGGGCCGCGTCCATGCCGACCTGTGCAATTTCGATCCCAAGGCGTAGGTGAAAATGCGTGAACGTGTGACGCGCCTCCTCGCTGAGGCCCTGCCACTCGGCCTCCAGCGGGGGCGCAGGCGCTGGGGCCTCCTCGGCCCAATCGCTGCCGGGCCAGCCCAGCATGCCGCCCAAAAGGCCGCGATCCTCGCGCCGCTCCAGCAAGATTGCGCCGTCACTGCGCTGCACGACATATGCGATACCCAGACGGATCGGCTTGGTCTTCTTTGGCGTCTTTTTCGGCAGTTCCGCCGCCGTCCCAGCCCGCCGCGCAACGCAAGGGTCGCGCCATGGGCATATCCCGCAGGCGGGATTGCGCGGGGTGCAAATGGTCGCGCCTAGATCCATCACCGCCTGCGCATAATCGCCGGGACGCTGCAGGGGCGTCAGCGCGGTCGCGGCGGCGATGAGCTGAGGCTTGGCCGCTGGCAGGGGTGTGCGGATGTCATGCAGGCGCGCCATCACGCGCTCTACATTACCATCGACGACCACCTCTGGCGCGTCAAACGCGATGGCCGAAATTGCGGCCGCAGTATAGGGGCCAATGCCGGGCAGTTTTAGCAGCGCGGCATGTTCGCGCGGGAATCGGCCGCCATGCTCGGCCACCACCACGCGGGCGCACTTCAGCAGGTTGCGCGCGCGGGCGTAGTAGCCAAGTCCGGCCCATTCGCCCATCACATCGCCATCCTCGGCAGCGGCCAAATCTGCGACGGTGGGCCACCGGGCGATAAATCGCTGAAAATAAGCGGTGACGGCGGCCACCGTCGTCTGTTGCAGCATCACCTCGGACAGCCAGATACGGTAGGGGTCGGGCCGCGCGCCGGCGCCCTGTGCCGCCGGGCTGACGCGCCACGGCATGTCGCGCGCATGGCGGTCATACCACTTTAGCAGATCAGCGGCCTTCGGCTCGGACAAACCAGCGGCATTTACCGTCTCACGCATTCTTTATGTCCACTTTGGCTTATCTGCTGGCAAGACCAGCACCATGCCTTAGAATGGGGCTCACCGACAGGAGGTCAATCAATGCCGCCCCGCCGCCCCACCACCAAGGGCTTTGCACGCTCCAGCACGCTGCTTCAGGACCGGATCCGCAAGGCATCCGAGAGCCGAGGCTTTGCCGAATCGCGTTTGCTGACCCAGTGGAGCGAGACTGTGGGCGAGGAGATTGCAGCCATCGCCCGCCCGGTCAAGGTCGGTTACGGCCGCGGCGGTATGGGCGCGACGCTGACCCTGCTGACCACCGGCGCACAAGCCCCAATGCTGGAGATGCAAAAGGAGCAACTGCGCGCCAAAGTGAACGGCGTTTATGGCTATAATGCCATCTCGCGCATCACGATCACACAGACAGCGCCAACAGGTTTTGCCGACGGGCAGGCCAGTTTTCAGCACCGCGCGGCCAAACCCGCGCCACCCGCGCCAAACCCCGAGGCCGTGGCCGAGGCGCGCCGCATTGCCGCGCCCGTGGCCGATGCGGGCCTGCGCGAAGCGCTTGAAGCCCTAGCGCAAAACGTATTAACCAGATCCAAACGCTGATCAAAAAAGGAATATCCCTATGAACCGCAGAGTATTGATCGGTGCCGCCGCAGCGGCCGTCGCCCTTGGCGCCGTCTGGTGGCAGTTTGGCGGCCAAGAAACCACCGGCACCGCGACAGCCGCGACGTCCGAGTACGCCGATGTCGACACGTCCTCGATCACCGAAATGACGATGGGCCCCGAGGATGCAAAGGTAACCATTACAGAATACGCCTCCTTTACCTGCCCGCATTGCGCGACGTTCCACCAGACTACCTTCAAGGAGCTGAAGCGCGACTACATCGACACCGGCAAGGTGCATTTCATCTACCGCGACGTCTATTTCGACCGGGTTGGCCTGTGGGCGTCTATGGTTGCGCGTTGCGGCGGACCTGTGCGGTTCTTCGGCATTTCCGACATGCTCTATTCGCAGCAAAAGGAATGGCTGGCGGCTGACGATGCCGTGACCATCTCGAACAACCTGCGCCGTATCGGCAAGGTCGCCGGGTTGGAAGAAGACCAGATCAACGCCTGCCTCGAGGATTCCGAAAAGGCCGAAACGCTGCTGGCATGGTTCAACCAGAACAAGGATGCCGACGACATCAACTCCACTCCGACGCTGATGATCAACGGCACGCAATACAGCAACATGGCCTATTCCGAGCTCAAAACCATCATCGACGAAAAGCTGGCAGAATGAGCGCGGCGCCCCTCGCAGGCCTCAAGGTCGTCGAGTTGGCGCGCATTCTGGCTGGCCCTTGGGCCGGCCAGACGCTGGCCGACTTGGGCGCCGAGGTCATCAAGGTCGAGAGCCCCGAGGGCGACGATACCCGCCGCTGGGGCCCTCCGTTCATTGAGCGCGACGGGGATCGCAGCGCCGCCTATTTCCACGGCTGCAACCGGGGCAAATCCAGCGTGGCCATCGATTTTCGCACGCCAGAGGGGCAGGCGCAGGTGCGCGATCTGCTGGCCGGCGCCGACATCGTGATCGAAAATTTCAAAGTTGGCGGGTTGGCGAAATACGGTCTGGATTACGCCAGCCTGTCGCAGGATTTCCCGCAACTAATCTATTGCTCGATCACCGGGTTCGGGCAGGACGGGCCATATGCGCATCGCGCGGGCTATGATTATATCATTCAGGGCATGTCCGGCCTGATGTCGATTACTGGCGCCCCCGAGGGGCAGCCGCAGCGTGTGGGCGTGGCGATCACCGACATCTTTACCGGCGTCTATGCGACCACCGCGATCCTCGCCGCGCTGCACCAGCGCAGCGCAACAGGCAAGGGCCAGCAGATCGACATGGCCCTGCTGGACGTGGCCGTAGCAGTGACGGCAAACCAGTCGATGAATTACCTGTCGACGGGCGAGGCGCCGGGCCGGATCGGGAATTTCCATCCTAACCTCGCGCCCTATCAGGTGTTTGACTGCTCCGATGGGTATATCATCATCGCCGTCGGCAATGACGCGCAATACCAGCGACTTTGCGTCGCCTTAGGCGTGCCTGAGCTGGCAAACGCGCCCGAATATGCAACCAACGCCGACCGCGTGGCGCTGCGCGAACAGCTAAGCGCGCTTTTGACGGCGCGGACAGTGACCTTCTCTAAGGAAGCGCTGCTGGCTGCGTGCGAGGGCGCGGGCGTGCCTGCCGGGCAGATCAACACGCTGGATGAGGTCTATGCCGATCCGCAGGTCATCGCGCGCGGTATGCAGATCGCGCCAGATGGCGTGCCGGGTGTGCGGACGCCTATCCGGTTTTCGGATGCAGATTTGTCACTGGATAATGCGTCACCTAAGTTGGGCGGCAAGGGCTAATGCCGCGCCGCCCGGCCTAGCGCCGCGCTAAAGTCCCAGCGCCTCCAACCGCGCTTCCAGCTCAGACCAGTCCTCAATCTCCAGCCTGACAGGCAGCGTCAGAACCTTGGCGCGAAACCCTGCCGGCAGCCGAACGGCGTCCTTTTCGGTCGTCACCAGCTGCGCGCCCAGCTTGTGCGCCTCAGCCTCCAACCGGGCCAGTAGCGCGGGCGTAAAGGGCTGGTGATCGTCCAGCGCCTCGAATCCTGCCAGCACGGCGCCCATTCCGCGTAGCGTGGCAAAGAACTTCTCGGGGTGGCCGATGCCTGCGAAGGCAAAACAGCGCGTGCCGCTCCAGTCCATGCCGGTCTGCAAGGGCACCAGAGCGCCGCGCAGATGGGGTAGGCGTATCGCATCACCCCACGCTGTCTGAAACGCATTTTGCGCGGGGCCACTGCCGATAGATAGCAGCAGATCGGCGCGGGCGAGGCCGACATCGACAGGCTCGCGCAGCGGCCCCGCAGGCAGGCAGCGGCCATTGCCAAAGCCTGCAACGGCATCGACCGCGATGATGGACAGATCCTTGTGCAGCGATGGGTTTTGAAACCCGTCATCCAGCACGATCACCTCGGCCCCTGCCTGCGCAGCAGCCAATGCGCCAGCGGCGCGGTCGCGGGCGACCCACGCGGGGGCGAAGGCGGAAATCAGCAGCGGCTCGTCCCCTACAGCGGCGGCATCGTGCAGGGCGGCGTCCACTTGCACAGGTCCGGCCAGTTGCCCGCCATGGCCGCGGCTGACCACATGCACGGCGCGGCCCCTCGCGATCAGATGCTGGACCAGCGCAATCACCGTCGGCGTCTTGCCGGTGCCGCCTGCGTTCAGGTTGCCCACGCAGATCACTGGCACTGGCGCGCGCTGCGGCGTGCCCTGCGCGAGGCGGCGCGCAGTAATACGCGCATATAGCGCGCCCAAAGGCGACAGCAGCCGCGCGCGCAACCCTGGCGTCGAGGCAGGGCGCAGCCAGAAGGCGGGCGCGCGCATCAGGCCCATTCCAAGTCGTCGAGCATGTCGTGGAGCAGCGCCAGTATCTTGTCCGTCAGCTCTGCGCCGGTGGTGGCGACCTCCCACGCGGCGTGGGCCATGGCGGCGCTCTGATCGGCGGCGATCAAATGCGACAGCGCGGCGGCCAGCGTGCCGGCATCCCGCACGATCCGCGCGCCGCCCGCACTGGCATAGCGTCTGTAGCTGGGTAAATACCGTGCGACATTGGGGCCATACACGATCGCAGCGCCATGAGCCGCAGGCTCGTTAGGGTCACTCCCGCCCATGCCGGGATATAGCGAGCTGCCCATCATAGCGATGGTGGCAAGGCGATACCACAGCCCCATCTCGCCGCTCGTATCGGCCAGCAACACTTGCGTCACCTCATCCGGCATTCCGCCATGTGACCAGACGGCATGGCGCCAATTGCCCTGCCTGAGGGTGGTACGAAACGCCTCCGTTTCCGACAGGTCAGCGGGGACGAGGATCAGAAAGAGCCGATGTGCCAAGCGGCTGGCTTGGCGGTGCGCATCAAGGATTGTCTCCAACTCGGAATGGCGGACCATCGCTGCCAGCCAGATGGGCCGCCCGCGCAGGGAAGTCGCCATTTCCTCGCGTAGGGGCTCGTCATATGGCAGGGCGATAGCGCCCTCCTGAAAGAGGCCCGTGACGCTGAGTTTGTCCTCGGGCACACCGAGGCTGCGCAAATGGCGCGCGGCCCCGTCCGAGCGTGCCATGATGCGGCGAAACCGCGTCAGAAGGGCAGGCGTCATATCGGGCAGCCAACGC
>JAGXGX010000192.1 GCA_024636515.1 Roseovarius sp.
ATCAGGTCCAGCGCCTTAAAGGCTGCGATGCCGCCGCCGATGATCAGCAATATCCGTTTCGATGCCAGCATAACGCCCTCCTGAGCGGGGCAACGGTATGACCCCAGCGCGCCCAAGACAAGGCCAGCTAGCTACCGGAACACCTCGCAAGGATCACTACGCTCGGGGGCGGGGGCGTAGGCAACCTCGTCAAACACGCCATCAGGCGGGGTGCCATCCTCGCCTTGACCCAAGGTGTAGACGCTCACCGCTGGGTTGCTCCAGCCGATGAGCGCGGGTATCCCCCAATCGCTGCGCGCATGGCCATTGCCTGTGATCACAGCGACCGGGCCGCCTGTTTGGGCCATTGCGTCCAGCGCCGAGCGTGCAAGTGATGCGTCACGCAAACGCTGAATATCAACCATCAGCGGCAGCATTTCGGGCGGTAGAGCGCCGCAATGGGCGTCGCCCTGCAATTGCTCGCGCGCGGATTGCTCTTCGCCCGAAAGCGGCTCAGTTAGTCCAAAGGCTTGCGCTCCCTCACCGAACGCAGCCGCAATCCCGACCTTCGCCACATCGCGGGCCTCCTCGCGAGGTACGCCCGCACCAAAGATGGCAGCCTCAGGCGCGGCCGCAAATATGGGGTAATAGTCGGAGAAACTTGGCCAGCCGTTGCCCTGCCAGTTTAGCGCAGCAGCCAGCGCAGTTGCATCATCCCGCAACTCGAGCGTGACCTTGGCCGCGTCTATGGGTGTGAGCATTTCGAAAACCAGTGCCTTCGGCGCAATGCCCGCCACCCGCGTGGCCTGAACGGCATGATGGGCGGGGTTATCGTGAACCTCGCCCAACACCCATATATCTTGCGCAGCAACCGGAGCCGCGCACAGCGCCAAAGCACACGCCCAGCGCATCACGCCAAAAGGCTTTGCACCTCGCCGCCGTTCGCCTCCAGCGTTTTACGCATCTTTTGAAATGCGGCTGCCTCCAGCTGCCGGACACGCTCTTTTGACAGGGATAGTTCCTGCCCAAGGCTTTCCAATGTGCGAGGATCGTCGCGCAGCTTGCGCTCGCGCACGATAAAGCGTTCGCGCTCGTTTAGCTTATCCATAGCCTCGGTCAGCCAAACCTTGAGCGCGCTATGGTCGTGATCAACCTCGACCAGTTCGTCACCGCGCGGCGACTCGTCCTCAAGCGCGTCGATCCATTCGCGACCCTCGTCCTCACTGCTTTGGGTGGCGTTCAGCGAGAAATCCGAGCCGGACAGACGTCCTTGCATCATCTCTACATCACGCAGAGGCACGCCGACTTCTTGCGCTATCAACTCGCGAAGCTGGTAGCCGTCCAGCTCATGACCTTGCGCCATCGCCTCACGCTCCAGCCGGGCCTGAACGCGGCGCATGTTGAAAAACAGCGACTTTTGTGACGAGGTGGAGCCAGTGCGCACCATCGACCAGTTGCGCATCACGTAGTCTTGGACGCTCGCCTTAATCCACCACACTGCATAAGTCGAAAAGCGGACGCCGCGGTCGGGATCGAATTTTTCGGCGGCCTTCATCAGTCCAAGACCGGCCTCTTGGATCAGATCATTCATTGGCGCGCCGTAGCGGCGAAACTTCGACGCCATCGAAATCGCGAGGCGCATGTAGGCAGTGATCAGGCGGTGAAGCGCTTCTTCGTCGCGCTGATCGCGCCAAGCGTAGGCCAGCTTTAGCTCCGTATCGGCGTCGAGCAGTTCGGCCTTCATAGCCTTGCGAGACATGCTGTTTTGTTGAACGTCAATAGCCATGAAACTTCCCCCGAGGTATGCGAGCGTTTCCTCTGCGCTCTTCCTGACTCATTCGCCAAGTGGTACGCGGTAGAAACGTTCCGGATCATAAAAGGGTTCATTTTTAATGTTGCCACCACTGGCATTGGTGCTAGGAGGCGCCGCCTCAGGCAAGTCGGCATATGCCGAAACGTTGGTGCGCGGCGCCTCCGGCAGCCGCGTCTATTTAGCGACGGCTGAGGCGTATGACGATGAAATGCGCGCCAAGATTTCACGCCATCAGGATATGCGCGCCGCAGATGGATGGACCACCATCGAGGCCCCTTTGGACGCGGCCTCGGCGCTAAGCGCCGCTGCCCCAGATCAGGTAGTGCTGCTTGATTGCGCGACCCTCTGGCTGAGCAATCACATGCTGGCGGGCGACGATCTGGCTGTCGCCACGGCGGCGCTGATGAAGGCGCTGGCTGCCTGCGCCGCGCCTGTCGTCATCGTATCAAACGAGGTCGGACTGTCTGTCGTGCCGGACAACGCATTGGCACGCCGCTTTCAGCAGGCGCAAGGTACGCTAAACCAGCGGCTCGCTGCCGAGGCCGGGCTGGTGGTGCTGGTCACAGCGGGCCTGCCCCTTCCCCTGAAAGGGACGCTTTCGAGCGCCCCAAGGGGCACCCTTACATGAGCCGGTTCTTCTGGGTGCGGCACGGCCCAACACACGCGAACGCGATGGTTGGCTGGACAGATCTGCCCCCCGATCTAAGCGATCGGGCACAGCTGGGCCGCCTGTCTGATCATCTGCCGCATGATGCGCTAGTCGTGTCGTCGGACCTAATCCGCGCCCGCGATACCGCCAGCGCGATAATGGGCGCGCGGCATCGCCTGCCCGATGATCCGCGCCTGCGCGAGATTAACTTTGGCGTATGGGAGATGGCCAATTTTGACACTGCGCCCCAGCCGGACCGATTGCGCGCGTTCTGGGAAACCCCCGGCGATTTAGCGGCACCAGAGGGCGAATCGTGGAACATGGCTAGCGCCCGCGTGACCGAAGCCGCCGACGCTCTGCTGGCCGCTCATCCCGGCCGCGATATCATCGCGGTCGCCCACATGGGCGCGATCCTGACACAGGTGCAGATCGCGATGGAGATCACGGCCTATCAGGCATTCGGCCACCGGATCGACAACCTGTCGGTGACATTGCTTGAACATGACGGCGCACGCTGGCACGCCGGCGGGATCAATCACCTACCTTGATGGCGTCGCGCACATTTGCTGACTTTGCGCATGGACCGGGACCGCGTAGCATCACGGGCATGACTTATGACCTTATCATCGGCGATTACGCCTATTCCAGTTGGTCCATGCGTGCGTGGCTGCTGTTCGACCGCTTTAACTTGGATCGGCGGCTGACCGAAATCTCATTCGCAGACGGCCATGTGCCGGACCTGATGCCAGACTGGGCACCCGCGAAAACAGTGCCGTCCATCCGCACATCCGAGGGCGCGCTGGTTGGCGAATCGCTAGCCATCGCCGAAGAGTTGGCAAGCCGCCATCCCGATCTGCCTCTCTGGCCTGCCGCGCCGCTGGCCCGCGCCACCGCACGGACGGCGGCGGCAGAGATGCATGCAGGCTTTACCGCCTTGCGCGGCGAGTGCCCGATGAACCTGCGCAAGGCCTATACGGATTTCGCACCATCGAACGCTGTTCTGGCCGACTTGCGCAGGCTCGAGCTGGTCTGGGACCATGCCCGCGCCGCCTGCGCACCGGACGGCCCTTGGCTGTGCGGCGAGTATGGTATTGTAGATGCGTTCTTTGCGCCTGTGGCGGCGCGCATCGCAGGCTACGCCCTGCCCGTCTCAACCAGCGCACAGGCTTATGTGGACGCCCATCTTGCCGATCCATCCTTTCGCCGTTGGCGCGCATTGGCGCAGGTGGTCGGCGCCGATCTGGAGCGATATCGCCGCGATTATGCAACCGGCGCATGGCCCGGCCCCACGCCCCGCGCAGCCAAGGCGGTGGACAGCGGCACGCCCGAGAACAACGCCTGCCCCTATTCCGGCAAACCAGTCACCCACTTGATGAAAATGGACGGGCGGACCTTTGGCATGTGTAACCCTCGTTGCCGGGACAAGACCGTCACAGACCCCGAGGCATGGCCGCAGTTCATGGCATTGGTCTAAGGATTTTTCACCGTTCGTTAACCCTTCTTCAATCTCTGCGGCGCAAACGTTAACCAACCTATACGCCAATGAGAGGCCCTAAATGATCGCGCGCGCCTACACGGTCGCCTTTGAGGGCGTGGAGGCGCGCCATGTCGACGTGCAATGCGCCGTCACGCCCGGCGTGCCGGCCTTTTCCCTCGTCGGACTACCTGACAAGGCGGTCAGCGAGGCGCGCGACCGCGTGCGCACGGCGCTCACCTCAATGGCGATCGCGCTCCCGTCAAAGCGGATCACCGTCAATCTCAGCCCCGCCGATATGCCCAAGGAGGGCAGCCATTTCGATCTGCCCATTGCGCTGGCCCTTCTGGCCGCGCTGGAAATCATCCCCAAGGACGCGATTGAGGGCACCACATCGCTGGGCGAGCTGTCGCTGGACGGCACCATCATGCCCGTAATCGGCGCGCTGCCCGCCGCCATGGCCGCTGCCGAGGAAGACCGCACGCTGCTATGCCCCAAGGCATCGGGCGCCGAGGCGGCTTGGGTTGGCGCGGCACATGTCATTGGCGCGGCGACGCTGGCCGACGTGGTGCGCCACTTTACCGGCCAAGCTCCCCTTACACCGGCTGAACCCGGCGAGGTCATCGCGCCCACCTTTGGCCGCGATCTACGTGACGTCAAAGGGCAGGAGCGCGCCAAACGTGCGCTCGAGATCGCCGCTGCGGGACGCCATCACTTGATGCTGGTCGGCACGCCGGGATCGGGGAAGTCGATGCTGGCCGCCCGCCTGCCCGGCATCCTCCCCCCTCTGGACCCGCGAGAGGCGCTTGAGACGTCGATGATCCACTCCCTCGCGGGCCTGCTGACCGAGGGCGGCATCAGCCGTACGCGACCCTTCCGCGAACCGCACCATACCGCGTCGATGGCCGCCATCGTTGGCGGAGGCAGGCGGGCCTCACCCGGTGAAATTAGTTTGGCACATAACGGCGTCCTCTTTATGGACGAATTCCCTGAGTTCTCTCGCACCGTACTGGAAACCCTGCGCCAGCCAATCGAATCGGGTGAAGTGATGATCGCGCGCGCCAACGCACACGTCACCTACCCCTGCCGCTTCATGCTGATCGCTGCTGCAAACCCCTGCAAATGCGGATATCTGAGCGAGCCTGCACGCGCGTGCAGCCGCGCGCCGGTGTGCGGCGACGATTATCTGGGTCGTATCAGCGGACCGCTAATGGACAGGTTCGATTTGCGCGTCGAAGTGCCTCCCGTCAGCTTTGCCGATTTGGATTTGCCGACCTCCGGCGACAGCTCTGCCGAGGTGTCCGCACGCGTGGCCGGCGCACAGGCCCTTCAGGCTATTCGCTATGCAGACGCGCCAGGAACGCGGCTGAACTCTGACGCTGAGGGCGGTGTTCTAAGTGCCGTGGCCACCCCCGATGCCGAGGGTCGCGACCTGCTGACCCGCATGTCCGAACGGTTCGGCCTCTCGGCGCGTGGCTATCACCGAGTGTTGCGTGTCGCTCGTACCATTGCCGATCTGGACGGATCAGACGCGGTCCGTCGGCCGCACGTGGCTGAGGCTGCCAGTTATCGCATCACAAGCGCGAAAGAGACGTGATCCAGCCGGTGAGTTCAGTCAACGTCTGACGCGCCTCGGGAAGCAGGCCATGCATAATCGGCCAGACATGCGGCAGATCCCGCTCAATCACGAAAGTCACATCAATGCCCTGCATCATCAGCGTGTCCGCAATACGCTTCGAATCGTCCAGCAGGATTTCAGTGGTCGCGGCGGTTACCCAAACAGGCCCCGCACCGGTAAAATCGGCAAAAAGCGGCGACGCACGCGGATCGGCGGCATCCGCGCCCTGCAAATACATCTGCGCCATTTCCGCGGCCCGTTCTGCAGGCAGCAGCGGATCAGCTTTTGCGTTCGTGATGAATGTGCCCCCGGAAAACGTCAGGTCCGCCAGCGGTGAAAAACAAAACGTGCCAATCGGCTGGCGCAATCCCAGCGCGCCGATCTGCGCCAAAAGGGCCAGCACCAGTCCGCCCCCTGCACTATCACCGCCCAAAATCACGCCGCCGGTATGATCCATCACGCCGCGATATGCGGCCAGCGCATCCCTCGGCGCAGCGGGAAAGGGGTGCTCGGGACCGAGTCTATAATGCGGCAGAACGGCCCGCATCCCGGTCCGAGCGGCCAAATGCGCCACCATTGCGCGGTGAGTGCGCGGCGAGCCAAAAAGGTAGCCGCCACCATGAAAATATAGGATTAGCGGACCAGCGACTGCCCCCGGTGGTGTGATCTCTACCGCGGCAATCTGCGCGGCACCCAGAGAGATATTGGAGAATCGTGTGCCGCGCGGCGGATGAAAGAACAGTCTCGCCGACCGCTCTATGTTGCCACGCAATACCGCAGGGTCAGTGGCGCGCGCCAAAATACGCTTCTCGGTTTGGCGCAGCAAGCTATTGAGAAACCGCGCACGCAGACTCACGCGCGTTTCGCTTCAATCGCATCCCATATCTTGCCTGCGATGTTGACCCCATCAAAGCGCTCCAACTCCTGAATGCCAGTTGGCGAAGTCACATTGATCTCGGTTAGGTAGCGCCCGATCACATCGATTCCGACGAAAACCTGCCCTTTTTCACGCAAAAGCGGTCCGATGGCAGCGCAAATCTCGTGGTCACGGTCAGTCAGATCGACCTTTTCAGGCCGCCCGCCGACATGCATGTTTGACCGCGTCTCGCCCTCGGCCGGCACGCGGTTGATCGCGCCCACAGGCTCGCCATCGACGAGGATGATGCGCTTGTCACCCTTCGACACGTCTGGCAGAAATTTCTGCACGATCAGCGGCTCGCGGCTAAACCCGGTAAACATCTCGTGCAGAGAGCTGAGATTACTATCACCATGATTAAGCAGGAACACCCCCGCGCCCCCATTGCCATAAAGTGGTTTTAAGATCACGTCGCCATGACGCTTGCGAAAGGCGCGGATTGTATCCAGATCACGCGCGATCGCGGTGGGCGGCATCAAATCGGGAAAGTCGAGGATCAGCAGCTTTTCAGGGAAATTTCGAACCCAGAATGGATCATTCACCACCAGCGTATCCGGCGCGAGACGGTCCAACAGATGCGTGGTGGTGATATAGAACATATCGAACGGCGGATCTTGGCGCAGCCAAACGACATCAAACTCCGCTAAATCGACTGTTTGCATCTCGCCGAGGATCGCATGATCGCCTTTCACGCGCTGTACCTTCAGAGACTGGCCGCGTGCCGTGACGCGCCCCTCGTCGTAGGCGAGGTGCTCTGGGGTGTAGTAGAACAGCTCATGCCCCCGCGCCTGCGCCTCTTCGGCAAGGCGGAACGTGCTGTCTGCGTCGATATTGATCGGCCCGATCGGGTCCATCTGGAACGCAATTTTCATGGGCTGGCCCCCTGTTTTGCTACCTTGGCTAGATTGCCACCCGGTCTACATGCGTCAAGGGCGGCAGGCGTGCAATTCAGAAATGCGAGAACATGCCTTCCATGATGTTGCAACGGCCCGCGCCATCGACCACCGCGAGATCAAAGCGCACGTCCGTCAGCTGGCCCTTGGGGCAATGCGCAAGGTATTCTGATCCGGCGGCATGAATGCGGCGCATCTGTGCGGGCCGCAGGCTGGCGATGGCAGCGTCATGGGTGCGGGCCTGCTTGACCTCGGCAAAGACGATTTCCTCGCCATCGGCGAGGATCAGATCAATCTCGCCGCTTTTTCCGCGCCAGCGACTTTCCAGCAGGCGCAAACCAGCGGCCGCGTAAAGTGCGACCGCACGATCTTCGGCAGCAAGGCCAGAATTGTAGGCGCGCTTGCCCCGGTCGCGACGCGCTGGAGTGGTCACCTGCTTGGCTTTCTGAAAATCCAACAACTGCGTCATCAACCGCTTCCTTCTTCGCCGCCGAGCTTCAGGGCGATCTGGTAAACCTGCCGCCGTTTCAGGCCCAGTTCGTGCGACACCGCATCTGCGGCGTCACGCACAGACATATCATTCATCACAGCGCGCAACGCCTCTTCTATATCAGAGAGGTTAACGGTCCGTTCCCCCGCTCTGTCTATCAGCACAACCATTTCGCCCTTGCGCGGATTTTCAGACATATCGGCGGCTAGCTCGCTTAGCGTACCGCGTAGAACTTCCTCGAACTTTTTTGTCAATTCGCGGCAGACGGCGGCCTGCCGATCTGGGCCCAGTACTGACGCAGCGTCGCGCAGCATCGCGGCTACCCGCTTGGGCGATTCGTAGAGTGCCAGCGTCGCTGGCACGCCGCTAAGACCGCGCAGCGCGGTTTTCCGCGCAGTGGCTGTGTTTGGTAAAAATCCTGCAAATAGAAACCTGTCGGTGGGCAATCCCGACAGTGTCAGCGCCGTGATCACGGCTGACGGACCGGGCGCAGAAATCAGGCCGCGCCCCTCTGCAATCGCAGCGCGCGCCAAGTCAAAGCCGGGATCGGCCACCATCGGCGTGCCCGCCTCGGAGGCATAAACCACTGATTTTCCGGCACTCAGCGCCTCCATAAGGCGGGGGCGAACGCGCGCTCCGTTATGATCATGATAGGCCAGCAAGGGCCGTCCCTCTAGCGGAACTGCGTGGATATCCATCAACTTACGCAGG
>JAGXGX010000193.1 GCA_024636515.1 Roseovarius sp.
CCGCCATAGTCAGCATGAGCCAGCAGATGCGCGGGGTCGTCCACATGGAACTGATAGGAGTGGACGAAATAGGCGTGCTGGCCCGTCTCAATGCCGTCGAACACGGGATGCGCGCGGTCCAGCACCAGATCGTTCCAGCCCATATGCGGAACTTTCAGCGTCTTATCATTGGGCGCGATAGGCCCCACCGTGCCGCCGATCCAGTCAAAGCCGTCTGTCTCGCCATGTTCTAGCCCGCGGGTGGCCAGCATCTGCATCCCGATGCAAATCCCCATGAAAGGGCGCGCGTTGTCGATTACCGCCTCGCGCATCGCCTCAAAGAGGCCGCGATGATCGTAGAGTTCAGCCCGGCACGCGGCAAAAGCGCCGTCGCCCGGTAGGACGATCCGGTCGGCGCGGCGCACGGTGTCGGGGTCCGAGGTAACAACGACTTCGCCTGCACCGCCCTCGCGAGCCATACGCTGAAATGCCTTCTCGGCGGAGTGAAGATTGCCGCTCTCGTAATCGACGATCACTGTTTGCATGGATTTTGGCCGCATGGGGCTAGAGAATTCCCTTGGTCGAGGGGATCGCGTCCGCCTTGCGCGGGTCAGTCTCGACCGCCTCGCGCAGGGCGCGTGCGACGGCCTTGAACGCGGCCTCGGCCATGTGGTGACTGTTGATACCGTGCAGGGCATCAACATGAAGTGTCATACCTGAATTCGTTGAAAACGCTTGAAAAAACTCGCGCACAAGCTCGGTGTCGAATGTGCCTATGCTGGCGGTCGGAAGGTCCATGTTCCACACCAAATAGGGCCGCCCGCTAAGGTCCAGCGCCGCGCGTACCAGCGCGTCGTCCATCGGCAGAAGGCACGCGCCATACCGCCGGATGCCGCGCTTGTCGCCCAGCGCCTGCGCCAAGGCTTGGCCCAGTGCGATGCCGACATCCTCGACCGTGTGGTGATCGTCGATATGCAGATCGCCCGTGCATGTCACGGTCATGTCAATCAACGCGTGGCGCGCCAGCTGGTCCAGCATGTGGTCGAAAAAACCCACGCCGGTGCGGTTGTCGTAGGTGCCCGCGCCGTCCAGCGCGATGGTCGCGCTGATATCGGTCTCGGCTGTCTTGCGGGTGACGGTGGCGCTGCGCATGTCGCTATGCTCCCATGGGGTTTGCGGCGCTTATATGCAGAACGCGGCCTCCCGCCAAGGGCTGCGCGGGCATCGCGGCACAAAAGACGCGTTCGGCTTTAGGTCTGTGGTGCTGCGGCCAGTGCAATGCCGTGCTGAGCGGCTAGATCGACCTGCGCCTGAGATGTGGGCCGGTACGATATGAACTCGCTGCCCGAACATTTCGGCAAGCCAAGCGCCGCGATGAGGGGCGCATCATATTGTCCTGACAGCAGCAATATCCCCTCGCGCGCCAAATGATCGCGCGTGCCTCTGCCTTTGTCAGACCGGATGCGGCGCATGAAGTCCTGCTGTTGAGCCACCGCCGCTACCACGTCGCGGGTGATTGGCCTGCGCTGCACCTCGCGGAACAGGGCCGCCATGCGCAAGTTACCGGACGCGCCGGAAAATATCCGGTCGATGGCGTCCGGCGGGACAGTGCGCCAGAAGTTATGCGGGTAGGGGTGGTGCAGCAGTAACCACAGGATATTGGCAAACCCCTGCGCCGAAACGCTTTTCTTCGCGTCTTTGTTCTGACTTAGCGTCAGATATTCGGGCCGGGCTATAATCAGGCCCAGATAGCATTGTGCGCGCACCTCGTCGGCGGCCACCAGAATGCAAGGGTGATCCACCGCTTCGGTCGGAATCATCCAGTTGCTGCCCATCGTGTTTTTAATATCGACGTCATGGCCGAGGATCACGGTATCTAGCCGGCCCTTGGGCAGGCGCAGCATCGCGCGCAGCTCAATCTCGACCCGAGTGCCAATATAAGTCTTTTCGGTTTTTTCCAGATCATCGTAAGAGCGCCGCCCCGTCTTGGGCGTCATAATCACATCGTCGATGCATTGCCGCAGCATGGCCGAGAATTTGGCGGCGAGCGCGTCTGAACCGCTTGCGCGGCGTGTGATCTCATCCGCGATGGAGGCGAGCATGGCGTGATCTGGGTGCCCAAGGGTGACGATACTAGCAGGGACGTTTTTTTTCATTTGCACCGCCCCGCGAATGTGTCGGTCCTTAGAAGTCTGCGATTTGGTAGGACCTAGGCACTTACCGCGCGCAGCATCCGCTTGCGCAGCGCCTTGGCGATCTGTGCCGATACTGCCTGCGCGACAGGGGGCGGAAACGCGTTGCCGACCTGCCGGTAGGCGTTCGTCTTGGCGCCTGTGAAATGCCAGTCGTCGGGAAAGCCTTGAATACGTGCCACCATCGGCACGGTCAGGCGGGGCATCCCGTTGTGAAAGGCGTCGGGCGCCTCAGGCGCGATCGTGCGCCCCTCCACGCCTAGCGTGGCCCATGCGGCGCGCGCGCGCGTCGGGCCCAGATCCGGACCGCCGTGCTTTTTCGAGCCGCCGACAATGGTTGGCGCGATCTCGTCGGCCTTGGCGGCCCAATCTTCGGCGCCGCGCCAGCCGCGCTCAGCCATTAGGTCATGCAGGGTCGCGCCTACTGTGGGTGGGTTGTGCGGGTTTGGCTCGGGCCAGTCAAAGAAATCGGCGCGCGCCTTTTGCACTGCGACGATCACGACGCGCGGGCGCAGTTGCGGCACACCGTAGTCGGACGCGTTCAGCAGGCGCCAATCGGTGCTGTAGCCCAGTTTGTCCAGCTGCGTCTTGAGCCGTTCGCGGTAGTCGTGGAATACCGCATCCAGAAATCCGCGCACGTTTTCGATCATGACGGCGCGGGGGCGCGCGGCGTCGATAATGTCGATGGCGTCGTTAAACAGATTGCGCTCGTCCTGCTCGCCCAGTTGCTTGCCCGCAACCGAAAAGGGCGGGCAGGGCAGGCCGCCGGCCAGCAGATCCATTCCGGCGTAATCTGCCGCGCGCTCCTTAAAGAGGCGGATATCCTCCTCCAGCACGTTCCATTCGGGGCGGTTATGGCGCAGCGTGTTGCAGCAATGCTTGTCGATTTCGACCAGTGCGGCGTGGCCGAAGCCCGCCTTTTCCAGCCCAAGGGCCTGACCGCCGGCGCCGGCGCATAGTTCCACGGATGTCAGCATATGCCCCGCCCCCTTTTACACATAGAACGCGTTGTGGCCGGGCCGATCAACAGGCGACTCGTCATTGCGCAAATGTTCTTGTGACGTTCTTAACGGTGCCGGGCAAACCGGGCAAGCCCAAGAGGCAACGTATCATCGGCTGTGCGGGCAAGTGGCACCCTTAAAAACACAAAGGCCGCCCGAAGGCGGCCTTGTCTGATAAACCGTGGGGTTTCGGTTTTTCTGGAGCGGGCGAAGAGATTCGAACTCTCGACCCTAACCTTGGCAAGGTTATGCTCTACCCCTGAGCTACGCCCGCACCTGATGAAGCGGTAGTTACAAATTCCCCGCCGGGGCCGCAAGAGCAAATTTTGCGCGCCTCCAATTAATTTCGCGCACATGCTGGTTTCACGTTGGCAGATATTCTCTGCGGGGTATGGGGGGAGCCCCCAAGGGTGGCGCGGCCTCAAACGTAACTCAGCTCGCGCCGTCCCGGCACGCCGAAGTCCTCGGAGTGTACCACGACGCCCTCATCGCCCAGATAGAGGACGCCGTATGCGCCCGGCTCGTCTATCGACACATGCTCGTCCATGCCGGGGCGCATGATGGGCGACTGGTGGCATGGGCTTTTGAAGACGCAAGCCGCGATGCCGCCCGCCGCGCCTGATACCGTCCGATGCAGATGGCCCGATACGATCTGGCAGGTGCTGGCGCGGCGGCGCAGTAGCGCGAGGAATTCGGTCCGGTTTGCCAGCCCGATCGCGTCCATCGCGGCAAACCCAACGGACATTGGCGGATGGTGAGTAAAGACGATAGTGCGCCGCCCCTCCGCACTTGCCAGCGCGGCATCCAGCCACGCAAGGCGCGCGTCGCATAGGATACCGCCATGGTGGCCCTCGTCGACTGTATCCAGCAGGATCAGACGAGTGTCCCCGGTGTCGATGACCTGCTGCACATGACCGTCTGGCGTGACCGGAGCGTCGGGAAACGTGCTGTGGAAGGGGCCGCGCGCATCGTGATTTCCCAGCATCAGATGCACCGGGACCGGGCATCCATCCAGCGCGGCGCGC
This sequence comes from Roseovarius sp., assembly GCA_024636515.1. Classification (GTDB taxonomy): domain Bacteria; phylum Pseudomonadota; class Alphaproteobacteria; order Rhodobacterales; family Rhodobacteraceae; genus Roseovarius. Next base: position 4,198 of record JAGXGX010000193.1, read on the forward strand.
AGACGTGCATACTCAGCATGGCTGCCGCGATGGGCCAGATCGCCCGCGATTATGATACGCTCGGCCTCAGGGAACTGCGCCAATGCATGGGCCAGTCCGGCGCGAAAGCGCGCGTCGGGATCCAGATGGCCGATCAGCTTACCATCCTCGACATAATGCAGATCGGTGAAAACCAGTATCTTGCGCATCATGGCACTACTCCAGCTCGATCAGCAGATCCTTGGCGTCGATCTGGCTACCTGGGGCGGCGTGAACTGCCTTGACCGTTCCGCCGCGTTCGGCATGCAGGCCCGTCTCCATTTTCATCGCTTCAATGGTCAGCAGCAGATCGCCTGCGTTGATCTTGGCACCCACTGTCGCGGAGATGCTGGCGACGACGCCGGGCATCGGCGCGCCGATGTGGCATGGATTTCCCAGCTCGACCTTGGGCCGGGCGGCGGTCGTAGCCTTCGCCGCGCGATTAGGCACGCGGACTACGCGGGGCTGGCCGTTCAGCTCAAAGAAGACTTTTACGTCGCCGTCATCCCCAGTTTCGCCGACTGCTTGCAGGCGGATTTCCAAGGTTTTGCCGGGGTCAATTTCGGCTGTGATTTCGTCGCCCGGCTCCATCCCGTAAAAGAACGTGCGCGTAGGCAGCGTGCGGACCGGCCCATAGATGCGGTGGCGGCCCATATAATCGAGGAAGACCTTGGGATACATCAGGTATCCATTCAGATCTTCGTCGTCGACGCGGCGGCCCTCCAGCAGCGCGCTTAGCTCTGCGCGGGCGGCCTCCAGATCAACGGGGGGCATATTCGCGCCGGGCCGATCGACATTGGGCGTCTCGCCCTTGAGCGCCTTGGCGGTCAGCGCTGGCGGGAAGCCGCCGGGAGGCTGGCCCAGATTGCCGCGCAGCATGTCTATCACCGAGTCGGGAAATGAAAGGTCATGCGCGGGGTTTTCTACCTCGGCGCGTGTCAGGCCTTGGGATACCATCATCAGCGCCATATCGCCCACTACCTTGGACGACGGCGTGACCTTGACGATATCGCCGAACATGGCGTTCACGTCGGCGTAGGTCTGCGCCACCTCGGGCCAGCGATCCTCAAGCCCCATGGAACGTGCTTGGGCCTTGAGATTAGTGAACTGGCCGCCGGGCATCTCGTGCAGATATACCTCGGACGAGGGCGCCTGCATCGACGATTCAAATGCCGCATATTGCGCGCGTACGGTATCCCAGTAATCCGAGATTTCGCGCACAGCGCCAATGTCGATGCCTGTGTCCCGCTCAGTATGGGCTAGCGCCTCAACGACGGAGCCGAGCGTGGCTTGGCTGGTATTGCCCGACAGCGCGTCCATCGCGCAATCCACGGCATCGACGCCAGCGTCAGATGCGGCCAAGATCGTGGCGCAGGCGATGCCAGCAGTGTCGTGCGTGTGGAAATGGATCGGCAGGCCGACCTCATCCTTCAGCGCGCGGATCAGCACCCGCGCAGCGGCGGGCTTCAACAGGCCAGCCATATCCTTTAGGCCCAGCACATGCGCACCTGCTGCCTCCAGATCGCGAGCCATGCCGACATAGTATTTCAGGTCGTACTTTGCGCGGTCGGGGTTCAGAATGTCGCCAGTGTAACAGATGCTGCCTTCGCAGATCTTGCCCGACGCGACCACGGCATCCATCGCGACACGCATGTTTTCCACCCAGTTAAGCGAGTCGAACACGCGAAAGACGTCCACGCCCGTTTTTGCCGCCTGCCGCACGAATTCCTGCACCACGTTGTCGGGGTAGTTGGTATAGCCGACGCCGTTCGACGCGCGCAGCAGCATCTGCGTCATCACGTTGGGCAGCCGCGCGCGCAGATCTCGCAGGCGCTGCCACGGACATTCCTGCAAATAGCGGTAGGCGACGTCAAAGGTCGCGCCGCCCCAGCACTCGACCGAAAATAGCTGCGGCAGATGCGCGGCATAGGCAGGCGCGACGCGGATCATGTCGCGGCTGCGCATGCGGGTCGCCAGCAGCGACTGGTGCCCGTCGCGCATGGCTGTGTCGGTGATCAGCAGTTGTTTCTGCGCCTTCATCCAGTCGGCCACGGCCTGCGGGCCTTTTTCCTCTAGCAGATTGCGTGTGCCGGGTAGGGGCGCATTGCGTGGCACGGGCGGGCGCGGTTCCTTGAGCCCGGCGCGGGGGCGCGGGCGATCCTTGGTCTCAGGGTGCCCGTTTACCGTGATGTCGGCGATGTAGGTCAGCACCTTTGTCCCGCGATCCCGGCGTGAACGGAAATTGAACAGCTCGGGCGTGTTGTCGATAAAGGTGGTGGTGTAGGTGTTGTCGAGGAACGTGGGGTGTTTCAGCAGGTTTTCGACGAAGGCAATATTCGTGCTGACGCCCCGAATACGAAACTCGCGCAGCGCGCGGTCCATTCGGGCGATAGCGGCCTCGGGCGTTTGCGCATGCGCTGTCACCTTAACCAACAGACTGTCGTAAAAGCGGGTGATGACGCCGCCCGCATAGGCCGTGCCACCGTCTAGCCGGATACCCATGCCAGTGGCCGAGCGGTAGGCCGTGATGCGGCCATAATCGGGGATAAAGCTGTTTTGCGGATCCTCGGTGGTGATCCGCGTTTGCAGGGCATGGCCATGCAGGCGAATCTCGTCTTGGCTGTTCTTGCGCGTGGCCTCTGCCAGCGTCTTGCCCTCGGCGATCTTAATCTGGGCTTGAACGATGTCGATGCCGGTGACCTCTTCGGTCACGGTATGCTCGACCTGAACACGCGGGTTCACTTCGATGAAGAAGAACTGTTCGCTGTCCATATCCATCAGGAATTCGACGGTACCGGCGCACTCATAGCCGACATGCTTGCAAATTTTGTAGCCCAGATCGCAAACCTCAGTGCGCTGGGCGTCGGTCAGATAGGGGGCGGGCGCGCGCTCCACCACTTTTTGGTTGCGGCGCTGGACGCTGCAATCGCGCTCAAAAAGGTGGTACATGCCGCCATGCTTGTCACCGAGGATCTGCACCTCGACGTGGCGGGCGCGCAGGATCATCTTCTCCAGATACCCCTCGCCATTGCCGAATGCTGCCTCGGCCTCGCGCCGGCCCTCAAGCACCTTTTCCTGCAATTCGTCGGGTCCGTGGATGGGACGCATCCCGCGACCGCCGCCGCCCCATGACGCTTTTAGCATCAGGGGGTAGCCGACCTCGGCGGCCTCGGCGCGGACTTTGTCCATGTCGTCGCCCAGCACCTCGGTCGCGGGGATCACGGGCACGCCCGCCTCGATGGCAACGCGCCGCGCGCTGGCCTTGTCGCCCAACTGGCGCATGGTTTTCGCCTGCGGGCCGATAAAGGTAATATTGGCCGCGACGCAGGCATCTACGAAATCGGGGTTTTCGCTTAGCAAACCATAGCCGGGGTGGATCGCGTCTGCGCCGCTTTCCTTTGCGACGCGAATGATCTCGTCAATGCTGAGATATGCGGCGACCGGGCCAAGGCCGGCGCCGATCCGGTAGGCCTCATCGGCTTTGAAACGGTGCAGGCCCAGCTTATCCTCTTCGGCAAAGACCGCGACGGTACGTTTGCCCATCTCATTGGCGGCGCGCATGATACGAATGGCAATCTCGCCGCGATTGGCGATCAGGATCTTCTTGAACTCGGTCATGGCGTCCCCTTTTTAGTATTTTTTGGCCAGCTGTCGTCGGCGTTGCCGCACAGTGCGAATTGCCGCAGCGCAGCGCAACTTTTTTCTGACTGTGCAGCAAGCGCGCAGGATTCGCGCAAGCAATGCGGCATGTTATGCCCCCCTTTGCGACAATCGCTACGTCGCAGGCGCGCCGATTAACCGCCCCGGCAGATCGCCAAGGCGGCGCGCCCCCAGCTGGCCCATATTTGAGCTCATATCGGCGGCGAGAATACGCGCCAGATGCGCAGGGCCGTCGGGGCCGAGGGCGGCCAGCGCATAGTGCCATGGCCGGGCCATCATCACAAAATCCGCCCCCAGCGCCAGCGCGCGCAGGATATCGAGCCCGCCTGTGATACCCCCGTCAAAGATCAGCGGCAGGTCCGTCGCGCGGCGCATCAGCGGCAACTGGTGCACCGTCGCAGGCGCCCCGTCGAACTGCCGACCGCCATGGTTGCTAATCCAGATTGCGTCAACGCCTGCGGCCTCCAGCATGGGCACATCTGCGGGGTCCAGCACGCCCTTGACCACAAGCGGGCCGTCCCAGTGGGCGCGCAGCCAATCCAGATAGGCCCGGTCTGGCGAAGTGCGCAGCAGGTATCCGGCATGGGCGGTTGAGGGCAAGCCACTGGTATCGCCTGCGTAACTGTCGATCAGGCGCATCCGGGGCAGACCCAGCCTCGCCATGCCCATCGCCCACGCGGGACATCCAGCGACCTGCGCCATCAGGCGCGGGGTCAGGCGCGGCGGCTGCGTCAGACCCGACCGGGTCTGGCGTTCGCGGCGCGATGCGACTGGGACATCGACAGTCAGGACCAGCACCTTGAACCCGGCAGCGCGGGCGCGGGCAAGCATGTCGAGACGGATCGCCTCGTCGCGTGGCGGATATAGCTGAAACCAAGCATGATTTCCGGCCAGCGGGCCGATGTCCTCGGGCGTTTGGGCGGCGACGGTGGATAGGGTATAAGGGATGCCTGCGACAGCGGCGGCGCGTGCCAGATGCCGCTCCGCATCGGGCCAGATCAGGCCGGACATGCCGACCGGACCGATGCCGAAGGGCAGGGGGTGCGACTGGCCCAAGAGGGTCGTGCCCAGATCGGGCGTCATCTCGCCGTGCAGGATCGAGGGCATCAATGCGATCTGTTGCAGGGCGTCCGGTCCCGCGCGGCGCGCCTGTTCGGAGCCCGTGCCACTATCGAGGTATTCCCAGACAAAGCGGGGCAGCCGGCGCTGGGCGCGGGCCTTTAGATCGCTGAGGGCGGGGAATCTGGCATCAAGGCTCATGGCGCGCATTTGGCGCAGGGGGTTCGGCCTTGTCCAGCGCCATAAGGTGGGGCGGCGCCCATCGCGCCATTGCACACGGCGCAGGTTTGTGGTGGTTAAATATGTGTTGTGCCCGGCCATAGCCGTGATCCGCGTCAAGAAAGGGAGCCGCATGGCTTGCGTCCAGATCAGCAGATATGCGCCATGATCGCCGCATCGCGCAGCGTTCA
>JAGXGX010000194.1 GCA_024636515.1 Roseovarius sp.
CGCTCGCCCGCCAGCCGGCGCGTCTGCGATAGCCTCTAGCAGTGGCGCATCCTTCACCCGCCCAGCACCCTGCCGAGTTGCATCGCGACGCCCATATCACCCTCGACCGCCAGCTTGCCGGTCATAAAGGCGGCCGCCGCGTCCAAATCCCCCTTGACGATAGCGCGGAAGGTGGCGGCATCTGCGCTAAGCGTCACGTCTGCCTCGCCGCCATCCGCCCGCGCGCCCGCCGCATCGATGATCAGCGAGCCTTCGCCCGCGATCACAAATTTAGCCGTTCCGTCCAGTTTATCCCCGGTCATTCGGGCGTTCAAAGCATCCACTGCCTCGCTTACTGTGTCGCTCATTCGCCGATCCCTTTAATTTGATCCGCCGGGGGTTTGCTTTCCCGCCTGCGGCGCTAGAGTTTGTTTTGTTATGGGCGCAGTTCGATTCAACCTCAATCCTGTCCTTGCGCTGATTTTGGCGCTGTCCGCGCCTATATTGGCGTCGGCGCAGGAAATCTCGCGCCTCGACGGGATGTATGAGGCGCTGGAAAATGCCGCGCCGCCGGAGGCGAATAGGCTGGGGCGTGAAATCATGCTTGAGCTATCGAAGTCCGGCTCGCCCGCGATGAACCTTCTGCTCAAGCGCGGGCGCGCAGCGATGGCCGCAGGCGATACTGGCCTCGGTATTGAGCTGCTCAGTGCGCTGACCGACCATGCGCCCGGCTTTGCCGAAGGCTGGCACGCCCGCTCGGTCGCGTTTGCGCGCGCCGGAATGATGGGCCCTGCTATGAGCGATCTGGAGCGCGCCCTTACGCTTGATCCGCGCAATTTCGCCGCTATCTATAGCCTCGGCGCACTGCTGGAGGAGATCGGCCAACCTGCGCTCGCCTACGAGGCGTATAGCCGGGTTGCTGCGATCCACCCGCATTTCGACGACGTCGCGGAGGCGCTTGCGCGGCTGGAAGGCGAAACCCAAGGCAGCGACCTCTGAAATATTCCTGACCCACCGGAGACGAGGCCATGGCCGACTACGCACGGATCCTTGCGGTTCTGGGCCCTACCAACACCGGCAAAACGCATTTCGCGATTGAGCGGATGCTTGGCTACCGGACCGGGATCATCGGGCTGCCACTGCGCCTGCTGGCGCGCGAGGTCTATGACAAGATCGTGAGCGTGCGCGGCCCGTCAGTGGTCGCGCTGGTCACCGGTGAGGAGCGGATCGTACCGCCACGCACAAAATACTGGGTTTGCACGGTTGAGGCGATGCCAGAGGGCACAGGCGCCGATTTCGTCGCGATAGACGAGATCCAGCTCTGTGCCGATCCAGAGCGCGGACACATATTCACAGACCGCCTGTTGCGGATGCGCGGCCTGCGCGAGACGCAGTTTTTGGGCGCGTCGACTATGCGAAACACCATATCCGAGCTGGTCCCTGAGGCGGAATTCGTGCCGCGCACGCGATTGTCTGATTTGGTCTACTCAGGTTCGAAAAAGATAAGCAAAATGCCGGGTCGCAGCGCAATAGTCGGATTTTCGGTTGATAATGTATATGCTATCGCTGAGGTGCTGAGGCGGCAAAAGGGCGGTGCAGCGGTCGTCATGGGCGCGCTCAGCCCTCGTACCCGCAATGCGCAGGTAGATCTGTATCAGAACGGCGATGTGGACTACCTCGTGGCGACGGATGCCATTGGGATGGGCCTCAATCTTGATATCGACCACGTCGCGTTTTCGTCCATCACCAAATTCGATGGGCGCCGGATGCGGCAGCTGATGCCGAATGAGCTTGCGCAGATCGCGGGCCGCGCAGGCCGCGGGATGAGCCATGGCAGCTTTGGCGTGACAGGCGAGGCACCGGAACTGAGCCCCGAGGTGGCAGAGGCAATCATGGAGCATCGCTTTGCACCGATCCGCAAGCTGGAGTGGCGCAACCCAGCGCTGCAAATGGGATCGACAGCCGCGCTGATCGCGTCGCTGGAGCACAAGCCCGAGCACGAATTGCTGGCGCGTGTACGCGACGCCGATGACCTGACAGCCCTGCGAACCTTGTCCGCTGCACCTGACGTGCGCGACCGTGCCACCAACGGTAACGCCGTGAAATTGCTTTGGGATGTTTGCCGCATCCCCGATTTTCGCGGGATCAGCCAGGCCGAGCACGCCAGCCTGCTGGAGACGATTTATTGCGATCTGCACGAGCTGGGCCGCATCCCCGATGATTGGCTGGGACGACAAATAAAGCGGATTGATCGAACCGATGGTGACATTGATACGTTGTCAAAGCGGTTGGCCTATATTCGAACATGGACTTACGTAGCTCAGCGAAAAGATTGGGTCGATGACGAAGACCATTGGCGCGGGGCGACGCGCGCTGTAGAAGACCGTTTGTCGGACGCGCTGCATGGGGCGTTGACGCAGAGATTTGTGGATCGGCGCACATCCGTGCTTTTGCGCCGACTCAAGCAGAAGGAAGCCATCGTGGCAGAGGTTAACGATACTGGTGACGTAACAGTCGAAGGCGAATTCGTCGGGCGTTTGGACGGATTTCGATTTGTTCAGGACAAATTGGCAAGCGGGCAAGAGGCCAAGACGCTGTCTCAGGCCAGCTTGCAGGCGCTAGCGCCGCATTTCAACTTGCGCGCAGACCGCTTCTACAACGCGCCCGATACCGAGATCGACTTTACCGAGCAAGGCGGCCTGATGTGGGGCAAGGATGCCGTGGGCAAGCTGGTCCCCGGCGCTGACCCGATGAAGCCGGGCGTCAGGGTCTTCGTCGACGAGGAGGCCGGACCAGACGTCACTCAAAAGGTCGAGCGCCGCTTGCAGCACTTTATCGACCGCAAGGTTTCAACCCTCTTTGAGCCGCTGCTGAACGTCAGCCGCGACGAGACGCTGACTGGCCTCGCGCGCGGCTTCGGCTTTCGCATGGTCGAGACGATGGGCATTATTCCACGCGGTGACGTGGCCGATGAGGTCAAATCGCTGGAGCAGGACGCGCGCGGTGCGCTGCGCAAACACGGCGTCCGGTTTGGCCAGTTCACTATCTTTATGCCGCTACTGCTAAAGCCTGCACCAACGCGCCTGCGCCTTGTTTTGTGGGGCCTCGCCAATAATATGGACGACCTGCCCGAGGCACCGCCCCCCGGTCTGGTTACAGTCCCTGCGACCAACATGCCGCAAGGCTACTATACCATGGCGGGCTACCGCGCCGCGGGAAGCCGCGCCATTCGCATCGATATGCTGGAGCGTTTGGCAGACATGCTGCGCGGCGAGGATAGCCGCAGCGGATTTGAAGCCAAGGCGGATATGCTGTCGATCACCGGCATGACGCTGGAGCAGTTTGCAGATCTGATGGAAGGCCTCGGCTACAAGGCCGAGCGCGGCGAGCGGATCAAGGTCAAGCCGGTTGATCAGATCATGCAGGAGGCGCCGGGTATTGAGCCCGTGCCAGAGACCATCGAGGATGCCGTCAATCAGATAGAGGATGAGGGTCTCGCACCTATCGCCGAGACGATTGAGCCTGATCCCGAAATTCACGCCGAAATCCCTGAGATGAGCGAGACTGAGGTTGAGCCGGGCACGCCCGCCGATGCAATCGCGCCATCGGTGGAGCCTGAGGTGTATTATACCTTCACATGGGCCGCGCGTGCGCGGCGGAGTAACCCACCTGCAACTACACGCCCAGAGGGCGGCGCACGCGGCAAGCCGCAAGAGGCGCGCGGCAAACCTCGCGGCAAAGGTAAGCCGAAGGGCGGCGATCGCCCGGCGAAAGGCAATGAGGCCAAAAGCTTCAGCGCTAAACCTGAGCCCAAGAAAGACCGTATCGATCCTGACAATCCGTTCGCTGCGGCCCTGATGGGCCTCAAGAAGGATAAGTGAAGGCCGCGCCGCAAGGCACTGGAGAGGCGGATAAAATTCGCCTCGATAAATGGCTTTGGCAGGCGCGCTTCTTTAAAACGCGCGGATTGGCGGCGGGTACGATCAAGGGCGGCCATGTACGCGTTAATGGCAACCGTGCAGGCAAGCCTGCGCAAACGGTAGGCGCGGGCGATGTTCTGGCTTTTGCGCAAGGGCGCGTGATCCGTGTCGTGCGCATCATCGCCCCCGGTATCCGCCGCGGCCCGGCGCCCGAGGCGCAGACGCTATACGATGATCTTACCCCGACGCCTGAGCCTGCTGATGAAACGTTTGTTTCTGCAAATCCCAAATACGAGGGAAAAGGGCGGCCTACCAAGCGGGACAGGCGTATGATGGACCTGATTCAGCCCGGACCGCTTGAATGATTTGAGGCGCTGGACTAGGTATCCCGCGACTGATCCCGAAGAGGCCGAAATGACCTACATCGTCAACGATGCCTGCATCGCCTGCAAATATACCGACTGTGTCGAAGTGTGCCCCGTCGACTGTTTCTACGAGGGCGAGAACATGCTGGTTATCCATCCGGACGAGTGCATTGATTGCGGCGTCTGCGAGCCGGAGTGCCCTGCCGACGCGATCCGCCCTGATACAGAGCCGGACATGGAGAAATGGGTAGAGTTCAACCGCAAGTATTCCGAGATGTGGCCGGTTATCATCACCAAAAAGGATGAGCTTCCGGACGCCAAGGAGCGGGACGGCGAAGAGGGCAAGTTGGAGAAGTACTTCTCGGAAAAGCCGGGCGAAGGCGGCTGAGAATTTACGACTGATTCGCACAGAATTATCGGCCGATTTTCGTGCATCACAGTAAGAACGCGCCATAAATCATAGGCGATGCCCTGCCTTTAATGGGTGACTATGCGCGGACTTTCGCAGAGGCCATTTTTGTGGTATGGTGCGTCAAACGTAACGCCATGCCCGATAGTCCGATCCACCGCCGTTGCGGGGATTTGGACTTTTTTGTGCCGCAACATCTGTAATGCCCGCATCGGCAAATCCTGCTGACGCACCACTTCGATGTTGATGACACGTCAGGCCCGGCCGGGAAAAGGAAGACCAAAATGAGCAAAGCCAGAAAACCCGACTTTAGCCCTAATGATTTTGTTGTATATCCCGCGCATGGCGTAGGCAAGGTTGTCTCGATCGAGAGTCAGGAAGTCGCCGGGATCGAGCTAGAGCTGTTTGTCATCTCCTTCGAGAAAGACAAGATGACATTGCGCGTTCCGACGCACAAGGCGACCGAGATCGGCATGCGCTCGCTGAGCAGCCCCGAAACCGTGGCCAAGGCGATGACGACGCTCAAAGGCAAAGCCAAGGCGAAAAAGGCCATGTGGTCGCGCCGTGCGCAGGAATACGAGCAAAAGATCAACTCGGGCGATCTTATCGCTATTGCCGAGGTGGTGCGCGACCTGCACCGCACCGACGACCAGCGCGAGCAGAGCTATTCTGAGCGCCAGCTATATGAGGCCGCATTGGAGCGTTTGACTCGCGAAGTTGCGGCCGTCAGCGGCGAAGGCGAGGCACTGGCCGGCAATCAGATCGGCGATGTGCTGACGTCGCGCGCCCCTCCCGCTGCTGCGTAACTGGCAGAAGACATTGTAAAAAGGGCGGCACTCGATACTGGGCGCCGCCCTTTTTCGTGGCAATTTGTCAGACGATAATCGACAGAAGCACGGCGATTTCGGCCATTTGCTGCGCGCCGCCCAAGATATCACCGGTCTGTCCGCCAATCTTTTTCTTTGCGATCAAAGCGACAGCCACCGTGGTCAGGGCCGCCCATATAACGACGCCAAAGACGGACCAGCCCACGAGGACCAACGCGATCAGCGCAGCGAGGCCCGCGGCAACCGCGCATGTGCCTGTGCTGGGGCGTCCGGTGGCATGCGACAGGCCAGCCGCGCGCGCAGGAGGCAGCGCGCACATCACGGCAGGCATAACCGCGCGCGACACCGCAGCCGCCGTGATGATCGCCGCCCACGCCCAGCCGCCACCCATTTGAAACAGCAGCCAAAGCGCGGCCCAGCGGGCCGTCAGCGACAAGATCAAGGCGATCACGCCAAAGGCGCCGATTTGGCTGTCCTTCATGATTTCCAGCCGCCGCGCGCGCGTCCAGCCGCCCCAGAGGCCGTCGGCGGTGTCTGCCAGCCCGTCCTCGTGCATGGCGCCAGTTATGATCACTTGGGCGGCCAGTGCAGCCAATGCTGCCAAAGCCGTGGGCAGCCCCCACCAGAGCGCGACCAGCCCGATCAGGCCCGCAATCGCGCCAATGATCGCGCCCGCCAGCGGATAGGCCCACGCCGCGGCCGCGCCGCGATTCGGCCCCTGCGGCAGAGGCAGGCGGCTGAGCAGCGACAGCGCAGCGCGCAGTTCATCGAAATAGCGGGGTAGGGCGTCGTTTTTACGCATGAGATTGGGCCTTTTGGGGTGTAGGGATGCCTCGCCCCTGCGATACACCGGGGCGGAACGCAGTTGCAACGGGGGTGCGTCATGGGCGCGGAATTCAGCACGATGGCGCAGCTCGCCGAACTGGTGCGCAGCGGCCCTGCGCCGGATGACGCGGCCGAGGATGCCGCCCGCGCGCGCGACGCGGCCCTGACCAAACCACCCGGCGCGCTTGGCCGGCTTGAGGATATCGCCGTTTGGTATTGCGGCTGGCGCGGGGATGCGCGCGCAGTGGTGACGGCACCGCAGATCATCGTATTTGCAGGCAATCACGGCGTGACGGTGCAGGGCGTGTCGGCATTCCCGCCCGAAGTGACAGCGCAGATGGTGGCTAACTTTAACGCGGGCGGTGCGGCCATAAATCAGCTAGCGCGGCAGTTCGGCGCGCGCCTGGACGTGTATGCGCTGGAGCTGGAGCGACCGACGCGCGACTTTACCGTATCCCCCGCAATGGACGAGGCCGAATTCATTGCCGCAATGCGGGCAGGGTGGGAGGCCGTCGATCCAGGCACCAATCTGCTGGTGGTGGGCGAAATGGGGATTGGAAACACCACATCCGCCTCGGCGATCGCCACGGCGCTTTTTGGCGGTCAGGCGGTGGATTGGACGGGCAGCGGCACGGGTGTCAGCGGCGACGCACTGGCGGTCAAAGCGCGTGTTGTGGCCGATGGCGTGCGCCGTCACGAGGGTATCCGCCGCGCCCCGCTAGAGGTGCTGCGTTGCCTTGGCGGTCGCGAGCTGGCCGCCATGGCGGGCGCGATCCTGCGCGCGCGTCACTTGCGTATACCTGTCATTCTCGACGGATTTATATGCTGCGCTGCCGCCGCGTGCCTGATGGCAGAGGCGCCGGGCGCGCTGGACCATTGCATAGCGGGCCATGTAAGCGCCGAGGCCGGACATCCCCGGCTTCTCCAGCATTTGGACATGGTGCCTATCCTATCGCTCGGTATGCGTCTTGGCGAAGGGTCCGGCGCTGCGCTGGCAATTGCTATCGTGCAAGGTGCACTGGCCTGCCATTCCGGCATGGCGACATTTCAGGAGGCGGGCGTCGCGGACGGCGGGGCAGAGGGCTAAGCACTCTTCTTGGACGTGTCCTCAGATTCCTCTAGCTGGGATAGCAGCATCGTTTCCAGCTCGTCCTCCAACTCGCGGGCGCGAGCAATGTATTTTTCATTCTCGATTGTCGGCACTTCTGGATCCCATAGAGTGGCCAGCTCGCGCACCGAGTGGCGATCATGGTGGTAGAACATATTCTCCAACTCGGCGGCCTCAAATTCGGAAACGCCCATGTTTTCCAGCACGTAGCGTCCTGCACGCAAGGATGCGTCAAACATTTCGCGCACGATGTCGTCGGCGCCCGCCTGATAAAGGCGGAATACGTGATTGCGGTCGCGGGCACGCGCAATGATGTGCAGATCAGGCCGCTCGCGCCGCGCAAACGCGACGAGGCGCACGGCGGCGTCGGGATCGTCCAGCGCGGCAACCAGCACGCGCGCGTCCTTTAGCCCGGCGGCATGCAGCATCTCGGGACGGGTAGGATCGCCAAAGAAGCCCTTGACGCCAAAGCGGCGCATCCGCTGGATCGCGCCCAGATCGTGATCCAGCACGACGGTCTCATACCCTGATGAGCGCACCAACCGATTGACGATTTGGCCGAACCGTCCGATGCCAACGATAATGATGCGGGCCTGTTCGTCGACTTCGTCATCCTCCAGATCCTCGCCGGCCTCCTCCATCCGGTTCGACAACCAGTCGTAGAGGATGAACAGCAAGGGCGTGATCAGCATCGACATGGCAACGATTAGCAGCAGCATTTCGGTTATGTTGGAGGGCACGACGTTCTGCTGCCCTGAAAAGGAGATGAGAACGAAGCCAAATTCGCCCGCCTGCGCTAGCGAAAGCGTAAAAAGCCACAGATCGCGGCCACGCAATTCGAACACGCGGCCCAGGACGTAGAGGACAGCGCCCTTCAATACGATCACCATCAGCGCAAGGCCCAGCACGAGGAATGGCGCGCCAAAGAGCAGCGCAAAGTTAATACCCGCGCCGACGGTGATAAAAAACAGGCCTAGCAGCAGGCCCTTGAACGGCTGAATGTCACTTTCCAGCTCGTGCCGAAACTCGCTGTTGGCCAGCACCACCCCAGCGAGGAACGCGCCAAGGGCAGGGGACAGGCCGATCAGGTACATGATAAAACTGATGCCGCAGACGATTAGCAGCGCCAGCGCGGTATACATCTCGCGCAGATTGGCAGCATGGATATAGCGGAACACGGGCCGTGTCAGGTAGACCCCGGTCAGGATAATCCCGCCCACGACTGCCAGCGTCACCAGTGTCACGCCCCAGCCCGGCAGGCCCGCCACAAGCGAAAGCCCAGCATCGGCATGCCCGCTCATCGCGCCGTCGATCGCGGTGCCCATCTGGCGGTGCAGAGCGTCGTCCAGAACGGTACTGGACGTCTGGCGCATGGCCAGAAGCGGCAGTAGCGCCAGCATAGGAATGACCGAGATGTCCTGCGTCAGCAGAACGGAAAAGGCCGAACGGCCGCCTTTGGTCTGCATCAACCCCTTTTCCGATAGGGTTTGCAGCACTATGGCAGTCGATGACAGCGCGAATATCAGGCCCACAGCCAGTCCGACGCTCCAATCATATCCCAGCGCCATGACACCAAGCATGATGATGAGTGTGGTCAGCACGACCTGCATCCCACCAAGCCCAAGAAGGCGGTGGCGCATATCCCACAGCGCGCGCGGCTCCAGCTCCAGCCCGATCAGGAATAGCATCATCACGACACCGAATTCAGCGAAATGCTGTAGCTCCGCGGTCTCTTGGCCGACAAGGCCCAGGATCGGCCCAATCAGGATGCCCGCTGCCAGATATCCCAGCACCGACCCCAGGCCAAGGCGCGCCGCGATGGGTACCGCGATCACTGCTGCAGCGAGGTAAATCGACGCCTGATAGAGGAAGCCTTCCATCCCGGGGGTATCCTTTGGGGGGGATCGGTGCACCCGGTCCGAATTGGTCCGAAGGCAGATCCCAAGCTGAGGTATGAAGGGCGCAAATAGGTGCGCGGTGGCGCGTGCGGCCCCTGCAAGGCGACGTCGGACAAGCATACGGGCAGATCGAAATGTCGCAACGCCCAAGGGGCGTGTATCACCGATTTCTGCGAATATTTTGCCGACTAAAAGCCCGAAATGCTCAGTATTACGCCGCTGGTCTAAGGTGGTAGGCGCTGTAATGTCAGCCTTGCGGCATCTTCAACACTACGTTGCGGCCCCGCTTGACGTAGTGCAATTCGCTATTGCCGATGGCGGCGACTTGGCCGCCGTCCAGCTTATCGCCCACGCGTACCTTCTGGTAACGGCCATTGCCGAGACGCACCAACGCGCGTCGGCTGGCGGTGGAGCCATAGACGCCTATCAGATTGACCTCGCGCAGGTTCAGCACCTTTTCATCCGTTGCCTGTTTGGCGACTGATGCACGTGTCGGCAGCGCGGGCTGCACTTGCTGCGAGACCGGTACTGGGGTTGCAGCGGCTTGGGCGCGGGTCCGCTTGACGATTTTTTCAAAATCGCCCGGACGGCGCAGCGGTGTGAGCGACGCGGTCACGGCCTGCGGCGTCGCGCTGGCGAATGCGGAGGCGTCCAGCGCCTCCGGCTCCTCGGCGGCGTCTGCGATCTGCGCCCCTGCCTGAGCGGCGCTGGTCAACGCGCCGTTTAATGTCGCGCCTGCCGCGAGGGCGGCGACATCGCTGCCTGCCGCCGTCCGAAGGGTCGTGTCGCCAGCCGCCGATGCCGGACGCGGGCGGGGCCGCAGCGCGGCGAGTGAGGGATCGCCGACGAACGCGGCGGTACTGGCGGCATTCGCTGTGCGCGTTTCACTCTCAGTGGGGATCAGTTGGGTCTCGTCGTCCTGCTGCGGGACGCTTTGATCCTCCTGCGCGGTTCCCGCATCGTTGCCGGATAGGGCAGTTTGGGGCCGCACGCGCGGCCGCACGGCTGCCAACGCCGGATCACCGACGGAGGTGGCGATCTGGCCCTCTTCGCCGCCCGTGTTGCTGCCAATCTCGACCGTCACGGTCACGGTCTGCGCCATATCGGTCGGCGGGGTCAGCGGAGGCTGGCCCGCGACAACACGGACGCCTCCGGGAGTCATTGCACCGCCCGGCGTTGCGCGAACAAAACCGCGCTCATCAAAGTCAAATCGCATTCCGGCAGGGGGCGGATCAGACGGCTTTTCGGGACGGGTGTCGCGGGCGTCAGGCTGGCGGCGCGGCAGGCTGGCCAGCGCGCCAAAGCTAACGCTGGGATCGATAGAGACCTGGTAAATGTCGTCGACGGGCGCGCCCGCGCCTGGAATTTCCGGCGCGGCAGGGGCCATCTGCCAGATACCTGTCGCAGCATAGCGAGCCATCGCCTCGCTGGGGGCGAGTGGCGACGTGCGGTCAGGCAGAGCCGCGACCTCGGGCCGGGGGGTGTTGTCGCGCGGCAATGCGGCAATGCGCGGTGTGTCGCCGTCGGGCAGGGGCGCAATCGCGTTGTCCGTCGCATCTTCCACGGCCTCATTCGCGGTGGGAACATCGGCCAGCTGCATATCATCACCGCGGCGAAAGAACCGCGCCAGCCCATCATCCAAGAACGCCGAGGCCCAAGCGGCAACGCCCACTAAAAAGAGCAACAAGAGCGCTGTCAGTATCAAGCCTAGGAAGCGCGGTTTGCCGCGCACGGCGCTCTGGCGGGCGCCAAAGACGGTCATGCGTTGCTTTTCGTCCGCGTGGCGCAAGGCGGGGCCTGTGGCGGCGGCGGCTTGCGCAGCCCTATCCTTGGTCGCAGCGCTCCGCACAAAAAGGCCGGGCATTTCGCTGCGCTGCGAGCCTTTGGCATCGCCCTGATCGGTGGCGGATTGGTCCAGCCGGATCTTAGGGTCAGGCTGGAGGCTGGCGGCCAGTTCAGCGATACGCGCGGGATCGGTCACATCGTCGCTGGCCGGGCTGGGCAGCGGCGGCGCGGCGGCGGTCGCGGGGGCTGTATCCGCCCCGCCAAGCTGGCTGAGCCGGGACGGCGTAGCAACGCGCGGGGCGCCGGCACCAGTGCCGTTGCGGCTTGCACGGATCGAGGTGAAGGCAGCGGGCGCAGCGCTCTCTTGAGGCAGTGCCTTGGGGGTACTTGTTTTATTATCAGTTACTTGTGGCGCGGTCTTAATGTGAGTTGCGTCAGGCCGAGGCGTGGGCGCTTTAGGCTGCGCAGGGGTATCCAGCGCTGGTACGCTCTCTTTTGCGGGCTCGACTTTACGCGCCGGGCCCGCCTCGGCGACGGCGCGCGTCGCGGCTGCGGCGACGGGGGCCGCGTCGTCATCTGGGCCATCTGCGCCGTCATCACCCGCCTCATCGCCGGGCTGCGGTGGCAACGCATCAGAAGTGATGTGCGTTGGGGCATCGTCCCGCTCGACATTCGCGCCTTTGGGCAGGGCAGTTGCAGCCCATTTGGTCACGCCAAAGAATGGCTCGCCGACGAATTCTGTACCGCTGGGGATCGCGGCAAAACTGACCGGC
>JAGXGX010000195.1 GCA_024636515.1 Roseovarius sp.
GAACAGATGTATCGCCCGCTCTCGTGCTGGCCGTGATCGCAGTAGAATCCGGTGGACGCAAGGCTGCGGTCAGCGAAAAGGGTGCGCAGGGCCTGATGCAATTGATCCCGGATACCGCCGCGCGCTTTGGCGTCATCGACAGTTTGTCAGAGGCGCAAAACATAAAGGGCGGCGTCGCCTACCTCGATTGGTTGCTCAAGGAGTTCGAGGGCGATCCCATCCTTGCGCTCGCCGGATACAACGCGGGCGAGGGCGCGGTGAAGGCCAATAAGGGCGTGCCGCCCTATGCCGAAACGCGCGATTACGTTCCCAAAGTGCTGGCGGCCTATGACCTAGCGCGCGGTCTGTGCAAGACGCGGCCGCAATTCATTTCGGACGGTTGCGCGCTGAACTTGGCATTTGCCGAATAAAAAGGGGCGGCGCCATGTGCTGGCATCGCCCTTTATCGTTCAGCTCATCATCCTCTTATCAGACGATGGTCGCCTCGGTTGCGGCGCGCAACTCGTCCTCGGTGACGCCGTCAGCGAGCTCGACGATCTTAAGGCCACCCTTCACCACATCCAGAACGCCCAGATTGGTAATGATCCGGTCCACGACGCCGGTGCCGGTTAGCGGCAGTGTGCAGGATTTCAGCAGCTTGCTGTCACCATGCTTACTTGTGTGATCCATCACAACGATCACGCGACCGACGCCCGCAACGAGATCCATCGCGCCGCCCATACCCTTGACCAGCTTACCGGGAATCATCCAGTTCGCCAGATCGCCGTTCTCGGCCACTTCCATTGCGCCTAGGATCGCTGCCGCGATTTTGCCACCGCGGATCATGCCAAAGCTGGTGGCGCTATCGAAATAGGCCGTGCGGTTCAGCTCGGTGATCGTCTGCTTTCCGGCGTTGATCAGGTCCGGGTCCTCTTCGCCCTCATAGGGAAAGGCACCCATGCCCAGCATCCCGTTTTCGGATTGCAGAGTGATTTCCTTGTCGCCCACATAATTGGCCACAAGCGTCGGAATGCCGATGCCAAGGTTGACATACATGCCGTCTTCCAGCTCCTGCGCAGCGCGCTCGGCCATTTGGTTACGGTCCCAGGGCATTATGCGTCCTCCCTTTTGCGCGTGGTGCGTTGCTCGATCCGCTTTTCGTGATCGCCTTGGATCAAGCGGTGCACATAGATGCCGGGCAAGTGGATGTTATCGGGGTCCAGCGTGCCGCGCGGCACGATTTCTTCGACCTCGGCGACGCACACTTTGCCGCACATGGCTGCGGGCGGGTTAAAGTTGCGCGCTGTTTTGCGAAACACCAGATTACCAGTGTCGTCAGCCTTCCACGCCTTGACGATGCTCAGATCGGCCACGATCCCGCGTTCGAGTATATAAGTCTCGCCGTCAAAATCCTTGTGCTCCTTGCCCTCGGCTACTTGCGTGCCGACACCGGTTTTCGTGTAAAAACCGGGGATACCTGCACCACCGGCGCGCATACGCTCGGCCAGTGTGCCTTGGGGATTGAATTCGATCTCAAGCTCGCCCGCCAGATACTGGCGCATGAATTCAGCATTCTCGCCTACATAAGAGCTGAGCATTTTGCGCACCTGCCGCGTCTGCAGCAAGATGCCAATGCCGAAATCATCGACGCCCGCGTTGTTACTGGCAAAGGTCAGATCCTTTGTGCCGTGATCCTTGATTGCCTGAAGCAGCAATTCTGGAATGCCGCACAGCCCAAAGCCGCCGGCGGCGATAGTCATGCCGTCAAAAAGCAGACCATCCAGCGCATCGGCAGCGTTTGCATACACTTTTTTCATGAAAAACCCCTATAGATCGGTGTGCCAGTTTGTGGGCAGCAGCGCACAGAGAGTCAATGCTGCCGCTGCCCAAAACGGGTCAATTAGGGGGGTATCAGCCGATACCGCTCGTGCGGCCCGGCTGGTAGGCGCTTGGGTGCTTTAGATAACGCGAACCTGCATACCGATTGGCGTGATCGCGAACAGCTCTGCGATCTTCGGGTTGTAAAGACCGATACAGCCGGACGACGATTTGCGCCCGATCTTGCGCGTGTCATGCGTGCCATGGATCAGGTACGCGGGCCATGTGAGGTACATTGCGTGCGTGCCCAGCGGGTTGTTTTCGCCTGCAGGCATGAAATCGGGAAGGGACGGGTCACGCGCCTTCATATTTGCGGTGGGGGTCCAAGTGGGGCCGACCTTCTTGCGAACGATCTTGGTGTATCCGGTGCGCGTTAGCTCGTCGGTCATGGGAACCGAGCTAGGATAGACGCGATAGTCGCTACCATCGGAATTCCAGTAGTGCAGGGCGCGCGATCCGGTATCACAAACAATAGCGCCACTGCCCAGCCGGTCAAAATGGTCTTGCCAATTCTGCACAATAAAACTGGAGGAGTTACGGCGCGCGCCACCTAAATCCTGCGCCCGCAAGATGCCGGGCGTCGCCAGCGTGGTGAGCGCTGCAACCCCACCGATCAGTGCGGCGCGTCGGTTTAATCTCGTGTCGGTCATGGATTTGGTCCTCTCATTCTGCTTGGCGGAATCTTTGGCCGCCAACCCCTTACATGGTACCTGAACGCGCCGGGTGCCAATAACAATCACGTGTATAATGGCAGGTCTGCGCTCCGCGCATCGCTGCGTTGGCATCTGCGCCACAGATCAGGTCTCCGGCGCTGGCGTATTAGCGTCTGCTTTCTTAGCAGGTGCCTTTTTTGCCGCTGGCTTTTTAGCGGCCGCTTTTTTAGGTGCGGCTTTCTTCTTCGCCGTCGCTTTCTTGGCGGGGGCTTTCTTGCCCTTACCAGATTTCGCGGCCTTTTCGGCAATCAGCTCGACAGCCATTGCGATGGTTACGTCGCCCGGCTCGGTCCCTTTGGGTAGGGTCGCGTTGACCTTTTCCCACTTGATATAGGGGCCATAGCGGCCGTCCATTACGTTCATAGGGCCGCCACTCTCGGGATGTTCGCCCAACTCCTTCAGCGGCGCGGCGGCGGTACGACCACCACCCCGGCTGGCCAGTTTCAGCGCCAGCACTTCGACAGCGCGGTTCATACCGATGGTGAAAACCTCGTCGACTTCCTTGAGGTTGGCATAAAGCTTGCCGTGTTTGACGAAGGGTCCGTAGCGACCGATACCTGCCTCAATCGGCTCTCCATCATCGGGGTGCGGGCCTACCTCGCGCGGCAGGCTCAGCAGAGTGAGCGCCTTTTCCAGATCCATCGCTTCTGTCGTCCAGCCCTTGGGCAGGGACGAACGCGGCGGCTTCTTGTTCTCTTCGGTTGCCTCGCCGCGCTGAACGTAGGGGCCAAATCGGCCGGACCGTAGGCTGATCTCGTCGCCTTGGTCCTCGCCCAACACGCGGTCGCCGCCCTCAGCAGCGTCGCCGCCGATGGGCCGGGTATAACGGCACTCGGGGTAGCGCCCGCACCCAACAAAACCGCCGGATTTTGACGTCTTGAGATGCAACTGCCCCTCACCGCATAGCGGGCAGGCACGCGGATCGCCCCCATCCTCGCGCGGCGGATAAAGCGTGGGCGCCAGTGCGGCGTCCAGCACGTCCAACACCTCGGCAATGCGCAATTCCGACGTCTCGGCAATAGCGACCGAGAAATCACGCCAGAAGCGGGTCAGGATATCCTTCCAATCCGCATTGCCGGCGCTGACATGGTCCAGCTCTTCTTCGAGGTTGGCGGTAAATTCGTAGCCCACATACTGCTTAAAGAAGTTCAGCAGGAAGATCGTGACGATGCGCCCCTTGTCATCAGGGATCAGACGATTGCCGTCTTTGTGCACATATTCGCGGTCCTGAATTGTGGTCACGATGCTGGCATAGGTCGATGGGCGCCCGATACCAAGCTCTTCCATCCGCTTGACCAGTGTCGCCTCGGTATAGCGGGGGGGCGGTTGGGTGTGCGATTGCAGTCCCAGAACGGCGGCATTCTCTGCCAAAATGGCAGACGCGTGCTTTGCCATCCCGGTGTCGCTGCTCTCAATCGCGTTTTCGGATTTATCGGCCTTGGCGAACTGCTCCTTGAGGCCGGATTTGCCAAACGCCGCGTTATCGCCTTGGGCAATCTGCGGCAGGCGAGCGTCGTCGCCATCACCCTCCACGTCATCGCGGCCCTCCTCGTAGATGCGTAGGAAGCCGTCGAACAAGACGACTTGGCCCGTCGCGCGCAGGCCGACCTGCCCATCATCGCTGCCAATATCGACAGTCGTGCGCTCCAGTCGTGCGCCCTCCATCTGGCAGGCAAGCGTCCGCTTCCAGATCAGATCATAGAGGCGCGCCTGATCGCGGTCGGTTATTTTCAGCGCGGCGGCGTCGCGGCCCATTTCCGTGGGGCGAATACACTCGTGCGCCTCTTGGGCGTTCTTTGCCTTGTTCTTGTAGATACGGGGCGAGGCGGGCACGTATTCCTTGCCATACCGCTCGGCGATCGCGTCGCGGGCGGCGGTCACAGCCTCAGGCGCCATGTCGATGCCGTCGGTCCGCATATATGTAATGCGCCCAGCCTCATAAAGGCGCTGTGCCGCGCTCATCGTTTGGCGCGCGCCCATGCCGAACTTGCGGCTGGCCTCTTGTTGCAGGGTCGAGGTCATAAAGGGCGCGGAGGGATTGCGGCTGGCAGGCTTCGCCTCGACCGAGGTGACTTTCAGCGCCCGGCTGGAGACTGCCTGCACGGCCATCTCGGCCTGCGTGGCGTTTGCTAGGTCGAACTTGTCCAGCTTTTTGCCCGCAAGGGTGGTCAGCCGCGCCTCGAACTCCTGACCTCGGGGCGTGCTAAGCAGCGCCTTGACGGTCCAGTATTCGCGCGGGTTGAAAGCCTCGATCTCCATCTCGCGTTCGACGATGAGGCGCAGGCAGACTGACTGCACGCGCCCTGCTGATTTTGCGCCTGGCAGCTTGCGCCATAAAACAGGCGACAGGTTAAAGCCCACCAGATAGTCCAGCGCACGGCGCGCCAAGTATGCCTCGACCAGCGGGGCATCGACCTGCCGGGGGTTCGCCATCGCCTCGGTCACGGCCGACTTGGTGATCGCGTTGAAAACAACGCGGCTAACGGGGGTGTCTTTGTTGATAGCCTTGCGCTTGCGCAGCGCCTCCTCAAGATGCCAGCTAATCGCCTCGCCCTCGCGGTCGGGGTCAGTCGCGAGGATCAGTGAGTTGTCGCTTGCCAGCGCATCGGCAATTGCCTTGACGTGTTTGCGGCTGTCGACGCCGATCTCCCACTTCATATCAAAGCCGTTATCGGGATCGACCGAGCCGTCCTTAGCCGGCAGATCTCGCACGTGTCCATAGGACGCCAGAACGGTGTAGCCGGGGCCAAGATACTTCTCGATTGTTTTGGCTTTGGCCGGGGATTCGACAACGACGACGGGCATAAAATTCTTCTCCACTCGGAACGGCGCTTATGGCGGCGCAACATGTGGTGGCGCAAGGGTGATTGTCAATGAGGCCCAATTTGGGACGGCAAAGCGCGCTTAATCGGCCAGCGACAATAGCCCTCCGGCCTGCCTGCGAATGCGCCCATCCAGCTCCAGATCAATCAGGACGGGGGCCACGGCGCGGGCAGGGGTAGCCAGATCGCGGATTAACTGGTCCTCGGCCAAGGGCGAAGGACCCAGCCGATTCAAGATGCGGCTATGCAGGTCTGCTGTCTCGCCAAGGGTGCGCTGTTGGGGCGGCGCGGGCGGAATTGCCTCCAATGCAAGTACCGGCTGAGAGGGCGGCGTCTCTGGCAATGCCTCAATCACGTCGGCGGCGCTGCGCACCAATCGCGCGCCATCGCGGATCAGCATATTGCACCCGGCGGCGCGGGCGTCGAACGGGTGCCCCGGCACCGCCAGCACTTCGCGCCCCTGTTCCAGCGCGTTGCGCGCGGTGATGAGCGAGCCGGATTTGGCCGCCGCCTCGACCACTACGACGGCGCCGGCCAGTCCACTGATAATGCGATTGCGGCGCGGAAAATGGCGCGCTTGTGGGACAGTACCCATCGGCATTTCTGACACGCGCAAACCGCTGCGCAGGATATCCTGCGCCAGTTTTGTGTTCTCGGCAGGGTACATCACGTCGACACCGCCGGCCATGACCGCGATCGTGCCACCCTCTAGCGATGCAGTA
>JAGXGX010000196.1 GCA_024636515.1 Roseovarius sp.
CACCAAAACCCGGCTGCTGATCCTGGACGATTGGGGCCCAGACCGTCTCAACGCCAGCCAGCGGCGCGACCTGATGGAGATCGTCGAAGACAGATATGAAGCCGGATCAACGCTGATCACCAGCCAATTGCCCATCGACGCATGGCATGACGTGATCGGTGAACCTACCTTCGCAGATGCCATTCTCGACCGTCTCGTACACAACGCATATCGCGTCGAACTCGACGGCCAGAGCATGCGAAAAACCAAACTCAAAACAGGTGACGAAAGCGCCCAAAACTGATACCTAAAAACTCAGGCCTCGCAGCCGCTAAACAAGGGCGGCCGGATACACCGGTACAGGTGGCCGGATGCTATCGGTACAGGTGGCCGGATGCCCCGGAATACGCAGAGCATCGTAAGCTGATCCGATATCCTGGCATCATGGCCGCAGTACGGAGTGGTTTTGATGCAGGCTGGTCGCCTGAACAGATCGCAGGACGTATGCGGCTTGAACGCCATCCGATGCGTGTGAGCCACGAGACAATTTACCGTTACGCCTATTCCAAAGCTGGGCGCGAAGAGAAGTTTTACCAGCACCTACCCCAGCACCGCCTACGCTGCAGGCCACGTGGAACGCGCAGGCATCATGGGCGTCATTTTCTTGATGAATTGGCTATAGCGTATCGTCCTGAAGCGATAGACGACCGTAACCAGTTCGGTCACTGGGAATGCGATCTGGTGATGTTCCGCAAGGAGTTCGGCAAAACCAACGTGACGTCGCTGGTCGAGCGCGTGAGCCGGTTTGCTGTCGTTTTGAAGAACCCGGACAGGCAGTCAAAGCCGGTGATGGAAGGCCTGATTGGTAGCCTGTCTCCCCTGCCAGCCGAAGCGCGCCGCAGCATCACCTTTGATCGCGGCACAGAGTTCAGTGCGTGGCAGCATTTGAAGGATGGTCTGGGCGTTGAACCATGGTTCTGTGATCCTCAGTCACCGTGGCAAAAGGGAACCGTAGAAAACACCAACAACCGCCTGCGCCGCTACCTCCCCCGCAAGGCTGATCCAACGGCATTCACAAATCGATATTTAAGGTCGATTTGTGGCCGCTTCAACGCCACGCCGCGCAAATGTCTGGGGTATCAAACGCCTGCAGAAGTGTTCCGCACAAAATTGATGGAAGGGGGAAGCTGAACCCGATAAACTGAACAAACAGAAATTGCGCTTCACCGTGAGTTCACCTTCTATACTGGGTTGCGACAAATCCCCTATCTTGCTGGAAAGCAAGGAGAACGGAAGATGGCCCACACTGAGTTAGGTTTGTGTGAAAGACGCACGATTGAAGATATGCTGAATGCAAAGATGTCTGTGGACAGGATCGCAGCTGAGATCGGCAGGCATCGCTCGACTGTGTTTCGTGAGATCAAACGGAACCGTTTTGTCGACGATGAGCTACCAAAGTTGAACGGCTACTACGGGATGAACGCGCAGAAGACTGCGGTTGAGCGGCGCGCTCGGCGTCGCAAACTTGTACGGTTCGTGGATCTAAGAATGCACGTGATCACGCAGCTGGAGGCCGGATGGTCGCCCGAACAGATCGCCGGTCGCCTACAATATGACGGCCAATCTTTGCGCGTCAGCCACGAGACGATCTATGCCTATGTTTACGGCCCGGATGGCCAGTCCGAAGAGCTTGCGCGTCACCTCCCGCATCGGCGCAAGAAACGGCATCCGCGCCGCAGGCGCACACCGCGTGGCCTTGTTTTCCCGCCCGATCGGTCAATCCATGAGCGTCCCGACTACGTTAAGACGCGTGAGACTTTCGGCGAATGGGAAGGCGATCTGATGATCTTTGAGCGGGCGCAGGGTAAGACAAATGTAGCTTCGTTGGTGGAGCGCAAGACGCGCTTTGCTGTTCTGTTCCGGAACAATGATCGCAGCACAACCCATCTGATGAACAAGCTGATGAGCGTGATGGAACCCCTGCCCCAACCGGCGCGCAAATCAATCACCTTCGATCGTGGGATCGAATTCAGGAACTGGCGTAAACTCAAGCCCGGGATCGGAACGGAGGCCTGGTTCTGTGATCCGCAGGCACCGTGGCAAAAGGGTTCAGTCGAGAACCTGAACAAACGTGCGCGGCGATATTTGCCACGCGATGCGCCCGTGGCCGCGCTCTCAAATCGAGATATGAAGTCGATTTGCGACCGCTTGAACGGCACACCCAGAAAGTGCCTCGGATGGCGCACACCAACTGAAGCATTCAGAGAAGAAGTGATGAAACTGAGATAGCCGGATCTGTCGCAACGTGCCTTGAGATTCCACCTTGTAACGTCTGGTTGAATTTCGCTTCGATGAATCGATGCCCGACAATCACTGCGACTTCGCTGATTTGCATCAGGACGCTGCGGTTTCTGATCCGATACCATTCAAATAAGTGCGGTAGCACCCAATCAGTAAAAGTTGGCCGATTGGAACCCATCTGCGATGGAAAAGGAGTGTCATGACCATTTATGCGAAAATGAGAATATCGAACCCCTCACCCTATTTCGAAACACCAGATCAGGTTCTGAAGGACAACAATCTAAGCCGCGATGAAATGGAGCAGATCCTGACGTCGATGGCTCTTGATGCAGATCAGTTGGTGGAAGCAACAGCCGAGGGTATGACTGATGGTAGTCTGGCATATAATGCCAAGGAGCTTCAGGCTGCCTTGATCCAACTCGCAAAAACCAGAAGCTCTGATACAGTTAATGAAGAAAGCCTGCCAAACGCCCGTTTCCAACGGATCATGGTGGTAACAACCGTCGACCAAGATATGAACCGCAAAATTACGGACGTTGCCTATGAAATGGCAGAGGTTACAGGCGGCAAAGTATATTTGCTTAATGTTGTACCATTGGAGTTCGAGGGGGCCGGAATGTTGTCAGCTGGACCAATGGTTGCCCCCGGACATCCTGTTGCTGCTGAGAACAATCACATCATCGAAGACCGCAAGGAGCAGCTTGCAAAGTTGACGGTTGCAGATGGTTCGAGTGTTGAGACCGAGATTGAGGTGCGCCGCGGCGAGACCGAACAGGTAATCGTCGACTATGCTGACGACTGCAATGCTGATGTCATTGTGGTTGGCTTTCGAAACCGGACTTGGCTCGAAGCTTTCTTGGAATCTTCAATCGCACGCACAGTTACTAAATCCGCACCATGTCCTGTCTTGCTCGTACCGGAGCCAGTATAGCGCTTTAGTTTCCCGCCAGTTGGACGAAGCGTTTTACTGGAAACTAACGGCATGTGATACCGCAAATTTACAATCCACACCGCAGTCACAGCCTACTCACTTCGACATTTTAGTGTACTCGTGGACGTTTTTTGCCAACCGATCGCAGCTGATGTTTGCTGCACCTCAACAACCACGACGTTCCGTCAAGCGTTTGTCTTATGAAGGAAATTGCCATGACCAGTCTGCGATCCACCCTATTGACCAAGCCAATCCACAAATGGGCGAAGGATGCCCTACCGGCGCTTTCGCAAACCGAGAGTGAGGCGCTGACTGCTGGGGAAGTCTGGTGGGAGGCTGAGCTATTTTCTGGCAATCCAGATTGGTCGAAACTGCTCGAGGTCAATGCACCCAAGCTTGGTGACGAGGAACAGGCGTTTTTCGACGGCCCCTGCCGGGAACTTTGTGGGATGATCGACGATTGGGCGATCAACCAAGAGACCGCCGACCTGCCTGCAGACGTCTGGAAGTTCCTGCGCGACAAGAAATTTTTCGGCATGATCATCCCTAAGTCGTACGGCGGCTTAGGGTTTTCCGCCTTCGCCCATTCAGAGATCATACGCTTCATCTCCACCCGGTCGGTGGCGGCGGCGGTGACCGTGATGGTGCCCAACTCGTTAGGCCCCGGCGAATTGCTGCACATGTTCGGTACTGACGAGCAAAAAGACTACTGGCTGCCTCGCCTTGCTGATGGCCGCGAATTGCCCGCCTTTGGCTTGACCAGCGCCGAGGCAGGGTCTGATGCTTCTGCGATGGTGGATGAGGGCGTGATCTGCAAAGGGCAGTGGAAAGGCGAAGAGGTGCTGGGCATTCGGCTCAACTGGGCCAAACGCTATATTACGCTGTCCCCAGTGTGTACCGTCCTAGGATTGGCGTTCAAATTGCGCGACCCCGACGGGTTGTTAGGTGACATCAAAGAAATCGGCATCACCTGTGCGCTGGTGCCCACCGATCTGGAGGGCGTCGAGACTGGGAAACGGCATTTGCCGTCCTCGACCATGTTCATGAACGGACCCACCACAGGTAAGGACGTGTTCATCCCGATCGACAATATTGTCGGCGGGCCTGATTACGCAGGCAAAGGTTGGATGATGCTGATGTCAGCGCTCGCTGCCGGTCGTGGCATCTCGCTGCCGTCTATGGGCTGCGCCGCCATTGCGCTTTGTGCGCACACGACCGGTGCCTATGCCCGTATCCGCCAACAATTTAACCTGCCCATCGGCAAATTCGGCGGCGTGCAAGCCCGTATGGGACGGCTGGCCGCAGATTCATATGCGATGGACGCCGCTCGCCATTTGACATGTGCGGGGTTGGACGAAGGCCGTGCATTGTCTGTGATTTCCGCGATCATGAAAGCGCATGCGACATTTAGAATGCGCGAGGCACTGGACGACGCAATGGATGTACATTCCGGCAAGGCCGTGATCGACGGCCCCTCGAATTACCTGCTGCCGCTCTACCGCGCGGTGCCCATCGGCATCACCGTAGAGGGGGCAAATATCGTCACCCGCAGCCTGATCATCTTTGGTCAGGGCTCGATCCGCGCGCATCCGCACATGCTGGACAACATGCTGGCGCTGCAGGAGGAGGATCCGCAAAAGTCATTGGAGATGTTCGACAAAAGCGTCTGGGCGCATATCGGCCACACCACGAAAACCCTGTTTCGGTCATGGGGACGCGCGTTGACCGCTGGGCGGTTTGCCCCCGCCCCGGATGCGGGCAAGGCGACACCGATCTACCGGCAATTATCGCGTTGGTCGGCGGCTTATGCGCTGACGGCTGATTTCTGTTTCCTGACGCTGGGTGGCGCGCTCAAACGCAAGGAAATGATATCAGGCCGGATGGGCGACATCCTGTCTGACATGTACATTCTGTCCGCCGCGCTGAAACGCTGGGAGGACGAGGGCCGACAAGAAGCCGATTTGCCCGTGTTGAACTATGCCGCTGCCGATGCCTTCAAGCGGATCCAGACGGCGCTGGACGAGGTCATTGTGAACCTGCCCGCCCGCTGGGCCGCATGGGTGCTGCGGTTCCTGACCTGGCCCGGTAACACGCAACGCGGGCCAGATGATCGGTTGGTCGCAACATGCAGCGATCTGCTCTTTAACCCCTCCGACACCCGTGACCGGATCGTCGGCAGCGTGCATGAAGGCTGCGCGCGCAATGGCGTCATGGTGCTGAACCGTTGTTATGCGAAAGTGACCGAAATGGCTCCGTTGATGAAACGCCTGCGCGAGGCGAAAAAGACGCCACAGCAAGCGCAAGAGGCTGGCACCTTAAGCGATGCGGAAATGAAAGACATCCAAGAGATGAACGATCTCGTCTCTCAAGTGGTCGCGGTCGACGAATACACACCTGAAGAACTATCTGCAATTTTCCCTGACAATACGGCGCACAGTCGCAAAGACTTCAATGCCATTTCCAAGGAGGCCGCAGAATGAGCGATGCCAAAAATCAGCGCGTTTACCTTGTGGACGGCGCACGTACTCCGTTTCTGAAAGCGCGTGGCGTCCCCGGCCCTTTCACCCCCGTCGACCTGGCCGTGCAATGTGGCCGTCCTTTGCTGGCGCGGCAGACATTTGACCGAACCCTGTTCGATCTGGTGATCCTCGGTTGCGTCAACGTGATCGCGGACGAGATGAACCCGGCCCGCGTTGCCGCCCTCAGGCTAGGGTTGGGCGAGGAAATGGTCGCTTTCACGGTGCAGATCAACTGCGGCTCAGGCATGCAAAGCATCGACACCGCATATCGCTATATCCGCGACGGCAGCCATCAGATGATCCTTGCGGGCGGTGCCGAAGCGCTCAGCCATGCGCCGCTGACCTTGCGCCAATCTGCCGTGGAATGGTTCGGGCAAATGAATGCCGCAAAAGGACCGCTGGCGCAGGCCCGCACGATGGCTGGGATCAAACCGGAGTTTTTCAAGCCTGTGATCGGGCTGGAGCGGGGCCTGACCGACCCTATCACTGAATTGAACATGGGACAGACCGCAGAAGTTCTGGCGCACCGCTTCGACATCACCCGTGAGGCCGCCGATACCTATGCGATGCAAAGCCATCACCGGTTGGCAGCAGCACAAGAAGAAGGGCGGCTGGCGTATGAGCTCATGCCCGCCTTTGACCGCGACGGGACCGTGTACGATCACGACGACGGCGTGCGCCCCGACAGCGACATGGAAGGGCTGGCCAAACCCAAACCGGTGTTTGAGCCGCCCTACGGCAAGGTCACCGCAGGCAATTCCAGCCAGATCACCGATGGCGCAAGCTGGTGTATCATTGCCTCGGAAAAGGCTGTCGAAGAACATGGGCTGGAACCACTCGCCGAAATCAAGGACAGCGAATGGGCAGGGCTTGATCCATCCATCATGGGACTAGGTCCGGTTCTGGCGTCCACACCCATCGCACAGCGCCATGGGTTAGGCGTTGATGACATAGATCTGTGGGAACTGAACGAGGCGTTCGCGGCTCAAGTTCTGTCCTGCCTTGCCGCGTGGCAGGACGCGGGTTTCTGCAAGGAAGTACTTGGTTTGGATAATGCGTTCGGACGGATCGACCGGGACCGACTTAACGTCGATGGCGGTGCCATATCGCTGGGCCATCCGGTGGGAACCAGCGGCAACCGGATCGTGTTGCATCTGGCAAATGTGATGAAAAAACGCGGCGCCAAACACGGCATCGCCACCGAGTGTATTGGTGGCGGTCTAGGCGGCGCAATGCTGTTGGAGGCGGTGTGATGACTGGACATGTACTTGAAGTCTTGGGAGACATGAAACTGGAATTAGGGGCTGCAGGAGATCCTGACGGCAACTGGCGCACAGGCAGCGATGCGGACGGCATTCTTTGGCTTGCGCTCGATAAAAAAGACTCTGGCACTAACACTATTTCCGAGGACGTGATTCGGGAATTGAACGCGCATATCGCGACTGCCGAAAAGGATATGCCTAAGGCTTTGGTTATCCGGTCAGCCAAACAATCAGGCTTTGCCGCCGGGGCAGACATAGGCAGCTTTGACGCCATGTCGGATGAGGGGGCCACCGATCTGCTAAAACAGGGCCATGACGTACTTGACCGGATTGAAGCGCTGCCTTGCCCGACCATCTGCGTAGTACATGGTGCAGCACTTGGCGCGGGGTTCGAACTGGCACTGGCTTGTGATTACCGCATCGCGGTTGACGGCGCGTCTTTTGCGTTCCCCGAAGTGCAGCTTGGCCTGCATCCCGGCCTTGGCGGCACCTTCCGTCTGCCCGCACTCATTGACCCTACAGAGGCGATGACGATGATGCTGACGGGCAAGACTGCCCATACCAAGCGCGCCAAGTCGCTGGGTATCGTTGATGTCATCGCCGAAGAACGCCATGTCGCTGCCGTCGTGCAGGCCGCGGCCGATGGTAAGATTGAGAAACACGAACAGGGGCTGAAAGCGCGCGCACTGGGGTTTGAGCAGGCGCGCAGTCTGGTGGCCCGCCAGATGCGCAGCCAGACGGAAAAGAAAGCGCCGAAAGATCACTACCCTGCCCCATATGCATTGATTGAGCTTTGGGAAGAACACGGCGGTGATCGCGATGACATGCAGCGCGGCGAGATCGAAAGTTTTGCAAAGCTGCTCAAAACCGAAACCTCAAAGAACCTGCGCCGGGTGTTCTTTCTGCGCCAGAAATTGAAAGACGCCGGACGCGGTGACGACACCATTGACCATGTGCATGTCATTGGCGCCGGGGCTATGGGGGCCGAGATTGCCGCGATGGCCGCTATCAAAGGCAAGAGGGTCACGCTTGGCGATGTGGCAACCGACCCTTTGGGCCGCGCGATTAAACAGGCAGCGCAAATTTGCCTCGACAAGCATATGAGTAGGACGGAGACCCGCGACGCGTTGGATCGGCTGATGCCAGATCCGCAGGGTTACGGCATCGCACGCGCCGATCTGATCATTGAGGCCGCGCCGGAAGAAATGGAATTGAAGGAAAAGATATATGGAGGCCTAAAGGGCAAGATGAAAGCGGGTGCGATCCTTGCCTCCAACACGTCCAGTCTGTCGGTGAATGAACTAATCACCCACGCCCCGGCCAAGACACGTTTCGCGGGTCTGCATTTCTTCAACCCGGTATCAAAGGTCGATCTGGTAGAGGTCGTCAAAGGCGATGGAACCAATGCCAAGACGATGGACAGACTTGCGGCGTTCTGTGGTGCCATTGGCAAGCTTCCTGCAAAGGTGGGCGACTACCCCGGTTTTGTGGTCAACCGTGCGCTGACCCCTTATCTGATGGAAGCGATGGTACTGATGGACGAAGGTGTACCCAAGGAGGTCATCGACACCGCTGCCTTGCGGTTCGGTATGCCGATGGGGCCAGTGGCGCTTGCCGATCAGGTCGGACTAGACATTGGGCTGCACGTGGCAACATCGCTGCAGAACAATCTGGACAAACCGATGGCAGATATCTCTGACACGCTGCGCAAAATGGTCGAAGATGGCGATTTAGGCAAGAAAACCGGCAAGGGCTTTTATGATTGGTCGGACGGAACGCCGCATCCTGACGCTAACATGGATAATGCCCCGGAAGATTTAACAGACCGCCTGATCCTGCCGATGCTGGACGCCTGTGTTGAAGTGCTGCGTTGCAAGGTTGCGAAGAACGAGGATCAGGTGGATGGCGCGATGATATTTGCAACCGGATGGGCTCCGTTTCGCGGTGGACCGATGCATTACGCCCGCAGTCGGGGCATAGGTGACATCGTGTCCCGCTTGAAAGAACTGGAACAGGCGTATGGCCCCCGCTTTACCCCCGATGAAGGCTGGCAATCCCTTGGATGAAAAGCCACAAATATTCACTGATGCGGACAAGATGGCGAATGCCATTTTCGATCGGACCGGGGGTAAAATACGCCTCGCCTTGCCCCTTGGCCTCGGCAAACCCGTCACGCTGGTCAATGCTCTGACCCGTGCAGCAGCAGCGAATTCGTCGCTCCGCTTGTCGATTTTCACAGCACTGACGCTAGAACGCCCCAAGCCGGGGTCGGATATCGAAAAGCGGTTTCTGGACCCCGCGATGGACCGTCTGTTCGGGCGTTACCCTGCCCTGCTCTATGCTGAGATGATCAAGGGCGACGGGCTGCCCGACAACATCGAAGTATCTGAGTTCTTTTTTCAGGCAGGCGCGTGGTTGGGGAACGATTATGCCCAACGCCACTACATCTCAGCCAACTACACCCACGCCCGCGATGTTCTGATTGCGCAAAACCCTAACGTGTTGTCGCAATTGATGCCGCGAGAGGGGGACCGTGTCAGCCTGTCGTGCAATACCGACATATCAGCGGACCTGTTTGACCTGCGGCGTGCCGGAAAGATGGACTTTGTTGCTGTGGGAGAGTTGAACGGAGCACTGCCCTTCATGGACGGTGCGGCAGCACTTGATGCCGCTGAGTTAGACATGATGCTGGAACCATCTGAACAGTTCGAGCTGTTTTCCGCCGTCCGCCGCCCGGTATCGGATGCACAGCACGCCATCGGGCTGCATGTCTCGCGGCTGATTCCCGACGGCGGCACTTTGCAGATCGGGATAGGCGCGATCGGCGACGCCGTTGCCCACGCGCTGCTGATGCGCGAGGCCGCGACATTGTATAAAGTCTGGG
Organism: Roseovarius sp.; assembly: GCA_024636515.1. Lineage (GTDB taxonomy): Bacteria > Pseudomonadota > Alphaproteobacteria > Rhodobacterales > Rhodobacteraceae > Roseovarius. Next base: position 9,877 of record JAGXGX010000196.1, read on the forward strand.
AGGCCACGCCTTTTCCTATGTCGGGTGCCGAAACCGAACCGTTCAAGACCGGACTTTACGGCGTCACTGAAATGCTGGTGGGTGGGCTTCTTGCACTTTTTGAGGCCGGGATCATCAAGCGCGAAGTGGATGGTGCCGCCATACATGCTGGGTTCTTTGTCGAGGCACGCGACCTGTACGAACGCCTGCGCGCGATGGAAACTGCTCAGCGCGCCAAGATCGCCATGATGCCCGTAAGCTTCACCAATGCGCTTTACGGCGATGAGGCGGCCAAACGAGCCGCCCGCACGCAGGCCCGGTTCGTCAACGGCGCGATGCAAGTCAGCTTGCTGGGCGACGTCATGTCCGATGCCGCCAAACCCGGACAGGTTGTCAGCGGCGTTGGCGGGCAGTTCAACTTTATCGAACAGGCCTTTGCGCTGGAGGATGGCCGCGCCATCCTGGCCCTGCCCGCAACGCGACGATCAGGTGGCAAGGTTACATCGAACATCGTCTGGCAGATACCGTTGACGACCGTACCGCGCCACATGCGCGACATCGTGGTGACGCAATATGGTGCCGCCGACCTGCGCGGACAGACAGACGAAGAGGTGATCAAACGTATGATCGCCATCGCGGACAGCCAGTTTCAAGAAGGCCTACTCAACACTGCCAAAAAGGCGGGCAAGATCGCCAAGAACTATCAGATCCCAACTGCGCACCGGAACAATACTCAACATGTCCTCACAAGCTGGTTAGCCCCACACAGAGTTGCGCTGTTGCCCGATTTCCCGTTTGGCACCGACTTTAGCGCCATTGAGCAAGTGCTGTTACCTGCCCTGTCCAGCCTTGGCGATGCCGTGGGAAGCAAGCGACAACTTGCTATGCTGATTTGGGCATCCCTGACACTGCCCGCACACACGCAGGAAGCTGCCGCGATGCAACGCATGGGCTATACCGCTAACGTCAGGCTTTTCGAACCACTACAATCTCGCGTTTTGCGCGGCGCTCTAAGCAAGGAAGCAAAAAAACAGGAACAACACTTCGCTCGCCCGATTTCCGCGAAATAGTCGGCAATCTGAAATAGCAGTCTGTCATGCTGGTTTGTATCAATGTTCCTGCTGCGCATCTTTTATTGAACAATCAATTTTGAAGGCACGCAGAAAGCCGACCTAGCCGTTCAGTCAGTTTCATGTTTTCCGAGTAGTCGACGGGGATAGACGAAGGGTTAATCCCTCCCCACAGTTGAGCCGACATTCCCCAAATAGAGTGCCATCTCCGGCATATTGCTGCTGATTTTTGTACCCAATCGAGCCTTTTGGGCCCGCTGTGCCGTCATAGTGGCATCTGACGTACGACCTGAGCGCGATTTCTGGTCTCGATGGCTGGTTTGGCTCAGTTTTCGGCCTGATCGACATCCGTTTGAGCAGACCCGTCGCGCCGCATTCTTTTAGTTTTTGCTGCAGACACCGTCATGTAAGAGTCGGCGGTGCGCGAAGTCGATGGATGGCTGCAAGGATGCGGTTGTATCACTGCTGCCCCACATTACCCACTTTTACTGTTAGGACAGCGCAATCGGCATCCGATGCTAATTGCTGGGACACACTGCCAATGAGCATTCCTTTCAGATTGCTAAGGCCCCGACGTCCAGAGACAATCAAGTCTGCGCCTTTCGTGTGAGCCACTTCAAGAATGGCTTGCGCGGTGGGCCCAGCCAGTAACAAGGTCGAACTGAGCGATTGCCCTGCTTCTTTTGCTAACGTCTCGGCACGCTTGATTGTGACCTCGCCAGCTTGCTGCAGAGCGTCTTCTTGTGAAAGAACACCTACTGCTGTTCCGGCAATCCCAGCGGTTGGTTGGTACAATTCGGGGACGTGAACGACGTGCAGGTTAGCTTTATATTTGGCTGCCAAGTCGCAAGCGACTAGCAATGCAGACTCGGAATAGTCTGAGCCGTCAAAAGCGACAATGATCTCGTTAAACATTTCCACCTCCAGTTGTTAAAATCAACGTTTTCCCAAAGTGCACAAAATTGGTAACGCCTAATACAGTTTGAGCCGCTTTCGACAAAATCACATATTTCCCAACTGTACCCACCTTGGCAATTACCCCGGCCATATCCCCTGATTTGATCACTTGGATATCCCTGCAGGTCAAATGCCAACAACGACTTGAATAATGTCCATTTCGCCACCTTACCACACGTGCCTATCCCAGTTGCTCGTGATCAGATCGCAACCCTGCGGGTCATTCACCTGTCACGCTCGGTGCTGGCGTAGTTCAAGAAGCAATCCATCAGCTTGCCGGACCAATTCGCTCTTCCCTTCTTCGCCAGTCAGTTTGTTGGCACCTTCGAGGAAGGTTTTAATTCGTTGTTGGATGGTCGACAGTTCCTGATTATCAGCTTCTGAGGTCTTGGTTCGTGCGACTTCACCCATCCGTTCGTTCAGGGCTTCTTCCAGTTCATGGACTTTTTCTTCAAATTCGTTCGGTTTCATCGGGGTTCTCCTTTTGCTGCTGAAATGAGTGTAAGCATCAACGCTGCGGCTAGGGCTAAGTACTGCCGACATTAGTCCACACCATACTCCAGCATCCTTTCCAGTCCTTCGGCCAGAAACTCTCCGACCTCTGGCTGTCCAAGAAAATAGCGACTTACAGAGCCCGCGTGCTGTTGCCGGGCGAGCACTTTCGTCTGCTCCCATGCTTCAGGTTCCGCATCACCTCGGCCAATCCAGAATAGGGCGACCAGCCCATCCTGCTGCTCGTGGTTCATGCTTTCGATCTCTTGGCGAATTTCATCACGGCTCAAATCCCCTGCAGTCTCTTGCAAGTTTGCGGCCACCTCGTCGTCCGAGGCATTGCCACCAAGGTTGGAAATGTCCGTCCCCTCTTTTGCCATCACAGCGTTGAACCGCAAAACCAGTTTCTCGATCTCGACACTGTCAAAGGGAAGCGCAGCCATTGGCATCTCCTGCTCATAAAGTCGGTACGATAGCACGCCCGCCAAGCCCCACACTGATGTCGATCAATAAGGGGTGGCACGTATGCGTTTTGGTCTGGGGCCACAACAAGCGGCCCACCAAACACCGGCACCTATGCTGAACAAAGCGGGTGCCACTCGGAGAGAGCAGCGTCACGGTTGAGCTTGGAATTGGCGCGTGAGTAAAGGTGGCTCCAGGTTGAAACGCTTGTGAACGGAAGAATGCACGGCGGCGAATTTCTGCAACGGTCCCTTATTATGGAAGCCCAACATCGCTTGTTCTCGTCGTCGAAATTGCTGGTGAGGATTTGCGCCTTGGTTTTCAGCCAGCGCCCGATTTCCTGCCTGTTCGCATTTCCGATGACCTTCACCGCATAGCCATAAGAACGCAACATATCCGCTACCACAACATGCGGCTGACTGTAGAATTCCAATGCTGCCTTGCGATCATGGCGTTTGGTGACGAAAGATTCCTGAACTTCACATTCGTGGTGCAAGCCCGCCCGTCAAAGGCAGCGCATTTCACCACTTATCTTCACGAAAATCTCGTCCAGAGGTCATTGTTAGTTCCAGTATGCGCGCAGTTGTTGAACGCGTTTCCAACGGATTTCGGCTGCGAAAATTGGGCCGTACCAATTCCGCCAAAACCGAACGGTCTCCTGACTGTTATCGATGCTGCGCTCATGCAGCAGCTTAGACAATTCGAAGGGAAAGCGGAAATTTGACATGCGTCATCACGGCCAAGCGAATGACCTCGGGGCTGGTTTTGAAGTAGCAAAATGGCGAAGGTTTTGTCTTCCGCAAACGCTACGAAACCGCCCTACGCTGCTCAAGTCAGTTTCTTCTGTCACGGCCGCCCGTGCCGATCTCGAGCCCGACGATCCGACCGGATCTCTTCTCCGGGCATCATTACATCCAGTATAATCAGATCGTATTGTTCGTCCCTAGGCTTTGCATTCATATCATCGGCAGCGCGAGTTTCGCGATGGTCATCTACAAAATGGATATAGAGCTGATCTGTCGTGGTGATCCTTCTAACGATTGCCACGCGGCTTTCCCGGGGAGATTCGTCACGAAATGTAAAAACCCCGGCTTTAGTTGCCGAGCGATACAAATGCGCTGATTCACATCAGTGCGTAAACATCTAGCTCCGCCATATGTAATCCATCGTAACCATATCACGAGGTGTTATTATGAACCGCAAAACTATCCTTGCAGCGACTGTCCTTGCCGCCACCGCGATCGGCAGCGTCGCATTCGCAGATTCCAATCACGGGCATCAAGGCCAACCTGGCTCGAATGGCCGAGAGGGCATGATGATGCAGGACGGCGGTCCCGGGATGATGGGCATGATGCAACGAATGCATGGCAGCGTAATGGGCGGTGGCATAATGGACGGCGGCATGATGCAGATGTTCGACGCGGATGGCGACGGCACAGTGACGCCCGAAGAGTTGCGTACGCAACTGCAGGCTAAACTGACCGAATATGACGGCAACGGTGACGGGTCGCTTTCCATCGCCGAGTTCGAGACTCTTCACAGCGCGATGATCCGCGAAGCGATGGTTGATCGGTTCCAGTACCTTGATGCGGATGGAGACGGGGCCGTCACTGCCGAAGAAATGACTGCGCCCGCGACCAAGATGGAACGCATGAATATGATGCGCGCCGGTCAGGGACAGATGCAGGGCCAGCCCGGCAGCGGCCAAGGAATGGGCAACGGCACCATGATGAACGACAACTAAGCACGTCGGCGTCGGCATAAGGCCGACGCCTGAATCGCTTGGCATGAATGGAGGTTATCATGATGGGTTTCGGCATGGGCGGTATCTGGATGCTGCTAGTTATCATATTGATCGTGCTGGGGATCCTGGCGCTGTTCAAATACCTATCAAAATGATCGAGAGGAGATCGAAGTGGCCTACAGCGCAATTGGCCTGACCGGCCGGATGTTTCTGGCGATCCAGAGCTATCTGATCGTCAGCGCGGTGCAGTCGGTTGGTGCCCTGTGGATTGCTCTATATCATTTCTGTCGTCACGCAGCCGGATGGGCTGCGAGTCAAACTCGCGATAGTCCTCCAGAGAGAGGTGCATTTAAGTGCGGCGCATCTTGCGCGACACTATTGCCAACAGTTGTATCTGCCAACAGACGGATTGCCGCCACATGACAACTCTCATCACCATCTTTCTGGTTCTCGGTCTGTCGGTTCTGTTCACGGCAGGGTTGCGGACTGCAAGCGGAACAGACCTTGCCGACCATATCACCAACCCGCAGCAACGTCCGGTGCTGGGTGGCAGCGACCCCAAAACGCACGCATGGCAACGATTTCACGTCCGCTATTACACGATGACGTTGGTGTTCGTCGCCTTCGAGATGGAGATGATGTTCATGTATCCTTGGGCCGTCGTCTTTGTCGAGGAAGGTCCCAAGGCATTGGCTGAGATGGGCATGTTTCTCACGATTTTGTCGGTAGGCATCCTCTACGGCTGGCGCGAGGGGATATTCCGGTGGGAATGACATGGATGGCCAAACTGGCCTTGCAAGCCCCAGTGCCAGTGTTCGTGGCGCAGGGTGACGACGCACCAGCCGAAACGACGCGGCTTTGCCTAAACTCGACGCTGACCATCGTCGAGACCCCCCGTGCAGCGGCCATCCTGCTGGTTGCCGGAACGATCCCCGCATCTCTGGTCCAGCACCTGCACCGACTGCATGACCAGCTCCCTCATCCCCGTGCCACCGTTTTCTGGCAAGCTGGGCCGTCCGACCTGCTGTCCGAGGCGGTGACAGTTGGGAAAGATGATAATCTCGTCTCCGTCCTAACCGATACCCGCAATAGCCTGCTGTACGGCAGCCGCGGTACCGAGGCGGACCTGCTGCCGGACGCGCCGCCGAACGAATGGTGCGGCGTTGGTTCACATGGGCAGGGCGGCAAGGGGATGATGGGCGGCACGCCTTACGGGCGGCCGATGGCGATGACCGCCGCCGATTTTCGAGACGGCCTAGAATTGGATGCTTATACCGCCGATTTCGGACCGTTCCTGCCGATGTTCCCGTCCGGCCTAGTGTTGACGCTGACCTTGCAGGGAGACGTGATTCAAAAGGTCGCAGTGGTGCATCCGCCCTTCGCGGGCGAGGGTAATGCTGGCGCGGCGCTGTTGCGTCTTTTGGGCCTGCCCGCGCTGGCCAAACGGCTGCTTCGAGGTCCGTCTGACGACGCAGATTTCAAGCGGCTGATCCGACTGTCGGGCGTGCGCGCCGCGATCCCGCCCGGTCTGGGCTGCGCCCCTAACGGCTCGGACGTACGCGAGCGGTTTGAGCGGCTGACGACCGATCCGGGAAACCCAAGCAAAGTGCACGTGGAAGGGGTCGGCCTTGGCGATCTGCTGATCGGCCTGGAATGGCATGAGGCGATGCTGGTGCTGAACAGTTTCGACAACGAGTCCTTGCGCGCCATCTGCGCCAATACCTCCTCACCTGAGCCGGAGGAGAAAAACGGCGATAGCATGGACCATGAGGGGCACGCAGGGCATATGTCATGAGTTTCGCGCTCGCCCTGACCACGCTGATCTTGTTTCTGGCTATCGGGATATGGATCGCCGCCATTCTCGACGCTCTGTTTTATCGCCGTATCTCCGGACAGGGTGGCGTGTCGGTCCTGTCCCCGTTTTACGCAGCGGCTGCGCATCTGTCCCGCCAGCGCCTGACGACCGAGGCTCCAGACCGGCTGAACTGGTATCTGGCCATCGCGGGTTATCTGGCTATTGCCACCATCGGCCTTGCCGTCGTGCCTTTCGGCCCCGAGACCGCGGTGATTGGCATCAAGACGAGCGTGGTGCTTTGGGGCGCTTGCGAGTCGCTGGTGGTGGTTCTGGTGTTTCTTCATGGCTGGTCGCCAAATTCGCCGCTCGCCCTGATCGGCGCCTATCGCTATGTCGCTATCGGTCTGCCGATCATGTTGCTCAGCATGTTTGTGTTGATCGCCGCAGCTCTGCCGGCCCGGTCGCTCGACTTGCGCGACATCGTGGCGTCTCAGGAAGGGTTGTGGAACGTCATTCGCCAGCCGCTCGGCCTGCCGTTGTTCCTGCTGCTGGGCCTGTCTTTGACCCTGCGCGGACCGTTCGACTATGCCGATAGCGCCGATCTGGCGGGCGGCACCTCGGTTGAGGATTCGGGTGCCAACCGGGCGGGATGGCAGGTGGCGCGGCTAGCCATGCTGGTTGGATTTTCAGCCATCGCGGCGTCAACCTTTCTGGGAGGCTACCTGGGGCCGGTCCTGCCGGGCATCGTTTGGCTGGCGATCAAGACGCTGATATTGATGGCCGTGGTCATTGGTCTCTCGCACCTGCTCGCGCGGATGCCGGTGGCGCGGATGCTCGGGTTGATTTGGAAATTTCTGCTGCCGATCGCCTTCGCCGATCTGCTGCTGGCTGGATTGGTGGCGCTGGCATGACCAATCTCGCCTTCTACACTCTTTCTGCCCTCGCGATCTGGAGCGGCTGGCGCGTGTTCCGCGTCGACTCGATGATTCGGGCAACTTTTGCGCTCATGGTGTCGTTCATCTGTGTTGGCGGCATCGCGTTGCTGATGTCCGCCGATTACATCGGCATCGCCACCGTCTTTATGATGGCGGTCGAGATGACGGTGATGGGACTTTTTATGGTGATGTTCATGATGAACCCCGCAGGTCTGAATCCGATGCAGATGGTGCACCAGCACCGCTTTTCGATAGGGGCGGGGATCGCGGCATTCATCGGGCTGACAGTCGCGGTGCTGGCGACGAACCTGCCGAACAATCCCCTGCCCGCGGGGCGCGACACCCTGCATGATCTCGGGGTTGAACTGCTCGGCGGGTCGATGCTGATCTTTGAGACGGCGGGGGTGACGTTGCTGGCGACCATGGTCGGCGCAGTGGTCCTGTCGAGCCGTCGCGGGCGCTTTGGCGACTCCGACGCAGGCGCTGTGCCGCCGGGCCTGCAACCGGGCGGCCAGCCTGCAGGACGCAAAGTGGAAAAGAGCGGAGGACATGGTGGGCATGGCGGCGACGGCAGTCATGACATGAACATGAACATGAAGGGAGCGCCTAAAAGCGATGACGCGCCACACAAGGGCCATGGCAAGATGCCTGAAGAGGAGTCTTGAGATGACGCTGACCGCTAGCCTCGTCGTTGCGGCTGCCTTGTTCGGCATCGGACTATTCGGCGCATTATCGCAAAAATCCTTTGTAATGTTAATGATGGGGCTTGAGCTGATGCTGAACGGCACGCTACTTGCTGCCGTCGGTTTCTGGGCCTTCACGCTCGAAGGCGCGCCAAAGGGGCAATTGCTGGCGATCCTCGTCATGGCGGTTATGGCAGTGGAACTGGTGATCGGTTTTGCGCTGGTCGTCGCGGTCTATCGCAAGCGGCAGGCCGATGTGGTTGAATCGCTTGGAACGCTGAAGCAATGACGCTCTGGCTGCTCCCGCTTTTGCCCTTTATTGCTGGAGCCACCATCGCCACCATGGGTGACCGGTCGCGCGCCTGGCTGGGCACGCTTGCCATTGCGGTACTGGGTGCAACGCTCACTCTTGCGCTACTGGCGGCGGCGCAGGGCTGGACCGCGACGCTGATCTGGTCGGATACGATCCGGCTGTCAGCGGAATTCATGCCAATCTCGGCCGCCGTCGCTGTGATGGTGCCTGCCGTAGCACTTGCCGTTACCTTTCACGCCACCCAGCACGAGGAGACGCGCGGCTTAGGTCGGCTGACCGGACTGATGATCCTGTTCACCGGTGCTATGGAACTGGTCGTCGTTGCCAACGATCTGCTAACCTTGCTGATTGGCTGGGAACTGATTGGGGCCTGTTCCTGGGCGTTGATCTCGCACAAGTGGCGCGAAATCGAAAATCCGCACTCCGGCCTTTATGCCTTCGTGATGACGCGGTTCGGCGACCTAGGCCTTTTCGCCGCTGTCATGGCGCTGTTCGCAGCCACCGGATCGTTTGATTACGCGGGGATCGCGACGCTGCAAGGACCGCTGCAATGGATCGTCGCCTACGGTATTCTGCTGTCGGCGGCGTCCAAGGCCGGACAGGTACCGTTCGCGCCCTGGCTGTTCCGCGCCATGGCTGGCCCCAGTTCCGTCTCGGCGCTGCTGCACGCGGCGACGCTGGTGGGGGCGGGCGCATATATCCTTGCGCGGCTGCAACCCTCGCTAACGCTCGCGCCCGGTTTCGGAACCACTGCCATCGCAGTCGGGCTGACCACCGCGCTGGTGGGCGGCGTCGTCGGTGTGTTGCAGAACCACACCAAGCGTCTACTTGCGGCTTCCACCTCGGCACAGCTTGGCTTCATGTTTGTGGCCGTGGGTGCGGGTTATCCGGGGATCGCGGCGCTGCACCTGATCGTCCACGCAACGTTCAAGGCACCGCTGTTCCTGTCAGCGGGCCTGGCGGGCAGTGCAATAGGCAGTTACAGGCTGGATCAGATGCGGTTGGGTCGGGCGATGCCGTTTATTGCGGGGCTAGCTGCGCTCGCGACGGTTGGCCTGGCCGGGCTCCCCGTGACCGGCGGCGGCTGGAGCAAAGAAGAGATCGTCAAGGCTGCGGAACACGCCGGGTTCTGGCTGGCGCTGGCAGTAATGATCGGCGGTGGGCTAAGTGCCGCCTACGCCACACGGTTCCAGCTTCTGGCCTTTGGCCGCAGCGACGAGAACGATTGCGACCGGGAGGTTTCTGTGCCCAGCTGGCCCGAAACCCTCGGTATCGCCATTTTGGCCGTGATGACTTTGGCGTTGACCATGCTGTGGTTCTCACCTGTCGCCGACGCTGCTGCTGCCACCTTGGGCAGTTCGCTGCCCAAAGGCACGGCGCTGGCATTCAGTTTGTCCCTGGCCTTTGTTGCCACCGGTGTTGCGGGCGGGGTGTATCTGGTGCGGCACTATCCGGCGCTCGGCGCGCTCGGCGCTGCCGCAGCCGCGTCTGACTGGCTGGGCCTGCCGACGCTGATTACCGTTGCCGTGGTGCGCCCGGTCGATGCGCTGGCGCGCGCCGCAGCTTGGGCCGACGATCACATCATCGACGCAGGCCCCCGCGGCGTGGCTACATTGGGCCGCCGGGGATCGACGCTTATTGCCGCTGCCGACAACCAAGTTGTAGATCAAGGTATCCGCTGGACAGCCGTCTTCGGTGACTGGCTGGCTCGGGTCAGCGACCGTTTTGGCGAGGCAGTGTCTGACGGCATCCCCGAAGGCACCGCGCGTCTGACCGGGATGATCGGCCATGACTTGCGCCGCCTGCAGACCGGTTTCTCGCATCACTACTACGCCTATATCATTGGCGGCGTCTTTGTCGTCGTCGCCATTCTCGCCGCAGGAGCATGACATGCTGACACTCGCCATCCTCACACCAATGCTGGGCGCCTTGGCGCTGATCATTCTGCCTAGCTTGAGCCAGAGCAACGCGCGAATTTTGGCGATAGGGGCCTCTGGCCTGTCGTTCCTCATGCTGCTGATCGTTTGGGCAAGGTTCGACACCAGCGTGGATGCCCCCGCCTTTCAGGCGTTCGCCGAGGCCGCGTGGATCCCGTCGCTGGGGGTCGCCTGGCGCGTTGGAGTGGACGGTATGTCGCTAGCACTCTCGCTGATGAGTGGGGTCCTGTTTATTGCCTGTATCTCCTGGCCGATGGAAAACCCCACGCGCCCGCGCGCCTACTACGCATGGTTCCTGTTTCTGGAATCGGTCTCGCTCGGCCTTTTCCTCGCGCTCGATCTGCTGATCTTCTACGTCTTCTTCGATCTCAGCCTCGTCGGCATGTTCTTTCTGATCGGGCGTTGGGGCCATGGCGATGCCGAACGTGCCGCGCTCAAGTTCTTCATCTACACGCTGGCCGGATCACTCGCGATCCTGCTGGCGATCATTGGGTTGGTGTTGTCAGTCGATCCTATCACCTTCGACATGCGGGCGCTGATCGCAGCGCAGCCACTGGCCGGGATGGACCTGCGCGGCGGGCTGATCTTGCTAGGTTTTCTGGTCGGTTTCGCCGTCAAGGCACCGCTGTTTCCAGTGCACACATGGCTGCCACCTGCGCATGTCATGGCACCGGGGCCGGTGTCGGCAATCCTTGCGGGCGTGCTGCTGAAGATGGGCACCTACGGCATTGTCCGCATCCCTTTCCAGATGATGCGTGAGACCTTCGCGGATTATGCCTTGCCGCTGGCTATCGTCGCCCTCGCCTCAATCCTTTGGGGTGCCATTGTGGCATTAGGGCAGACCAATCTAAAACGGCGCATCGCCTACACTTCTGTCAACCACATGGGCTACACAGTGATGGGCATTGCGGCAGCAGGCGCTCTGCTGACGGGGGCCGAAGGTGCGCGCGAAATGGCGCTGACGGGAGCGGTGGTCGAGATGGTCGCGCACGGCTTGATCACTGGTGCACTGTTCCTGATTGCCGGCGGGTTCTGGGCAAGGAGCGAGACCTACGATATTAACGCCTTCGGCGGATTGGCCAACGTCGCGCCGCGCCTAACCGTGGCCGCTGTGATCGCAGCCTTTGCAAGCCTTGGGCTGCCGGGGCTCGCAGGTTTTGTGGCTGAGGTGCAAATCTTCGTCGGTACCTTCGCGGTCTTTCCCTGGATCGCCGCAATCGGTCTTCTGGGCATCCTCATTACCGCCGCGCTATTTCTGCGGTTGCTACAACAGCTTTTTTTCGGCGACCTGCCAAAAGCCCGCGAAGGGTTTCCCGATGTCAGCCTAGCCGAGGGGACCGTGCTCGGCGCGCTGCTGGCGCTGGTGGTCCTAATAGGCATCTATCCCCGCTGGCTGCTCGATCTGATCGGCAGCGCCACTTCAGCCATCATAGGGGGCTAGCTAAGTGCCGATCGGCGACGTAGCCCCAGAAATCTCCATCATCGTCGCGGCGGTGCTTGCTCTGCTGTTCGCCGCGTTCGCACCGCGCCAGATGCAATCCGGATCGGCGCTCATTGCTCTTGCGGGCATCGCCACCGCAGTCGCCCTGTTGCTTGGGCAACTGGGCGAAAACCGGTTTACATTTTCAGGCACTTGGGCGCTGGATGGAGCGAGCCTTTGGGCGCGGTTGATGATCCTGATCGCGACGGCCTTCTGTATCCTGCTGTCGCCCGGCTGGTTTCGGACTGACCCGCGCCACGGCGAATACTACACGATCCTGCTGCTGGGGGCGCTCGGTGCCATGGCGATGGCCGGGGCGGGCGATTTGCTGCAACTTGTGATTGCTGTGCTGCTATCGTCGGTCACTGGCTACACGCTCGCCGCATGGCACCGAGACTGGGCATTGTCGGTCGAGGCCGGCATGAAGTATTTCCTGATGGGGGCGCTGGCGAACGCGCTGCTGATCACCGGCGTCACTCTGATCCTGGGCCTGCTCAGCTCCAGCGAATATGCCGATATCGCCATCGCACTAAAGCTCGGTAACGGATTGTCGCCACTGCTGTTCGTGGGCTTTGCCCTCACAATCACCGGAGTCGCCTTTAAGCTAGGCGCGGTGCCAGCACATGCGTGGCTGCCCGACGTGGCTGAAGGCGCGCCGGTGCCCTCGGCTGCGTTCCTGACCGTGGTGCCCAAGATCGGCGCGGCAATTGCGCTGGCCCGACTGGTTCAACTCGTGCCACCTGAATTCCTAGGTCTGCGGCCACTTATCGCCGTGCTGGCGGTGGCGACGATGACGCTTGGAAACCTTGCGGCCCTTTGGCAGGACGATCTGCGCCGCCTGATCGGCTGGTCCTCGGTGGCGCAGGCCGGCTATCTGCTGATGGCGATCACGGTGTTAGGCCTCAGTCCCGATGCCCTGACCGCGCTGCTGGTCTTCGTGGCCAGCTACGCCATCGGCAACCTCACCGCCTTTGCCGTTGTCGCACATTTGCGTGGTCGTACTGCCTTGAACGACTATGACGGAATGGCAAAGCGGCGACCGGTCGCGGCAGCGGCGCTCGTGATCGCGTTCCTGTCGCTCGTTGGCATTCCACCCACGGTCGGTTTCTTGGGCAAGCTCACGCTGTTCATTGCGACAATCGACGGCGGTTACACTTGGCTGGCGGTGGTTGCCGCGGCCAATACAGTTGCGTCTCTATTTTACTATGCCCGGGTCATGGGGCGGGTCTATTTCGGCGTCCCACCAGAAAACGTCGCAGTGATGGGGCGGTTAAGTTGCTCTGCGATTTGGATTGCGGCGATTGCAGTGATCGTCAGCTCCGTTCTGGTCGAAACCGCCATCGTAGCTTTCGGCCTGAGCCAACTGTTGCCAATCTAGAGGCTCCAAACGACAAACACACGCCCCATAGGGCGAGTAACTATGGGTCCTGTATTTGATCGTGACACCAGCCAAGACATGGCCCATCTGTCTCCAGCGTCGATTGGCCGAAAACTGCCTTACTTGGAATCCTGGCGTTGCTGGGTTCGAACGGATTGCCCCCTACTCAAACTTCAGAAATAATTTGGTATACGGCACCATATTCGGCACATGCGAAGCGCTAGGCGGGGCCGCACGGAAAATCATCAATCAAACGTCGGTAAAACTCCACCATGTTGTGAACTTCCATCAAAAAGAATCGAATTTCATGAACCCAGACCGACCTACGTCAGTGTGGGAGAACGAAGGCGGTGCAATACTCCCTATTGTTCCTTGGGCGTTTAACCAGTCTGGATGAACATGAAACACGCGAGACAGAATGTCCCCCTCGTCCCCCCCTATCGCGCGTGTTTCATATCTCCGGACCGTCCGCGAAAGGACACCTCAATGACACGCAAAGCCAACAAGCCACTTGATGCCGCAAAGCAGACGCTCAAGTAACACTGCTCGCATGAGTTAACGGCGTGGTTGCCGGGCGGCACTTGCTTGGCGACCGCGTTCAATTGAGAGAGCCGACGCCTCGTAGGGCTTATCGGTTCCTCCCTTACCTAAGGATACTTCAATGTACGTGAAAGCCATTATTCTCCTGCCGGTCTTGTTTGGTCTTGGCGGATGTCTCGGAAACGATACCGAACGCGGCCTTGCCGGTGCTGCGGGCGGCGCTGTGATTTCCGGAGCGACCGGCGGAAGCCCGGTTACAGGCGGCGCTGCAGGTTACTTTTGCAGAGACCTGAACGTGCCCGGTTGCCGGAACGAATAGAGGGTTAGAACCCGTTGGTGCGAGCGGTTGATCCAATTTCCCTCGGACACCGACAGACACCGGTAAACTGCAGGGAATACGGTAATGAGTCGTAACTTCTTGTTCGTCTTGATTGGGGCGCTTATCGTTTGCGCCATCGGGATCAGCTATCTGTATTATCAGGGATACCAAAGCGGTGTCGACATCCAGATCGACGAAAAGGGTATTATGATCGACGGGAACTGATCAAACCAGTGCTGGCGAAACCTCGCAACGCTGATCGAAATTGAAACGCGCAGCACAACTTAACATCTGGGCCAATGAGTGCTCCGGTCGCGCACAACAGCAAAGGAAACGCTATGTCACTTGGTACGATCCTGATCATTCTGCTCGTCATTTTCCTGCTTGGCGGTTTCAGCGGACGCTTTGGCGGGTATGGCTACGGCTACGGTCATGCGGGGACCGGTGTGCTTGGCACAGTCCTCATTATCGTGGTCATCCTGATGCTACTTGGTCGAATCTAATGCTCCGCATATGCGCGGCGACATCATGCCAGTAACGGTCCAACCTGATCCAGATACGTCCGCTCGAATTTTGCATATTCGGCCAGACGATCATAGTCATCGAACGTAACGAAGCCATCGCGAAACGTCACCATTCCAGCTTCGCGCAGCGTTCGCAGGACCCGATTGACGTGTACAGAGCTGAGCCCCAGTGCATCTGCCAACAGATACTGGGTCAAAGGGCAGGCGTAGCCCGTCTTGCTGCCCAATCCGACGAGGGTAAGCCGCGCACCAAGCTCTAACAAGAAATGCGCCACACGTACGTCCGCCTCGCGACGCCCGATATTGATCAAATGCTCGACAACCATTGCCTCATCACGTGACGCAGCCCAAAGAACAGCAGTGGCCAGCCGCGGCGTGTCCGAAAACGTCTTCATAAGGTCCGACACATGCACTTCTGTCACTTCAATGTCAGTGACCGGCTCAACGCTGTGATCCGACAGGTGCAACACGACGCTGCGCAACCCAAGGAAATCGCCCGGGATCTGGAAATCGACAATCTGCCGCTGACCATCCTCCAGAAGCTTGTAAGAACAGGTCCAGCCAGAAATGAGGATGTACGCAGCCTGATCCGGTTGCCCTTGATGCACCAGATCGCGCCCGGCGGCAAAGGTGCGGCGACGTTTGTGCAGGCCTTCCAGTACGGACAGTTCAGCCTCTGACAAGGCGACGAAAGCGCCCAGTTTGCGCGCGAGTGGCGTATTCTTCATCATGGGCCCCTTTCCACAAATCGTGTTGGTCACTTATC
>JAGXGX010000197.1 GCA_024636515.1 Roseovarius sp.
CGCAGGCATTTTGGTTATGCTATTTGGCCTGCATTTTCTGGGCATCATCCGCATCGGATTTTTGGATCGAGATATGCGCATGGATGCGGGCGACCGGGGCGGTACCGCATTTGGTGCCTACATCCTCGGCCTTGCCTTCGCGTTCGGCTGGACGCCGTGCATCGGCCCGCAACTGGGCGCGATCCTGTCACTGGCGGCAAGCGAGGCATCGGTGGCGCGCGGCACCGCGCTGCTGGCGGTCTATGCCATCGGGCTGGGCGTGCCCTTTATCCTTGTTGCCGCATTCCTGCCGCGCCTGACCGGCTTCATGGGCTGGATGAAACGGCACATGGACCGGATCGAGAAGATCATGGGTTTGCTGCTCTGGACGATTGGCCTGATGATGTTGACAGGTGGTTTTTCTGCCTTTGCCTTCTGGCTGCTCGAGACGTTTCCCGCACTGGCCGTGCTGGGCTGATGGTTTCGGTTTGCGGCGCTATGCCTTCGGGTCTTACGCTTGCCCCGATCATCGCCTAGCATAGCGCAAGAGTTTTGATCCCGGATCCGCCCGCGCTATGGTACCCAGTTCTGCGACCTCACAGCCCGCCGCGCCATCCGAAGTCTCGCCGGTGGCCGTGCGGCGCGTGTTCTACATCCCCGGCTACGATCCGATCCACCCGCGCCGCTACCGCGAGTTGTACCGCAAGGAGGGCGCGGCGCAGGCGGCGATCTCGGGCTATGATCTGGATCTGACTGCACGCAAGGCCAACCCTAGCAAAACCAGTCCACGCTATGGTTGGAGCGTCGCAGGCCGCATGAACGGCGCCGAGGTGGCTAGCGAGGTCGACGTGCTGGTCTGGTCCGACATCGTGCGCAGCTCAATGAGCCACACGATCGGCGCCACCTATCTGCAACTGATCCGCACAGCGTGGACGTATATCAGCACAGGCGCGCTATGGCGCCTGATGCGCCTGCGCAAAGGTCCGGTGATCGCAGCGCTCTATCCGGTGGGATTTTTGCTGCTACAAGCCGCGCTGGCCTGCGCTGTGTCCGGCGCGGTTCTGTGGCTTGGTATATCTGCAACCGACAGAGTAGAGCGCGCGATATGGCCAGACCCCTCTTACACACCGTTTATCATCTACGGCACCCTTTTGTCGGCACTCCTCGGCCTCGCCGCGGGCTATGTCGTGCTGCGCTGGTTTAAGGCGCGTGATGGCAAGTTCTATGCCTATTACCTGATGCACGACTATGCCTACGCGGCGCGGTACGGCGGTGCTAACCCGCCTGCGCTGGAGGCGCGACTGGCCGAGTTTGCGGATGAAATCGCTGGCGCGCTATGCGGCGGCGCAGACGAAGTGCTAATCGTCGGCCACTCCTCCGGCGCGCATTTGGCGGTGTCGATCCTCGCGGACTTAATTCGGGGAGGGCGCGTACCTGCGGCCGGCCCCGCGCTGTCGCTGCTAACGCTGGGACAGGTGGTACCGATGGTGTCTTTCCTGCCTGCCGCTCATAGGTTGCGGGCCGATCTGGCGTTTCTTAGCCAATCTCGCGTGCTGACATGGGTGGATGTTAGCGCGCCTGGCGATGGGTGTGCTTTTGCGCTGTGCGATCCGGTGGCTGTCTCGGGCGTCGCTGCGCCGCGCAAGCGCTGGCCGCTGGTTCTGTCGGCGGCGTTTACCCAGACGCTTAGCCCTGCGCGCTGGCGCGAACTGCGTTGGAAATTTTTCCGCCTGCATTTTCAATATCTCTGCGCCTTCGACCGGCCCGGCGATTACGATTACTTCCGCATCACCGCAGGGCCGATGACGCTGGCACAGCGCTATGCGGGCCGCTCCCCCTCGGCCAGCCGGATCGAGCGGGCGGTGAATAAATACACGTCACTATCCGCCGATAGCGCCTCGTGAGCCTGCCGCCCAAGCCCCCCGCGCGGTCCGGTCGCGTGTCGCTCTGGCGGTATTTGCAACTGTTCCGCGCCGATATCCTGTCTGCGCAGCCTGCGCGTCTTTATCGGGCATGGATGGCCGAATTTCGCACGCCGTTCTTTCGCTCATACCTGTGCAACCAGCCCGATTTGGTGGACCTTGTGCTAAAGGGACGGCCCGATGATTTCCCCAAATCAAGCCGTGTGCGTGAGGGCTTAACGCCGCTGCTGGGCAATTCGGTGTTCGTCACCAATGGCGAGGTTTGGAAACGCCAGCGCCGCATCATTGATCCGGCATTTGAGGGTGGACGCCTGCGCCTTATTTTTCCCGCGATGCTGGAGGCCGGGCAGAGCGCTGTGCGCCGCCTTGCGCCGCTAGCCGACGGCACCGCCCGCGATATCGAGGGTGAGGCGAGCCATGTGGCCGCAGACGTTATTTTCCGCACGCTGTTTTCCATTCCGATCGAGAACGAGGTCGCCAGCGCCGTATTTAATGAGTTTCGGGACCATCAGCGCACGCAGCCAGTCGTGAACCTTGCCGCGCTGATCCCGCTGCCCGCATGGATGCCGCGCCCGCATAGTCGCCGCACAAGGCGCACGGCCCGCGCTATTCGCGATCTCATCCGCCAGCTTACCACGCAGCGCATGGCCCAGATTGAGGCGGGCGAGGCACCGGACGATCTGGCGACCAAGATCATGACGACCGCAGATCCGCAAAGCGGCGACCGCTTTGATACCGAGGAAATGGTCGATCAGGTCGCAATCTTTTTCCTCGCGGGGCACGAGACGAGCGCATCAGCGCTTGGCTGGGCGATCTATCTGTTGGCGCTGTATCCTGAATGGCAGGACAAGGTCGCGGCTGAGGCGAATGCGGCATTCGGTGGTGGCGCGCCTCAATTCTCGCATATGTCGAAGCTCAGCCAGACGCGCGACGTATTTCGCGAGACATTGCGCCTCTATCCGCCGGTGCCAATGATGGTGCGCGAGGCGTGCTGCCCCGAGACGTTTCGTGGCCGCGACATAGCGCCCGGCAGCCAGATTGTCCTCAGCCCATGGCACCTGCACCGGCACGAGCGGATTTGGGACGCGCCCGATGCGTTTGATCCGGGGCGTTATGGCACCGAGGCGGGCCTCAAATGTCTGCGCGAGGCGTTCATCCCCTTTTCCGCCGGGCAGCGGGTGTGCCCCGGCGCGGGCTTTGCCATGATAGAGGGTGTTCTGCTGCTGGCGATGCTGGTGCGCAGCTATCGGTTTGAGGCCGTGCCGGAACGACCCGCGATGCCCGTCGCGCACCTGACAGTGCGCGGCAAGGACGGCATCTGGCTGAGGATCACGCCGCGTTAACCACGCATTCGCGCGCCGCCTGCGTCAAAGAGTGGCTCGGTGATCAGTGTGGCATCGCACATCTGGCCCAGTATCTCGATCTGCGCCGCGCGGCCCGCAACCGCCATGTCGCGCGGGATCAGCCCTAGCGCGATGGATTTTTCCGCATGGTGCGAATAGCCTCCCGAAGTTACAAAGCCGCGCACCTCGCCGCCCAGCCAGACCGGCTCGTAGCCGTGGGCATCCGCATCTGTCGCCTCGACCTCAAACGCCACCAGTTTGCGGGCGGCACCTGCGCTACGCTCTGCCTCGGCAGCTTTGCGGCCGATAAAATCGGTATCCTTGGACCACTGGATGAACCGGTCCATGCCCGTCTCGCCCGGTGTGTAATCGGGCGAGTATTCGGCGCCCCAAGAGCCAAAGAACTTGTCGAGGCGCAGCGACATCATCGCGCGCATCCCGAAGGGGCGCATCCCGTGGGGCTGGCCTGCGTCCCATAGCGCGTCCCACAGCGCGCGCTGCTCCATGGGGTCGCAGTATATTTCATATCCCAGATCGCCAGTATAGCTGACGCGCTGGATCAGGCAGTCGACCATCCCGACGTCCGCATGACGCAAATCCATGAAGCGCATGTCATCAATGCCGCCCCGCGAGCAGGTCAACAGCACATCGCGCGCCTTTGGTCCGGCGATTTGAAATCCGGTCAGACGGTCGCTGATATTCTCGATATGCACGGCCTCTGCCTCGTTCTGCTGGAACCAGCGCATGTGCATCGCCTGCGCGCCGTAGGACGCGGTTAGCTGAAACGCTTCGGCGGAAAGGCAGGAGATCGTGAAATCCCCCAAGAGCCGCCCGGCGGGTGACAACATCGGCGTCAGCGACAGACGGCCCGGCTGAGGCACGCGGCCGGCCATGATCCGGTCCAGCCACGCGCGCGCTCCACTGCCCGTCACCAGATACTTGCCGAAGTTTTGAACCTCGTTGATGCCAACGGCCTCGCGTACCGCACGCACCTCGCGCGCGGTCGCCTTCCACGCGTTTGAGCGGCGAAAGCTGGGTGTCTCGTAGCGCGGCTCGCCTGCTTCGGCAAAATAGTTTGCCACCTCCAGCCCGAATTGCGCGCCCCAGACCGCGCCCATGCCGTCCAGCACGTCATACGCGGGCGTGGTTCGAAAGGGGCGGGCGGCCGGCAATTCCTCATTCGGGTAGCTGACGGAGAAACGTTTTTGGTAGTTCTCAATTACCTTGGGCCGGGTGTAGCCCGGCGTGATCCAGTCGCCAAATCGGGCGACATCCATCGCAGATACGTCGCGTTCACACTCGCCTTGCGTCATCCACTGTGCCAGCATCAGGCCGACGCCGCCGCCTTGGGAAAATCCGGCCATGACGCCGCATGCCGACCAATAGCCGCGCAGCCCCGGCACCGGCCCGACCAGCGGATTGCCGTCGGGAGCAAAGGTGAACGGGCCGTGGATGACCGATTTGACGCCCGCCCGCTCCAGCGCTGGAAAGCGGCGATAGGCAAATTCGATGCTGGCCTCAATCTTGTCAAGATCGTCTGGCAGCAGCTCATGCCCGAAATCCCACGGCGTGCCGTCCACAGCCCATGGCTTACATGGCCGCTCGTAGAACCCGATGCAGAGGCCGCGGCCCTCCTGCCTTAGATAGCTCTCTCCGGCGGGGTCCATGACGTGCGGATGTTCGGTATCGCGCTCCACTATCTCGGGGACGTCGTCTGTGACGATATACTGATGCTCCATCGGGTGCAGGGGCAGGTAGATGCCCGCCATTGCGGCCACCTCGCGCGCCCAGAGA
>JAGXGX010000198.1 GCA_024636515.1 Roseovarius sp.
CGGCCCAAGAAGGCAGGCTCGACAAAGCTGAGGTTGTAATTGGCCTGATCCGCGCTGGCAGATATCTGTGCCGCCAGACGCTGGCCTCGACCAAGGAAGTTGCGCTCGGCAAACCCGACCGAAAAGCCAATGCCGCTGCTAGTTGAATATGAGGCACCAAACGACAGCGAGCCTGTGCTTTTCTCCTCGACGTCAACGTCGACGATGACCTGATCAGGCGTAGACCCTTCGCGTGCGTCCACCTCGGCCGTCTCAAAGAAATCGAGCGCACGAATGCGTTCAGCAGACTCGCGGATCTCGCGCGGATTGAACGGATCGCCCTCGACCGTATCAAACTGTCGACGGATAACGCGGTCTAAAGTGGTGGTGTTGCCTTCGATATCAATCCGCTCGACAAAGATGCGCGGCCCACGCACCAGTGCGAACTCCACATCCAGCGTCAGGTTGCGGTCGTTGCGAGTAATGCGCGGCTCGACGCGCAGGAAATCGACGCCCTGCCGAACACCTAAACGCTCCATCCGGGCGATCGAATTTTCAACCTGCGTGGGAGAATAGATCTGCCCGGACCGGATCTTCAGCACGTCCTGATACGCAGCGGCATTCGCGCCGTTCAACTCGCTAACCGTGGTGATGCGGCCAAACTTGAATTGTTGGCCTTCCTGAACGTTGAAGGTCACAAAATAGGTGTCACGTTCGCGTGCCAACTCGGCATTGACGCCAGTGATACGAAAATCGACGTAGCCGCGCGCAGCATAGAAATCTGACAGTAGCTGCTTGTCGAATTCGATACGGTCCTGAACAAAGGTGTCGCGGTTGACCAGTGCGCGGAAGAGGCCCGCCTGTTTGCTGTCTACAACGCGGCGCAACCGGCGATCTGAATATGCACGGTTGCCGACAAAGCTGAGGCGCTGCACCTCGATTTTCTTGCCTTCAAAAACCTCAAAGACCAGATCTACGCGATTATCGCTGCGCCGAATTACCTTGGGATTGACGCGCGCGGCACTGCGTCCGCTTTCGGCGTACGCACTAACGATTGTGGCGGCGTCACGCTCGGCCATGGCAGGGTTGAACACTTGGCGCGAGGCACTCTCAATCTGGTCGGCCAGATCCTCGTCCTTGATTTTCTTATTACCCTCAAAGGCAATCTTGCTGATCGTCGGATACTCGGTAACCGTGATCTGCAGCGTATTTCCCTGCGGATTGATTGAAACCTCTTCAAACAGGCCACTGCCGACGATGCGCTGGTAAGCCTCGTTCAGCTCGCCCGCCGAGACAGTCTGGCCGCGTGCGATGCCCGCATAGGTCAGGATCGTGCCGGACTCGATCCGCTGGTTGCCCGCAATCGCGACGTTGGTAAAGCGGTAGGATTGCGCCTCAGACGTAGTAGGCGACAGTGAGAACACCAGCGCCATGAACGCTATGAACAGCGTCCATGCGTTGACACGGCGATACCCGATACGGGTATTACTACTCCCGCGCGAAGATTTGCGAAGGCGCGGCGCGCGCAGGAAGTTTGTAAGGTTCATGTTCCCACCTAGTCAGACGTCTTGAATATGACTTTCAGTAACGGGTCCGGGTGGGCTTGTCAAAACGCCAATTCAGCCGCGCACCCGTCTTTGTGCGCGCCGCTGAGACAGACGTGAGGGTCGGTAGGACAGGTCTCAAAGCGAGCCGACATAGGCCCCAGCAAAGAGCGCGATAGCCAGAGCGCCGGGCATCAGAAACCGGTCAAAATTCACGTCGATAAAAAGGCCGAGACCTTGGTAACCGCCGGTTATGTGTTGCATCGGTTATCTCCTCGTTTGCTGCGTGGCTCCGCTTGATATGGGGCCGCTTAGATACGAGGTATGACGCTACATTATGGCACGTTCCGGCGCAAAATTATGGCAAAATAAGGGCAAACCGGCCATACGTCATGCCGATCTGCTTTACTGCGAAGCCTCAAGATGTGGTGATAATGCCGCGCAACGCGGCCTTAAGGACACCAGATATCGTTAAAGAGCGCGAAGACCATCAGACCCAAGATCATGACCAATCCTGCGGTCATCATCACGCGTAAAGCGCCATCGCTGGGCGGTCGCCCTACCACTGCCTCATAGGCGTAAAACACAAGATGGCCACCATCTAAAACCGGCACAGGAAACAGGTTCAAAAGGCCCACGGCGGTCGACAGTACAGCGATGAACCAAATAAAATCTGACGCACCTTGCGACGCCATCGCACCCGATGCTTGGGCGATTCCCAAAGGACCGGACATGTTGCAGCTGCTGATCGCACCGGTCACCATGTAGTAGAGTCCCGATAGCGAGCCCGAAGCGACCGCGTAAGTCTGTTCGATCCCGGTTCCCAATGCGGCCATTGGGCCCATCCGTTCAGTGCCCGGCTCAAATGCCCAGCCGCCAGCTATGCCGATGCGCCATGCAGTGGCAAACCCGCCGTCTTCTTGCGGCTCGTCCACGCGGCGCGGTGTCAGCTCCAGCGCAAGCGTCTCGCCATCGCGCCAGACATCCAGGGCGAGGGGCGCACCGTTCGATGCTTCGACAATGTTTTTCAGCTGGGTGAAGGACGAAATCGCATTCCCATCAACAGCTGTAATCACATCCCCGGGCTTCATGCCGGCGCGGTAGGACGCGGATTGAGGCGCCAGACCCGTCACAATGGGAGGAAGAGGATGCGGGCCAAGAACTGTGGCCTCGTTACCTCCGCGCAGGACGCGGTAATCCATCACCTGCTGGTCTGGCAACGCCTCCGAAAATGCATCAAACGCGCCGCGATCATCGTACCCCGGGACGCCAGCACCCGCGATGTCCAAAATTGTGTCGCCGGGGCGCAGCTCAACGCCTTGAGCGGGCACCGGCTTTAGCGCGCCTATTGCCAGTGGCTCGGCCCGCTGGCCCTGCACCATCATGACGCCCGCAAAAATCAATATTGATAAGGCAAAGTTAAAAACGGGCCCCGCAGCCACGGTCGCTGTGCGCGCCCATAGCGGCGCGCCGTGCATTGTCTGGCGCAGACGCTCGGGCGGTGTGGCGGCCATTGCGGCGGCATCCTTGCCGCTGGCCGCATCCGCATCACCAAGGAACTTTACATAACCGCCAAAGGGCAGCGCGGCCAGTTGCCAGCGCGTACCATGACGGTCGACCTTAGAGAACAACACAGGACCGAATCCTAGTGAGAACACCTCGGCCTTGATCCCAGACCAGCGGCCGACGATGTAATGGCCGTACTCGTGGATCGCCACGATCACAGACAGCGCAACCACGAAGGCCGCCACCACACCGATAAAACTGCCGAATTGCGGGATAAGCGCGGAAATGTCCAAGGGATGTCCTATTCTGCCGATAGCGGCTATTGTCAGTGCTTGCGGAGCGCGCCTCAGGCGGCGGCGAGCCGGTCAATGTGTTGCCGTGTAAGGTGGTCCCAGCGCCCCACGCTTTCAAGCGTGACGTCGCCGCCTCTATCGCCGCCGATTTCGTCCAAAGCGCGAGCGACCAGCGTGCTCATCGCAGTGAAACCTACATGACCCGCGATGAAGTGATCTAGCGCGCGTTCTTTGGCCGCGTTGAAGATCGCGCCGGAATGACCGCCCGCCGCCATTACCTGACGCGCGAACGCGAGTGCGGGATAGCGCGCAGGATCGGGGTGCGCAAAGTCTAGCGTCCCGATCGCGGCCAGATCCAACCGCGCAACAGGCAGCGCGCGCCGATCCGGCCAATTCAGCGCATAACCAATGGCGTGGCGCATGTCAGGCGGGCCAACATGTGCCATCATCGCGCCGTCGACAAAACCGACGAGAGCATGAACCGTCGATTGGGGATGCACCAACACTTCAATGGTATTGGGGTCCAGACCAAAGAACTCCTTGGCCTCAATGACCTCGAGCGCCTTATTAAACATGGACGCGCTATCGATGGTGATGCGCTGGCCCATATCCCAGTTCGGGTGTTTGGATGCTTCGGCCACCGTGACATGCGCCAGATCAGCCAATGGCCTATCGCGGAAGGCCCCGCCCGAGGCGGTGATCACCACACGGTCGACTGCCGCGGGATCCTCGCCCACGAGTGCCTGAAAAATCGCGGAATGTTCACTGTCAACCGGCAGGATGCGCGCGCCATGTGCGGCGGCGGTGGCAAGCATCAGTGGCCCCGCGGTCACCAGCGATTCCTTGTTGGCCAGCGCCAGTGTGGTGCCCTGCCCCAGCGCTGCAAGTCCCGGGGCAAGCCCGGCCACGCCGACGATGGCTGACATGATCCAGTCGGCAGGCATCGTTGCAGCCTCGATCAAAGCTGCCTCGCCTGCTGCTGCGCGAACACCGCTGCCATCCAGCGCAGCGCGTAGATCATCCAGTCGCGCCGGATCAGCTGTCACTGCCAGTTCCGCGCGCATTTCACGCGCATCGCGCGCGAGCTGCGCAATATTTTGTCCGCCAGTCAGCGCGACGACCGAGAATTCGCCCGGCGCCCGCCTAATCAAATCAAGTGTGCTCTGCCCGATCGACCCAGTGGCGCCCAGAATAGTGATGCGCCTCATACGATGCCCGGCAGCAGCCCGAAGAGCCAGAGCGCGCCCGCAAGCAACGTCGCACCCAGCATTGCATCGAACCGGTCCAGCACGCCGCCATGACCTGGGATCAGGTTTGAGCTATCCTTGACCCCGACGCGGCGCTTTATCCAGCTTTCCCAAACGTCGCCAGCCTGCCCTGCCACGGACAGGACCACCGACAGCAGAACAAGGCCTGCCCCCGCGCCTAGAGTAATGCCAAAGATGGCGCCCATGACGGCCGCTGCCAACCAGCCGGCAACAGTACCGCTCCAAGTTTTTTTGGGGCTGATCGCGGGCCAGAATTTAGGCCCGCCCAAAGCGCGCCCGGCTATGTAACCCGCGACGTCGGTCGCGACGACAACGCAGACGACCCACAGCAGCCACATCATGCCCGCCTCAATCCGCAAAAGGATCGTAGCGTAGCATGCCAAAAGGATTGCGGCACCAAAGACGCCAAAGAGGATACGTCGCTCCGCAATCTGCCACGCGCCAAAACATGCGACTGCAATCAGCACCGGAACCGCGAGCCACACCGGAAGCATCCAAGCCAGCGCCAGCGCCAATGCGGCTATCACGCCCATACCCGGCGCCCATGCGCGCCCGCCCAGCATCCTCGACAGCTCCCATACCATGGCCCCGCCCAGCACCCAGATTGCCACTATGAAAGTGACGCCACCCAGCCATACCGCAATGATGCCAAGGACGATCATGACTGCGGCCGAAATCAGCCGAACATTAAGGTCGGCCCAACGATCCTTGCGGGTCATGAGCGGGTTCCTCCATAACGCCTGTCGCGCACGCAATAGGCAGAGACGATACCGGCGAAAATTTCCTTGGTGAAATCGGGCCACAGCGTGTCGACGAATTCGTATTCTGCATAAGCGGATTGCCATAGCAAAAAGTTCGACACGCGCGCCTCGCCAGACGTGCGTATAACAAGGTCAGGGTCGGGCAAAACCTTTGTATCCAAATATCTTGTCAGTGTTTCTTCATCTACATCGTCGGGCGCCAGCGTACCTGCAGCGACGTCGCCAACCAGATCCTTGATCGCGCGGCTCACCTCGTCGCGGCTGCCGTAGTTCAGCGCAATAGTCAGGTGGACGCGGTCATTGCATTCGGTGATCGTCTCCAGCTCATCCATCATCGCGACCAGCTTGTTGTCCAACCGCACGCGATCTCCGATGAACCGTACTCGCACGCCCTCGTCGCGCAATGCGCGCGTCTCCTTGGAGATATAGCGGCGGAAGAGGCTCATCAGACCCGCGACTTCGGTCTGCGTCCGATTCCAGTTCTCGGTGGAAAAGGCGAATACTGTCAGATACTTGACCCCCAAATCGGGGCACGCATTAACTATCTCGCGCACGCGCTTCGCGCCAGCGTGGTGGCCAAAAAGACGTGGACGCCCGCGCGCCTGAGCCCATCGACCATTCCCGTCCATAATGACGGCCACATGACGCGGCCCTTGCTGAGCCTCGGGGCCCGCCGTTTTGACACATCCTGCGCCATCTATGCCGTTGCGCCCAAACATCAAACCTGCATGATCTCCGCCTGCTTCGTCTCCAGCGTCTCGTCCACGCGGCCGATAAAGCGGTTGGTCAGATCTTGCACCTCGGTCTCCCAGAATTTCTGGTCGTCCTCGGACATGCCATTGGCCTTACCCTTCTTAATCTGGTCCATGCCGTCACGGCGCACATTGCGCACGGCGACGCGGGCATTCTCGGCGTAGGTTGACGCGACCTTGGTTAAATCGCGGCGGCGCTCTTCGTTCAATTCGGGGATCGGCAGCATGATGATGGTGCCGTTCATCTGAGGATTGATGCCCAGACCGCTATTGCGAATAGCTTTTTCAACCTTGTTAACCAGCCCTTTGTCCCACACGTTGATCGTGACCATGCGCGGCTCTGGCACATTTACGGTGCCGACCTGATTGATCGGGGTCATCTGGCCGTAGGCGTCCACCATCACAGGCTCCAGCAGCGAGGCGCTTGCACGGCCCGTGCGTAGGGAGGCAAATTCGACCCTGAGCGATGCAATCGCCCCCTCCATGCGCCGTTCTAGGTCGGCTGTGTCGATTTCGATATCGTCGGCCATGATGTATCCTCTTGCAGTCAATCTTTCAGTACACAGCCCCGTATGGGCCGGAGTTCCGTCAGGCGTGGACGGTTGTGTATGTGCCCTTACCGGCTAAAATACCCTTAAAGCCGCCCGGCTCGTCGAGCGAAAACACGATGATGGGCAGATTGTTGTCTCGCGCAAGTGCGATCGCGCTGGCGTCCATTACTTTGAGATGCTTTTGCAGCACATCATCATAAGTGATGCGATCATATCGCACGGCGTCGGGGTTCGTCACCGGGTCCTTGTCATAAACGCCGTCGACCTTGGTACCTTTTAGGATCGCTTCGCAGGCCATCTCATTGGCCCTTAGTGTCGCAGCGGTGTCAGTCGTGAAATAGGGATTACCCGTGCCTGCGGCGAATATGCAGATGCGCTTTTTCTCCAGATGGCGGACGGCGCGGCGGCGGATGTATGGCTCGGCCACCTCGTCCATGCGGATGGCGGAGATCACGCGGCAGAATACGCCCAACTCTTCCAGTGCGCTTTGCATGGCCAGTGCGTTCATCACCGTGGCCAGCATACCCATATAGTCGGCAGTCGTCCGCTCCATCCCCTGCGCAGAGCCTTGAAGCCCGCGAAAGATGTTACCGCCGCCGATAACCATGCAAATCTCGACGCCCATGTCGTGCACGACCTTGACCTCGCGCGCGATACGCTCAACCGTGGGCGGATGCAGGCCATATGCCGTATCGCCCATCAGCGCCTCCCCAGAGATTTTCAGCATCACGCGCCGAAAGGTCGTCTTGGGGGTGTCGCTATCGGGCATGGGATGACTCCTGATTGGCTGGCTGTCGCTATCTACGTATATCTGCGGCTGTCTGGCGCGCAAAATGTCGCAAACGGAGGCATAGTTCAATCGCTTAAACGGTGCGCGACCGCGCAGGCCATGGCAAATCGCCTCGCCAGCGGCAGATGCCTGCGCTAGAAGCGCCGCCATGCTCAGTGAATTGAACATATCACAAAATCTGCCCGTGCTAATCGCCGGGCCGACAGCGTCCGGCAAATCCGCGCTGGCGCTGGAGATCGCAAAGCGTTTTGGCGGAAGGGTTATCAACGCCGATTCTATGCAGGTTTACGCCGGATGGCGCGTGCTGACTGCGCGCCCGACGCAGGCGGATGAGGTATGCGTACCGCACGCGCTGTATGGCCACGTTGCTCAGAATGCGGAGTATTCCGTTGGCCAGTGGCTGCGCGACATTGCACCTCTCCTGACAGAGGGGCCAAGGCCGATCATCGTCGGCGGCACTGGCCTATATTTTTCAGCTTTGACTGAGGGGCTGGCCGATATTCCGCCGACGCCGCCCAACGTCCGGGCAAAGGGCGACGAGTTGCGCAATGCAAACAAACTGGACCAGATGATTGAAGCGCTGGAC
>JAGXGX010000044.1 GCA_024636515.1 Roseovarius sp.
CCCCGCATTTCAGCTGGTCGTATGGGGCGACCGCACCCCGCGCGATGCGATGCAGGTTGCCATTGCAGAGGCGTATGGCCGCGCGTAACCTCACCCCCTGAACCTGAATTCAGGCGGAAGGGACAGACTATGGATATGGATTTCGTTGCCGAAAAGGGCCTTGTGCTGCTGGGCTGTGGCAAGATGGGCGGCGCCATGCTGCAAGGCTGGCTAAAGGGCGGATTGCCGCCCGCATCGGTCTGGGTAATCGACCCCAAGCCATCGGACTGGCTGCAATCCACAGGTGTTACCATCAACGGCGATTTGCCTGCCACACCGGGCATCGTGCTAATCGCGGTCAAGCCGCAGATGATGGGCGACGCACTGCCCACCCTGCGCGAGATGGGCAATGGTACTACCCTCTTTATCTCGGTCGCGGCAGGCACGCCGATCTCGGCGTTCGAGGCCGCATTAGGCGGCGCTAGCCCGATTATCCGCGCCATGCCCAACACACCCGCCGCCGTGGGCCGTGGCATCACGTCAATCATTGGAAATGCCCATGCCAGCAGCGGCCAGATGGATCTGGCCGAGACATTGCTGAGCGCCGTAGGGCAGGTCGTGCGGCTCGAGCATGAGGACCAGATGGATGCCGTCACCGGTGTCTCTGGCTCTGGGCCAGCCTATGTCTTTCACATGATCGAATGTATGGCAAAGGCGGGCGAGGCCGAGGGGCTACCACCCGAGCTGGCCATGCAACTGGCGCAGGCCACCGTCGCCGGGGCGGGTGCGCTGGCCGAGGCATCGGACGAGACGCCATCGCAGCTTCGCGTCAATGTCACCAGCCCTAATGGCACCACGCAGGCGGGCCTTGACGTATTGATGGACGCCGAGAGTGGCCTGCCGGATCTGATCCGCCGCACAGTGGGCGCCGCCGCCAACCGTTCGAGGGAGCTTAGGAATGGCTGACATCACATTCGACGACTTCATGGCCGTCGATATTCGCGTGGGCCGAGTCATCCGTGCCGAGCCGTTTCCCGAGGCGCGCAAGCCCGCGATCAAGATGTGGATCGACTTCGGGCCTGAGATCGGCGAGCGCAAGACATCGGCCCAAGTTACCGCGCATTACACGCCCGAAGGGCTGATGGGCCGGATGGTGATGGGCGTCGTCAACTTTCCGCCCCGCCAGATTGGCCCCTTCATGTCCGAGGTGCTGGTACTCGGCGTGGCGGATGCGGAGGGTGAAATCGTGTTGTTGTCGCCGGACCAAGACGTCCCTATCGGAGGGCGAATGCATTGAGCCGCGTTTTCCTGACCCGGCCACTGCCAGCCCGTGTTATCGCGGCCGCAGAGGCCGCTTTTGATATCGAGGTGCGCAAAAGCACGCTGCCGATGAAGCCCGGCGAAATGCGCGCGGCGCTTGCTTTATATGACGGGGTGGTGCCAACACTAGGCGATATCTTTGACGCCGAAGTGTTCGAGGACGGCGCGCATCGCTGCAAAGTGTTGGCAAATTTCGGCGTTGGCTATAACCACATCGACGTCGCTGCCGCCCGCGCCTGCAATGTCACTGTCACGAACACCCCCGGCGCAGTCACAGATGCGACCGCCGACATCGCGATGACCCTAATGCTGATGAGCGCACGCCGCGCGGGCGAAGGTGAGCGGCTGGTGCGATCAGGCACGTGGGAGGGGTGGCACCCAACTCAGATGCTGGGCCTTCACCTGGGCGGCAAGACTGTGGGGATCATCGGTATGGGCCGCATCGGACAGGCCATCGCGCGGCGCTGCCATCATGGCTTTGGCATGGATGTGATTTACTACAACCGCTCTGAAAAGCAGCTGGATGTCCCGGCTCAGCGTATGGACACGATCGCGGCGCTGGCTGGGCGCGCCGATGTGATAGTCGCTTGCGTGCCCGGCGGATCGGACACGCATCATCTGATCGACGCCACCGTCTTTGCCGCGATGCAGCAGCACGCGCATTTCATCAATATCTCGCGCGGGGATGTGGTGCACGAGGTGGCGCTGGTTGCTGCGCTGCAAACCGGCCAGATCGCGGGCGCGGGTCTAGATGTGTATGAACATGAGCCCAAGGTGCCAGACGCCTTGATTGCAATGGAAAATGTCGTTCTTCTGCCGCATCTGGGCACCGCCGCGCTAGAAGTACGCGAGGCGATGGGGATGCTGGCGGTCGAAAACCTCAAGGCGTTTTTTGCCGGTGAGGCACCGCCCAACGCGGTCAACTAGAATGGGGCTGGCCGCAATCACCGGCACCGGGGTTTTCACGCCCGCGCACGTCATCACCAATGACGAACTGGTGACGGCGTTCAACGCCTACGCAGACGCGTTCAACGTAAATAACGCCGCGGACATCGCGGCGGGCGATGTAGTGGCCAAGGACCATTCCAGCAGCGACTTCATCGTCAGCGCGTCCGGCATCCACCAGCGATATGTGGTTGAGAAGTCCGGTATTCTTGATCCGCAAATCATGCACCCAGCCCTGCCTCCGCGCAGCGACGATCAGCCCAGCCTTATGGCCGAAATGGCGCTGGATGCATGCACCAAGGCGCTGGCAAAGGCAGGTCGCGGCGGCGCTGAGGTCGATCTGATCATCTGCGCCGCGTCCAATCACGAGCGGGCGTATCCTGCGATAGCTGTAGAGATTCAGGAGCTTCTGGGCGCGCGTGGCTTTGCTTTTGATATGAACGTCGCTTGTTCATCGGCCACCTTCGGAATGCAGGCGGCGGCGGACATGATCCGCGCGGGATCAGCCCGCTGCGCGATCGTGGTCAGCCCCGAGGTGTGCAGCGCGCATCTGGAGTGGCGCGACCGCGATTGCCACTTTATCTTTGGCGACGTGTGCACAGCGGCGGTGCTAGAGCCTGAGGAAGCCGCAAAAGGCGATCATTTCCGCATCCTCAGCACCCGCTGCGCCACGCAGTTTTCAAACAACATCCGCAACAATGATGGCTTTTTGCGCCGCGCGCATGGCCAGATGCAGGATCGCCGCGACATGCAGTTCATGCAAGAGGGCCGTCGCGTTTTCAAGGAGGTGCTGCCGCTGGTTGTGGGGCATATCTCAGACCATCTGGCGGACGCAGGCGCACCGCCTGAAGGGCTAAAACGCCTTTGGCTGCATCAGGCCAACAAGGCGATGAACGACTTTATCGGTCGCAAGGTGATGGGCCGAACGCCCACACCAGCAGAGCAGCCGAATATCCTGCAGGATTACGCCAATACCTCATCGGCAGGCTCCGTCATCGCATTTTCGCAGCATAGCGCCGATCTGATTCCGGGCGATCTGGGTCTGATCTGCTCGTTCGGGGCGGGCTACTCAGTAGGGTCGGTCTTGGTCGAGCGTGGCTGAGCCTCGCGCTCTTCTTGCCATATGCGCACACTGCGCGCGACCAGCGTGGCACTGGGATAAGCAATCGAAAACGCCAAGATGATGCAGACCGCGACAACCCAAAATGACGTATAGCCAAGGCTTGCGCAGACCGCGATCAGCGCGCCTGCCACTGCTGCCGCGCTGAGCCATGTCAGGTATAGGGCAAGGCGATCCATCGGGTGACCTTTCTACGTGGGGGTACCTTAAGGTAACTCCCAGCGCACCGGCATCGTTCCGCCTAGTGCGCCTTCCGCATACCGGCGCGCAGCTGCGAAGGTGCAGCGCCGTAGCGCAAACGCACCGCGCGCGCCATCGCAGCAGGCGAGTCGTATCCGCAGCGCACCGCAATCTCGCCCACCGCCAGCACGGTGCTGTCCAGCAATTTGCGGGCCTCAGACAGGCGGATATGGCGATAGACGGTGCCGGGCGGCGCGCCCAATGCCCGGCGAAAGTGCCGGTCGAGCGTCCGAGGCTGGCAATTCAGCCGTCGCGCGATAGCGGCCAAGGGCAGAGGCCGTTCTACATGCGCGCGCATCTGCGCCAGCGCGCCTTGAACCAGTGCGTCGGTCTGAGGCGGGCTGGCCGATGTGTCGCTGCCATGCATGAACTGGTCCTCGACATCCAGCCGCGCGGCCATGCCGGCGTGATGCGCAATAAGCTCCATCATCAGGTCCAGCGCGCTCATCGCGCCAGCGCACGTAATCATCGGCCCATCGCGCACAACGCGGGCGCGCTCGGCCTCGACCTCCAGAAACCGCTCGGCAAAGGCGTCCTGCAGATCCCAGTGCAGCGTGGCGCGCCGCCCGTTCAGCAGGCCAGCAGAGGCCATCAGCCATGGCCCGGTGTCCATCCCGACCACGCATTTGGCGCGTGACGCAGCGGTACGCAACGCCTTGCGAACCAGCGGTGTGTCGTGGCGCGTATGGTCGTAACTGGCTAGAACGAATAGATAATCGCAGGCGCCTAGCTGCCCCAGCGCATCATGCGGCACGACTTGCATCCCGCTGGAACTGTGGACCGGATCGCCCGCCATTGTCACGATCCGCCAATGAAACAGATCCGCCCGGCTGACGGCATTCGCCGCGCGTAGCGGCTCCAGACAATTGGCCAGGCAGAGGTTCGAGAACTTACCAAAGAGCAGAAACGCGATGCTGATTGGAGCGCCGGGTGGTTTTGTCCATTTCTGCATCATTCCTGTCTGATAGCGCACCATCGGCGCAGACGCCAGCGTTACGATATGCGCCAGCAACGACTCGAAATCTCCCCCGAAAGGATGGCCCATGCCCCTGACTATGAACCGCGACGTCTTTATCACTTGTGCCGTGACTGGCGGCGGCGGCACGCAGGATCGCAGCCCGCATGTGCCGCGCAGCCCCGAGCAGATCGCAGACAGCGCCATCGCCGCGGCAAAGGCCGGCGCCGCCATCGTGCATTGCCACGTGCGTGATCCCGAAACGGGCAAGCCCAGCCGCGACCTGAAGCTGTACCGCGAGCTGACCGACCGCATCCGCGCGTCGGATACAGATGTGGTGCTGAACCTGACCGCCGGAATGGGCGGCGATATGATCTTTGGCGATCCCGAAACACCCCTGCCGCTGAACGAGGCTGCATCCGATATGGTCGGGGCAAGCGAACGCACCGCGCATGTGCTGGAATGCCTGCCCGAGATTTGCACGCTGGATTGCGGGACCATGAACTTTGCCGAGGCTGATTATGTCATGACCAACACGCCCGGCATGTTGCAGGCGATGGGCGGCATGATGACCGGCGCAGGCGTCAAGCCAGAGATTGAGGCGTTTGACACCGGCCACCTTTGGTATGCCAAGCAATTGGTCAAGGATGGCGTGCTGGAGGCCGATGCGCTGGTTCAGCTGTGCATGGGCGTAAAATGGGGCGCACCGAATGATATGAACACCTTTATGGCGATGGTTAACAACGTGCCGGACGACTGGAATTGGTCTGCATTCTCATTGGGCCGAGACCAGATGCCTTATGTCGCCGCAGCGGTGCTGGCGGGCGGCAACGTACGCGTCGGGCTAGAGGATAACCTGATGCTGGACAAAGGCGTTCTGGCTGAAAACCACCAGCTCGTCACCCGCGCCCGCGAGATAATTGAGCGGATGGGCGCACGCGTTATGTCACCCGCCGATGTGCGCGACAAGCTGCGCCTGACCAAGCGCGCGCCGAAGTGAGCCAGCGCGTCCTCATAACCGGTGGTGCCTCTGGCATCGGCCTCGGCCTTGCGCGGCGGTTCGCGGCGCAGGGCGACCGCGTCGCGCTATGCGATGCCGACGGGGATGCGGTTGCACGCGTCGCTGCCGCCATGCCGGACACGATCTGCAGGCAGGCGGATGTGACGGACGCCGCCCAGATGGAAGCGTTTCTAGGCGAGGTTGAGGGCGCGTGGGGCGGCATTGACGTGGTCTGCGCCAACGCAGGCACCGGCGGCCCAGCAGGCCGGATCGAAGATCTGGACTATGACGCGTGGCAGGCGTGCCTTGCGGTCAATTTGAATGGCGCGTTCCTAACGTGCCGCTGGGCCGCGCGGATCATGCGGGCCCAAGGGTCGGGCTGCATCGTCATTACCTCGTCCACTTCTGGCCAGTGGGGCCACCCCTACCGCTCGCCCTATGCGTCGGCAAAATGGGGCCTCATCGGCCTGACCAAGACATTGGCGATGGAGCTGGGCTCCGTGGGCGTGCGCGTCAACGCCATTTGCCCTGGCGCGGTCGAAGGCGACCGGATGGACCGCGTCGTCGCGATGGAGGCAAAGGCTGCCGGGCGCCCCGAGCAGGACGTGCGCGATCAGTATGTGCGCGGCGTGTCGATGCGCACATGGGTCACGGTCGACGACTTGGCTGACACGGTGCTCTTCCTCGCCTCGCCTGCCGCCTCGAAAATCTCTGGCCAGATCCTAGCGATCGACGGCCACACCGAAACAAACGCGCCCTGAGCCGCGAGAGAATGGACACAGCAATGACCAAACAAATGACAGCCGCCATCATCGGCGGCGGCGTGATCGGCGGCGGATGGGCCGCGCGCTATCTTCTGAACGGATGGGACGTACGCATTTTTGATCCCGATCCGGAGGCAAAACGCAAGATCGGTGAAGTGCTGGACAACGCACGCCACGCGCTGCCGATGCTCTATGATTATGCCATGCCGACTGAGGGCACGCTAAGTTTCCACGATACCGTCACGGATGCCGTCAAAGGCGCGGACTGGATTCAAGAAAGCGTGCCTGAGCGGCTAGCGATGAAGCACAAGGTCTATGCCGAAATCCAAAGCGCCTGCGCCGAGGATGCCGTTATCGGCTCGTCCACCAGCGGCTACAAACCGACCGAATTGCAGGAGGGTGCCATGCGCCCCGGTCAGATCATGGTCTGCCACCCGTTCAATCCGGTGTACCTCCTGCCCCTGATCGAGGTGGTCGCGACGCCTGCGTCGGACCCGGCAATCGTCGACCGCGCGGCCGAAATCCTGACTTCCGTTGGCCTCTACCCGCTGCGTGTGCGCAAGGAAATCGACGCGCATATCGCCGACCGCTTCCTCGAGGCCGTCTGGCGCGAGGCGCTGTGGCTGGTCAAGGACGGCATCGCCACGACCGAGGAGATCGACAACGCGATCCGCTATGGCTTTGGCATTCGCTGGGCGCAGATGGGCCTGTTTGAAACGTACCGTGTCGCAGGCGGCGAGGCCGGGATGAAGCATTTCATTGACCAATTCGGCCCCTGCCTGAAATGGCCATGGACCAAGCTAATGGACGTGCCTGAGCTGACGGACGAGCTGGCCCAGATGATTGCGGACCAGTCCGACGACCAATCTGGCCACCTCACCATCCGCGAGCTTGAACGCAAGCGCGACGGCAACTTGATCGCCATGATGCGCGCGCTCAAACAGCAGGGCAACGCGTCGGGTCGCCTGCTGAACGAGCATGAGAAAACGCTGCGACCTGTCTTGGAGGCTGGCAGCCCAATGATCAGCCTACGCCGCACCATTCCGGTCGATTGGACCGACGTGAACGGCCATATGAACGAGGGGCGGTACGGGCAGATTTTCTCGGACGCCGCAGAGGAGGTGATGGCCTTTGTCGGCGCGGATGACGCCTATATCGCGAACGGCCTCAGCTACTTCACCGTTGAGACGACCACCAAATATCTGGCGGAGACCAAGGCGGGCGAGGCTGTCGAAGTGCACACGCGCGTCACCGAAGGGCAGGGCAAAAAGCTGCGCTGCGTGCATGAGCTAAAGCGCGCATCAGACGGCGAAGTGCTGGCGACCTGCGACCAGTTTATGCTGCATGTCAGCCTTGAGACGCGCCGCACCTGCGATCCGTCGCCAGATGTCGCAAAACGCGTCACCGCGCTGGCGGCTGCCCATGAAGGAGCAAAATCATGAATTTTGGCTTAACCGATGAACAGGAAATGATCGTCTCGAGCGTGCGCAGCTTTGTCGAGAAGGAGATCCATCCCCATGAGGCCGAGGTCGAGCGCACTGGCGAAGTGCCCGCCGACGTGGCCGAGAAAATCAAGCAAAAGACTCTCGATCTGGGGTTTTATGCCTGTAACTTTCCCGAAGAAGTGGGCGGCGCGGGCCTGTGCCACCTCGAATTTGCGCTGGTCGAGCGTGAGCTTGGTCGCGGCTCCATGGCGCTGACGCATTTTTTTGGTCGGCCGCAGAACATTCTGATGGCGTGCGAGGGCGAGCAACGCGAGCGCTACCTGCTGCCTGCCGTGCGCGGCGAGCGAATGGATGCGCTGGCCATGACCGAACCGGGCGCCGGATCGGATGTGCGCGGCATGAAATGCAGCGCAAAACGCGACGGTGGTGACTGGGTTGTCAATGGCACCAAGCACTTCATCTCGGGCGCCGACCACGCCGATTTCATCATTGTCTTCATTGCGACAGGCGAAGACGACACGCCCAAAGGGCCGAAAAAACGCATCACAACCTTCCTCGTTGATCGCGGCACGCCGGGGTTCACCATCCGCGACGGATACAAATCGGTTAGCCATCGCGGCTACAAGAACATGATCCTTGAGTTCGACAATTGCCGCCTGCCGGACGCGCAGGTTCTTGGCGAGGTCGATGGCGGCTTTGCGGTGATGAACGAGTGGCTCTACGCCACGCGCATCACTGTGGCCACGATGGCTGTTGGCCGCGCGCGCCGCTGCTTTGACATGGCACTGAACTACGCGGCGGAGCGCGAACAATTCGGCCAACCTATCGGGAAGTATCAGGGTATCAGTTTCCAAATCGCAGACATGATTACCGAAATAGACGCCGCCGACTGGCTGACACTCGCGTCCGCATGGCGGCTGGATCAGGGCCTGCCCGCCAACCGAGAGATCGCGTCGGCCAAGCTCTACGCCAGCGAAATGCTGGCGCGCGTCACCGATGCAACACTCCAGATCTACGGCGGGATGGGCCTGATGGATGATTTCCCGATCGAGCGTTTCTGGCGCGATGCGCGGGTCGAGCGTATCTGGGACGGCACCTCTGAAATCCAGCGCCACATCATCAGCCGGGATTTACTGAGGCCGTTGGGAGCCTAAATCTGCCGCCGCGCCAAAAGAACTTTGATGCCTCCGGCGGGGATATTTGGAGCAAAAAGAAAAGGGGGCGCCGATGTTGGCGCCCCCGAAAAGGCAAAACCCTTTCTCCTTGCACGGTCATCGGCGTCCCCGCCTGTACCGTGAGTTCATACTGACCAAGAGTGGTTAATCATGCGTTACCGGCCCTTTCTTCTTGCTGAAAATATCCTCGCCGAAGGCAAAGAATCTTTTTCGGGGGACCACTAGCAATGACACGCGACCTCACCCGCCTCATTCGACCGAAATCCATCGCCGTCATTGGTGGGGGCGTCTGGTGCGCGTCGGTGATTGAGCAGTGCCGCCGAATGGATTTCGACGGACCGATCTGGCCGGTGCATCCCAACCGTGCCGAGATGGCCGGGCATGCGACATATCCGTCCATCGCCGACCTGCCGGGTGCACCTGATGCCACGTTCATCGGCGTCAACCGATCCGCCACAATCGACGCGGTGCGCGAACTGGCCGCCATGGGCGCGGGCGGCGCGGTCTGTTTCGCCAGCGGATTTCGCGAGGCGCAGGCAGAGACCGGCGATGGGGATGCTCTGCAGGATCAATTGCTTGAAGCGGCGGGGAATATGCCGATCATCGGGCCCAACTGCTATGGCTTCATCAACTATCTTGATGGTGCGTTGCTGTGGCCCGATCAGCACGGCGGACAACGCTGCGACAATGGCGTCGCGCTCATCACCCAAAGCTCGAACATCGCGATCAATCTGACCATGCAGGCACGCGGCCTGCCGTTGGCTTATGTGGCGACCGCCGGCAATCAGGCGCAGACAGGGCTGGCCGAGATTGGGCTGGCGCTGCTGGAGGACCCCCGTGTGACTGCGCTGGGTCTGCATATTGAGGGCATCGGCGATCTGGATGCATTTCAGGCGCTGGCCGAGCGAGCGCATAGCCTTAGCAAGCCTATCGTCGCGCTAAAGGCCGGGAAATCGGCGCAGGCGCGCGCGGCGGCGGTGTCGCATACGGCCTCGCTGGCCGGCAGCGATGCAGGCGCACGGGCGATGCTACGGCGGCTGGGCATTGCGCAGGTCGATAGCCTGCCGGAGCTGCTGGAAACGCTCAAACTGTTGCATCTGGCCGGACCGCTGGCGTCGGACCGCATAATCTCGATGTCCTGCTCGGGCGGCGAGGCAAGCCTGATGGCTGACGCCGCCGTCGGGCGCGGCGTATCCTTTCCCGACTTGAGCGGCGCACAACGCACGGCCCTGCGCGCCGCGCTTGGCCCAATGGTGGCGCTGGCCAATCCGCTGGACTACCACACCTTTATCTGGGACGACGTGCCGCGCATGACTGAGGCATTTACCGCGGCACTAACCGGGGATGTCGCGCTGGGCTGCCTGGTCGTCGATTTCCCGCGCACCGACAGGTGCAGCGATGCTGCGTGGGATTGCACGATCACTGCGGGTGCGGCAGCGCAAAAGGCGACAGGCGTACCGCTGGCCTTCGTCGCGACGCTGCCAGAAAACTTGAGCGAGAGTATCGCGCACCGCGTCACGGAAGCGGGCCTGATCCCGCTCTTGGGTATTCAGGAGGCGATGACAGCGATCGAGGCTGCCGCCGCACTGGGCCGCCATCGCCCCGCCGCGCGCGTGCTGCCTGCGGGTAGCGATTGCTCCGCCATCGTGCTGAGCGAGGCCGACAGCAAGGCTGCGCTGGCCGCGCATGGCGCTGATGTGCCGCGGGCGCAGCGCGTCCAAGCCGCTGCACTGGAGGCGGCGGCGCGCGAGATGCCCATGCCGCTGGTGCTGAAGGGCGAAGGGTTCGCGCACAAGACCGAGGCGGGCGCTGTAGCACTGAACCTCGCCTCGCCAGACGCGGTGATTGAGGCTGCTGCCCGCATGAACGCACCCGCCTACCTGCTGGAAGAGATGATAATCGGCGGCGTGGCCGAATTGCTGGTTGGGGTCGTGCGCGACCCGGCGCATGGCTTTGTACTGACGCTGGCGGCGGGCGGCGTGATGACCGAGATTTTACGCGACAGCGTTTCGTTGATCCTGCCCGTCACCACTTGCGATGTCGATGCAGCGCTGGATAGCTTGCGCATCGCGCCGCTGCTCGCAGGGTATCGCGGCCAGCCGGGCGCGGACCGCGCCGCTATTGCACGCGCCGTGATGGCCGTGCAGGACTACGTTATAGAGAACGCAAAAACCGTACAGGAGGTCGAGATCAATCCATTGATCTGCACCCCCACACGCGCCGTCGCGGCGGACGCACTTATCACGACAGGAGAACAGTCATGACAGACAGCCCAATTAAGACCGAAACGCGCGGACGCGTCCTTGAGGTCACGCTGGACCGGCCCAAGGCGAACGCGATCGACCTAAAAACCAGCCGCCTCATGGGCGAAGTCTTCGCGAGCTTTCGCGACGACGATAACCTACGCGTCGCAATCATTACCGGCGGCGGCGACAAATTCTTTTGCCCCGGCTGGGATCTGAAGGCGGCGGCAGACGGCGATGCGGTCGACGGCGACTACGGCGTCGGCGGCTTTGGCGGTATTCAAGAGCTGCGCGGCCTGAACAAGCCTGTCGTTGCCGCCGTCAACGGCATCTGCTGTGGCGGGGGGGTGGAGCTTGCCCTTGGCGCCGATATCATCCTTGCTGCCGAGCACGCGCAGTTTGCGCTACCCGAGATCAACTCGGGCACGGTGGCCGACGCGGCAAGTGTGAAACTGCCCAAGCGTATTCCCTACCACATCGCGATGGAGATGCTGCTGACTGGCCGCTGGATCGACGCAAACGAGGCCGCGCGCTGGGGCATGATCAACCGCGTCGTGCCAGCCGCCGAGCTGATGACAGAGGCGCGCGCGCTGGCCGATCAGCTGGCCGATGGCCCCCCGCTTGTCTATGCCGCGTTAAAGGAAATCGTGCGCGACGCAGAAGGAAACGACTTCCAAACCGTGATGAACAAGATCGCACGGCGGCAGTATCCCACCGTGGATGCGCTTTACTCCTCCGAGGATCAGCTGGAGGGCGCGCGCGCCTTTGCCGAAAAGCGGGATCCGGTCTGGAAGGGGCGCTAAACAATAATTTACGTAGCGTAATATGATGACACGCTACAGACCCGGTGCTGTTGTTTGCGCGGAATCTTGGGGCGAGCTGATCAGTTGAAACACAATGATAGTGGCGGCCAGACATGGTTGGTGACCCCCGACTTGCTGGGGTTCATGGACAAGAACGGCAAGTTCGTCGATTCCAACCCCGCGTGGATGACTCTTCTGGGATACA
>JAGXGX010000045.1 GCA_024636515.1 Roseovarius sp.
CATTGACGCCGCGTTGCTGGCGGGCGGACTGCGCGAGGGAACAGGCGCATATGATTTGGCCCGCGCGGCATTGGAGGCGTATCGCACCGATGCCGCCGCGCTGCCGCAGACGCGCCTGCTGGACGCTGTGGCGGCGCTGGGTCTTGCCCCGGTCGCCTTGGCGCAGCATCTCGGCGCGCCAGTTGCGCGCGTCTGCCGAAGGCTAGCTGCGATGCCAGAGAATGCGGTTGGCCCGGTCGGCCTGATCTCGGTCGATGCGTCGGGGGCGATCCTGACGCTCAAACCGGCGGCCGGGTTTGTGGCCACGCGCCTTGCGGGGTCCTGCCCGCTTTGGCCACTATTTCGCGCAATGGCGCAGCCGGGCATGGTGCTGGGCATCCATTTGGTACAGCCGGACAGGGACGCGCGCCCGGTGTATGCATTGGCCTGCACCGAGGAGGTCGGAGCGCCTCAGCTGAACATGCCGCCACTGCTGCGCGCCACTATGCTGCTCATGCCTGCGGACCCAGAGGTGGACGCAGCGGATGCGATGCAGGTCGGCACATCGTGCCGGATCTGCCCGCGCAGCGATTGCGCCGCCCGCCGCGAGCCATCGATCCTGCCGCAGATGGGCGGACCTTAGACTGAAACCCGGTTTTGACATGGGCGGGGCCTTGCCCCAATAGTAACGCTAGGCGGGCTTGCACTTTGGGAGGGGCGCACGGCATGGCAGGGCAGGTTCTGATCATAGAGGACGAGCCGAACATCATCGAGGCGATAAGTTTCATTCTGTCGCGCGATGGCTGGCACGTGCGCACTCATTCGGGCGGCGAAGGCGCGATGGCCGCAGTGCGCGAACGCCGCGCCGATTTGATTATCCTCGACGTGATGCTGCCGCACCGCTCAGGCTTTGAGTTGCTTGCAGATATTCGCAGCGATGCAGATTTGGGCCAGACGCCCGTTCTGATGCTAACCGCCCGCGGCCAGCGCAAGGATCGCGAAATGGCAGAGCGTGCGGGTGCCAGCCGGTTCATGACAAAGCCGTTCTCGAACGCCGAGATACTGGAGGCCGTGCGCGCGCTGGCTGGCGCTGCATGAGCGTGCCCGCACCCGAGCCCCCCCAGCCACCCGGCACGCGTCCCGTCTTTGTCGCGCACGCCACATATCGCCACCGCCGCATGAGGGACGCAGCCGCGCTGCTGCCCATCTTGGGCGCGCTTCTCTTTGCGCTGCCGCTGCTCTGGCTAGGCCAGAATGGCGGCGCGGCGCGTACGTCGCATGTGATGATATATGTCTTTGCCGTCTGGGCGGGGCTGGTGATCCTGTCGGCGGTGATCACGCGAATTTTAGGGTCTGGCGCAGCGCCGCAATCGGCAACTGACGATGAGGGCGCCGCAGACACGCGGCACAGCTGATGGCAACGCCCGGCATCCTCGCCGCAGTATGCATAATCTATGTGGTATTCCTCTTTGCCGTCGCATTTGCCGCCGACAGGGCAGCCAGGCGTGGACGGGGTGCATGGCTACGCTCACCGCTGGTTTATACGCTGTCGCTGTCGATCTACTGCACGGCGTGGACATTCTATGGCGCCGTCGGTTTTGCCGCGCGATCGGGGATGGAGTATGTCACGATCTACCTCGGCCCCAGCCTAGTGATGATCGGCTGGTGGTGGACCCTGCGCAAGATGGTGCGCGTGGGCCGGAGCCAGCGCATCACATCGATCGCCGATATGATCTC
Organism: Roseovarius sp.; assembly: GCA_024636515.1. GTDB lineage: Bacteria > Pseudomonadota > Alphaproteobacteria > Rhodobacterales > Rhodobacteraceae > Roseovarius. The sequence continues at coordinate 1,717 of JAGXGX010000045.1, forward strand.
ATCGCGTTATGGCAAGTCGAACCTCTTGGCCGTCTGCGTGACCATCCTCGCGGTGATCGGCACGACGCCCTACATCGCGCTGCAACTGCAATCTGTCACCCTGTCCTTTGCCGCCTTTTCGCCGCCGGGGCCGGAGGGGGGCAGGTCCGTTCAGTCCATCGCCATTTATGTGGCGCTGGGCCTGACGGTGTTCACCATACTATTCGGCACGCGCAATCTGGATGCGAACGAGCGGCACCACGGCGTCGTTATTGCCATCGCGCTGGAAGCGGTGGTCAAGCTTCTGGCCTTGCTGGCCGTCGGCATATTCGTCGTCTGGGGTCTGGAGGGTGGCCTTGCCGCAACGCTGGAGCGGATCGACGCTTCGCCTATTGGCGATTTCGACGTGTCAGGCAGCCGATGGACCGCGCTGACGCTGCTGTCGGCGGCCGCGTTCCTTTGCCTGCCGCGCATGTTTCAGGTCATGGTGGTCGAGAACGAGGATGAGGGCCATTTGCGCACCGCCGCATGGGCCTTCCCCCTCTACCTGATGTTAATCAGCCTCTTTGTCGTGCCGATCGCTGCCGTCGGGCTGGAGCTGATGCCGACAGGGTCGAACCCGGACCTATACGTGTTGAACCTGCCATTGCTGGCGGGGCAGGACGGGCTGGCGATCCTGTCGTTCCTCGGTGGATTCTCCTCTGCGACGTCCATGGTGATCGTCGCGGCCATCGCACTGTCGACAATGGTGTCGAACCATATCGTGATGCCGATCTGGCTGCGCGCCACCGGGGGCGCGGCGATGATGTCGGGCGATGTACGGCAGGTGGCGCTGCTGGCCCGCCGCCTGTCAATCGGCGGCGTCGTGATGCTGGGATACCTTTATTTCCGCCTCTCGGGCGGCGGCACGGCGCTGGCGGCTATCGGCCTCGTCGCATTCGCCGGCGTGGCGCAGTTCCTGCCGGCGCTCATGGGCGGGCTCGTGTGGCGCGGCGCCACGCGCAACGGCGCGCTGGCGGGGCTTGGCGTCGGTTTTGCGCTGTGGGTCTATTGCCTCTTTCTGCCCAGTTTTGGCGCGGGAGTGATTTTGCCCCAGCACGTTTTTGACGCGGGCCTCTTTGGGCTGACATGGCTGCGCCCGCAGGCTCTGTTTTGGACGGGCGGAATGGACCCTCTGGTTCATGCGGTGATGTGGTCAATGGGTCTGAACACAGCGGCGTTCTGCATCGTATCTATCCTTGGTTTTCCCCGCCCGGTTGAGCGGTTGCAGGGCGCGCAATTCGTAAACGTATTCGACCATTCGCAAAGCCCGGGCAGCTGGACGGGCGGCCTCGGCCAGTCCGAAGACCTGCTGATCATGGCGCAGCGCATCATGGGTGCCGCTGAGGCGCAGGAACTGTTCACCCGCGCCGCCCGCCGCCAAGGCCTGAGCGGCTATCTGCCCGAGCCGTCGCCAGAGTTTCTGGAATGGCTGGAGCGGCGTTTGTCCGGCTCTGTCGGGGCCGCCACGGCCCACGCGATGATCAGCCAGATTGTCGGGCGCGCGACTGTGTCGGTCGAGGATCTGCTGGCCGTCGCGGACGAGACGGCGCAGATCATGGAATACTCCAGCCAGCTCGAGGCGAAATCAAACGAGCAGGCACGCACCGCGCGGCAACTGCGCGAGGTGAACGAGAAACTCACCCAGATTTCCGTGCAAAAGGACGGCTTTCTAAGTCAGGTCAGCCATGAATTGCGCACGCCCATGACCTCAATCCGTGCATTTTCCGAGATACTGCGCGATGGCGGTCTCGCGCCGGATGAGTTGCAGAAATACGCGACGATCATCCATGGCGAGTCGCTGCGTCTGACGCGGCTGCTGGATGATTTGCTGGATCTTTCGGTGCTGGAATCGGGGCAAGTGGTGCTGAACGCGCAAACCGGCACACTGGCCGAGGTGCTGGACCGCGCCGTTGCCGCCACCATGGGCAGCGTTCCGACCAGTTTGCGGATTCTACGTGATCCGGGCGGCGAGGACGTGCGGCTGAGCACTGATATGGACCGCCTTGCGCAGGTTTTCATCAATCTGATCGCTAATGCGCGAAAGTATTGCGATGCGCCCGCGCCGACACTGGAGGTCCGGGCAGAGGTGGGCGAGGCTGAGGTGGTTATCGATTTCGTTGATAACGGCACTGGAATCCCGCTCAAGGATGAAGCCCTGATTTTCGAGAAGTTCTCTCGGCTTGGCCAGACGCGTGCGCCGGGTGCGGGCCTTGGCCTCGCGATCTGCCGCGAGATTATGCACCGTTTGGGCGGCACGATCAGCTATTTGCCAGGGCAGGGCGGCGCGGCGTTCCGCGTGACGCTGCCGCACGAGGCTGGCTAGGCGAATTATCCGCCGCCGCAGACCACGGCGAAACCTTTTGGTAACCAAAAGGGCGTTACGGTCGGTGCCATAGGAAACCTGCAAGGGATAGTGGCGCAGCGCATGGCATCTGTCGACGGCAATACGGTCATTCAACGCAAGGCGCGGGCCTCGCGCGAGGAGTATCAGGCGCGCGCCATGTCTCCGGCCAAGGCGTTGCGTCTTGCGTTGTCGCAGGCCTCGGATGCCCTGTTTGATCTGCCGCTGGTCGTCGCCGCGGTCGAGCAGGTGGAGTTGAGCCAGACAGCGCTCAGGCCGGAATTCGAAGGCGGCGGCCTTTTGGTTTTGCTCGATGGCCCGAACGGCGCGCGCGGTGCTGTGCGTCTTGATGATGCATTGCTCGCGGCGCTGATCGAGGTGCAGACGACGGGGCGTGTAACCGGGCGCGGGTCGGGCGGCCGGGCCGTGACGCGCACTGATGCTGCAATCGCCGCGCCGCTGATCGATGCCGCGCTGAAGGGCGCGGAGGCCAAGCTGGCAGCCGAAGACCAAGGCAGCGAAGGCTCTGCTGCGCCTCATTGGGCCTCTGGGTATCGCTTTGGCGTGATGATGGAGGACGCACGCGGCATGTCGCTGGCCCTCCATGCACCGGATTTTCACGTGTTCCGTTTGATGGTCGAAATTGGCGGCGAAGCGTATCCCGGTGCAATCACCTTTCTGCTCCCGGTGCCCGAAGAGCCTCCGGCGGCTGCGCCGGACGTTGGAGCTAGCGAATTTCAGCGCACGCTGGAGCAAAGCGCGATGGATGCGCCCGTCAGTCTTGAGGCGGTACTGGGCCGTATCAGCCTACCGCTGGACAAGGTGAGTAAGTTCCAGCCCGGTGCGTTACTGCCGTTTACGATGGATCGGCCCATGCAGGTCAGGTTGGAGGCTAGCCAGAAACACGTCGTCGCGCTGGCGCGTCTGGGCCAGATGAACGGCGCTCGCGCCGTGCGTCTCACGCCTGAGGGCGCGGGTGATATTCGCCCGGCTCTACAGCGTGCGCAAACGGATATTGGAATGACGCCCGTGCAAGAGGCAGCCGATACGCCAATGATGGATACGGCCCACGTAACCGGCACCTCTCAGACGGGCCATCAAGGCGGCGGGGCACAGCTAGATAGCGCGGCGGCGACAGCGGCGCAAAGTCTTGGGGCTGCGCAGCCGCTGCCAGAACGTGAAACGCAATGAGATAGCCGGGGTGCTGCGTGCTTGCGAGCTGGCGGGCCGCCTAGATTGCACTGTGCAGGCCGAGGTCACGCAGATGGGCGAGGTACCGACTAGTGCGTCCGAAACTCCGCTTTCTCAGCGTAGCAGGATACCGAGGACCACCATTATCAGGCCAATCACCGAAAGAAACAGCGCGCCTGTATTAACCGGAAGCACCTTTTGCAAAACCTTGCGCATCGCCTCCTCGCCTACCTTGGCGCGGCGTGCGCGCCAGACGCGCGTGATGCACCAGATAAGTCCGCCAAGCCCGACCAGCGAGACGGCCGCACCGGCCCAGACGAGAATTTCCATATTGATCCCTCCCGGCCCTCTGCCGATATGGTCCGTCTAATCCACACCGCCCCCAAGCTCAAGCGGCGGGGGCTTGCAGGACGTCATGGCGCGCTGTAGTCACGGACATCTTTGAGGATGCGGAGAAGCCCCATGGACGATCAAACCCCCGATCAGACCCCCGGTCAAAACAGCGACGCGACTTACCGCGTAACCGCTGACGAGCTGCGCCAGTTTATTGAGCGCATTGAGCGGCTGGACGCGGAAAAGAAAGACCTCGCCGAGCAGCAAAAAGAAGTGATGGCCGAGGCCAAGGCGCGCGGCTACGACACCAAGGTCATGCGCAAGGTTATCGCACTGCGCAAGCGCGACAAGGACGACATCGCCGAAGAAGAAGCGGTGCTGGAGATGTACAAAGAAGCTTTGGGCATGGCCTGAGGCTTGAGGCGGTCCGGCTAGCTGTTCCCGAGTTCAGGCGCAGCCGTGCACCGCGCAGCAAGTTGGATCAAAACACGTGAGCAGCAAATCGACTTTAATGCGCGGGATTGCCAGCGCTGAACGCATTCGCGCGTGCCTGATATGGGCCTGCGTGCCGGCGCTGATTTTCTATGCCGCAGCTCTGAGCATTATGAAGCTCGCTGGTTTTACTACGACCGAGGTTTTGCGCGATGTGATGCAGCAAACCGAGCAGTCCAGTCTGCTGGGCTTGGTATCCAGCGTTAACTCTTGGCTGTGGATCGCAGCGGCGACGCTTTGTTTCTTTCGCTATGCGCTGCAGCCGCGCGGGGGCGATGGCAGGTACCGGCGATTGCTGTTGCTGATGGGCTCGTTTTCGTTGTTTCTGGGGATCGACGATTTTTTCTTGATCCACGATAATTACTTGGCGGAGGGCATCCTTTTGCCACTCTACGCGATTTTTGCCATCACCATTCTGGTGCGCTATCGCCGCATCATTGGCCAGATTGACGGGACGGCGTTCGTGATCGCAGCCGGATTGCTAGCGATGTCCATCTTGGTGGATGCCGTGCAGGAAAATCTGCCGATGCCCTATGAGTATACGCAGATTGCCGAAGAGGGGTTCAAGTTCGTCGGCGCGGCGGCATGGGTTTATCTTTGCTTTCGCCTAGCCGCGTATCGGCTGAGGCCGGGCCTGACAGACCCGGCGTAAAGTTACGCGTGGCCTGCGCGGGGCAAGCCTGAAAGAGGATCGAGCCACCGGATAAGAAAAGGCCGCGCAGAGCAATCTGCGCGGCCTTTTCAATTTGTCTGTAGCGATTTGGCAGACGCTTACGCGTCGTCGTCGCTATCGTCCGAAGCTGCGTCACCGACTGATTGTGCCAGATCGTCGTCGTCAGACGCGGCCGAGCCGATGTCGTCGAACAGTTCCGCGATCTCAAAGTCGGCTGCCGCTTCTTCTTCGGCTGCCATTTCCTGGATCGATTTGCCGGATGCCTGCAATTCGGCCTCGTCGACCGAGCGGGCTACGTTCAGCGTGACAGTCGCGTCGACCTCGGGGTGCAGCGACACGTTAACGTCGTGCAGACCAAGATATTTGATCGGGCTGATCAGGCTGACCTGCTTGCGATCAATCTCGAAGCCGTTTTCGGCGGCCGCGTCGGCCGCGTCACGCGTGGTGACCGAGCCGTAAAGTGCACCCGAATCGGCGGCCTGACGAATCACGACGAACTGCTGACCATTCAGCTTGTCCGCCATCGCCTCGGCCTCTTTGCGAGTCTCGAGGTTTTGCGCCTCGAGATGCGCCTTGCGTGTCTCAAAATCAGCGATGTTTTTCTGCGAAGCCGACAGCGCTTTGCGCTGGGGCAGCAGATAGTTGCGTGCGAAACCGGCTTTGACGTCGACGACGTCGCCCATCTGGCCCAGCTTGGCCACACGCTCCAGAAGGATAACTTGCATGTCTATTCTCCTTACTTAACGGCGTAGGGCAGCAGGGCGAGGAAGCGGGCGCGCTTGATGGCACGGGCCAGCTCGCGTTGCTTCTTGGCCGATACGGCGGTGATACGGCTGGGCACGATTTTGCCACGTTCGCTGATGTAGCGTTGCAGCAGGCGCGTGTCCTTGTAGTCGATCGCAGGTGCGTTATCGCCCGAGAAGGGGCAGACCTTGCGGCGACGGAAAAATGGTTTTGTAGCCATGGTTTATGTCCTTTTCTTCAGGCGTTGATCAACGGCGCTCGCGGCGCTCTGTACGCTCGTCGCGCTTTTGCATCTGGACCGATGGCAGCTCTTTGTGCTCATCAACCTTGATGGTCAGCGTGCGCATGACGTCATCGTGCAGACGCATCAGGCGCTCCATTTCCTGCACGGCTTCGGACGGTGCGTCCGAACGCAGGAAGGCATAGTGGCCCTTGCGGTTCTTGTTGATCTTGTAGGCCATCGTCTTGACGCCCCAATACTCGTGATCCACGAGTTTGCCGCCGTTATCGGTCAGCACGGCGCCGAAATGTTCGATGAGGCCCTCGGCCTGCGCGCTGGACAAGTCCTGACGCGCTATAAGGACATGCTCATATAGGGGCATGTTTAATCCACTTCTATCTAGGCGCATTTCATAGGCGGGGCGATGTCGGCTCGCGGCCCCACCACGAGAGACTGCGCGGTTCATACAATATGCGAGACGAAGGTGCCTCCTACAACCATCGCCCCGTGCGCGCAAGGGCGCAGGCCGGGGCCGGGTGGCTAGCGCGGCGGCGCGTGATCTCAGAATACGCAATACCACTTTCGGACGCGAAGTTATCGCACCCTCGCCGCATTTCCCTGCGAGTCGTTAACCATATTAAATCGCAAGGGACCAGAAACATGACCGCGCTTCCTGACACATTCATGCCCGATGGCCCGCTGCGCCACGAACGGCTAATTCCCCAGCATTATGTCGAGGTTGCGGCCACAAGCCGGTTGCGCCGCAGTGCGATGGCCATTGCTGGTGCCTCAGCTTTGATGGCGGCTGCCGGACTTTGGCTGATCCCGGTCGTGCCGGGTGACGGGGCGATGCAACTGACCAAGCTGGCGCTGTCGATGGCTCTGGCCGGTGGGGGCGCTTTCCTGCTGCCCATTCGCGCAGCGGATGCTGGGCCCGAGGTTCAAATTGACACCGTTGGTCGCCGTTTGTCGATCATCGAGAAGGATGCCAGCGGTCGCATCCAGTCCGAAATTGGGTACTCCGTCGATACCCTGAGCGAGATTGTGCTGCGCGACGGCCTGCTGACGGCGCGCGATGCGGATGGTCAGCCGCTGATTGCGCTGCCAGTTGGCGACGCGTCGGTAGAAGCGGCGATATTGTCGATGTTGAGCCGCGCCCCGCGCTAAGGGGATGCGCCAATTTTCGCGCGCCTGAAATGGGTGCGCGCGATTTCGCCACCCTGCATGGCTCCACACAAGGTGTTGAGTTGCGCGCAATTGCCTTGTCGCCTGATTACGATAGGTTGTCTGCCAACTATCGCAACAATCAGGAGATAACATATGAGAACCGCACTTATCGCAGCCGCAGTAGCCGTGGCCGCTACAGGCGCCGCAGCCGCGCCCGAAGCGTACACGCTGGACGCCAGCCACAGTCAGGTGATGTTCACCTACGAGCACCTGGGATATTCCACGACCTACAACATGCTTGCTGGTTGGGAAGGCGAGATCATGTTCGACGCCGAAGATCCCGCCGCATCGTCGGTCGATGTGTCGATCCCGCTGGCATCGTTCTACACTGGCTGGAAAGAGCGGTTTGACCATCTAATGGGCCCTGAGTTCTTTGGCGCCAAGGAAGGTGACATGGTCAGCTTCAAGTCGACCGCGATTGAGGTGACGGGCGATGACGAGGCGATCATCACCGGTGATCTGACCCTCAACGGCATCACCAAGTCAGTCCAGCTTGAGACTGAAATGAACCAAAGCGGCACGCACCCCATGAACGGCACCGATTGGCTGGGCTTTGATGCCGAGACGACGATCAAACGCTCCGATTTTGGTGTCGACGCCTTTGCGCCTAATATCGGCGATGAGCTGGACGTCAAGATTTCGATTGAGGCTGGCAAGGCTGAGTAACTCTGCGCCTGATCGCTAAGCTAATTGGCCCGCGTCCCTATTTTGGGCCGCGGGCTTTTTCGTGCGTTACGCGCCGGCCGCGCGCGTGGCTGTAAGGCTCCAGTCGATATGCACGTCGAAGGCAAGCGATCCTTCGTCTTGCGTGCTGGTTCCGATGTCGTAATTCAGTCGATTCACCGTCAACTGCCCTGCCGCATCGGCGATATCGCCTTCGACTGTCAGCTCTACCGGGATTTTTACCACTACCGATTGGTCGCGGATGCGGAGCGTTCCATCTGCAATCAGGCCCTCGCCGGATGCCATCAAATCCGCCTGAAAAACTGCGGTCGGCCACTGCTCGGCGGCAAAGTAGTCGGCGCCCATTGCCTGTCCTGTGACCGATCCCAGCGCCAGTGACGGGATCGAGACTGTGACTGTGACTGCGCCGTGACTGCCGTCAGCATCCGGCGTCTCGTCATATGTGATCTCGGCCGTCCAGTCGGCAAAGCTGCCGGTGACCTCTGTTCCGTTCTGTATAATGGTGATGTTCAGCCCACCGTCCTCGACACGCCAGTCGCTGGCAACCTCGGCCAGTTCCTCGGCTTCTGCCCGTTCAACCG
>JAGXGX010000199.1 GCA_024636515.1 Roseovarius sp.
AAAGATCCATCATCGGATATAGATCAGCTTATCCGCGCGGGGTTTCAAGGCGCGCGCGTCACTTTTCCGGCAATACTCGCCCACGCACCCGGCGTCAGATCATGGCCCAGCACCCTGTCCGGGTTCGTCGGTGGCGGCATCTGGACATGATCCAGCCGCTCAAACCCAAAACGCGCGTAGTAGGGCGCATCGCCCACCAGCATCACGCGATCCCATCCATTCGCGCGCGCCACAGCCAGCGAGCTGCGCATCAGGTAGGCGCCCAAGCCTTCGCCCTGATGGGTCGGATGCACCGCAATCGGGCCCAGCAGCAAGGCAGGCGCACCGGCCACACAGACGGGCCAATACCGGATCGCACCCGCCAAGATACCGCTTTCGTCCCGCGCAACGGCGCTGAGGCCGGGAATAGGCGGGATGCCATCGCGCAAACGGTAGGACGATAGCGCCTCGCGTCCCGGCGCAAAGCAAAGATCAAGCAGCGCCTCGACCTCCCACCAGTCGTCTGTCGTCTCAGGCTTCAGTTCCAGCACCGCTCCGCCTCATGCAATTTACGGGATGACGCTTGGCTAGCACGGCGCCCGGCACGGCACAATTGCGCGGTCAGTCCGCGTCTGCATCGCTTGATATTGTGACAGGTACTGGACCGGCAAAAGTCAGCACGCGGTAGGGATAAGGGATTTCGATGCCGGCGTCGTCCAACGACCGCTTAACTGCCGCGACCACCTGATCGCGCGACTGGCGGATTTCTAGCGGGCTGGAGCCTGTCCACCACGTCACCTCAAAATCAATCGACGCATCACCAAAGGCCTGTGCAAAGACCTGCACATCCTTGATATCCGAGCGAACCGTATCCAGCGCCTCAACCGCCGTGCGGATTACGTCGCGGGCGTTGTCTACATCCTCGCTGCGAGCGACGCCGCAGATGATGGTGGTGCGCCTCAGATCCTTGTCGGTGCGCACGGTCACAGGGTTCTGAAACAGCGCGTGATTGGGCATGACGACCAACTGCCCGTCGGTGCGGCGGATGCGGCTGTCGCGTATCGTAATCGCCTCAATGCGGCCCTCGACGCTTTCGCATTCGACATAATCGCCGACAGCGAAGGGCTCGCGCAGTAGGATCAGTATCCCGGCTAGGAAATTCTCAAACGTATCCTTGAAGGCGAAACCGATAGCGACCGAGCCGAGGCCCAGTGTTGTCAGCGCCTTGCCGGGCGTGATGGACGGGAAAAGAACCGTGAGTGCAATCAGGATGCCCGCCGTCCAGATCAGCACCCGCGTCAGCATCAGCAGCACATCTGTCAGGTTCTGGCGCAGATGCATCCGGCGCGCGACGCGTCCCTCCAGCGATCCGGCCAGTCGCGAGATCGCCCACGTTATCAGGATTACGACGAGTGCAATTACGATCTTGGGCGCCGAGGCGGCCAAAGCGCTTAAATATCCGTCAATCCGTGTCAGGACGACTTGGGCAGCAGCGTTCAGATCAAATTCCATCCATGCCTCACCCCTATCGCTGAACCCTCGTAGCCGCGCAGGCGCAAATCTGGGTGCTGCGTACGGTTAGTGACCCGCGCCCAGAACGCCTGTGCGTACGTCATAATCAACCGCTACCTGATATTCCGGATCGTCATCGCTGTCGATTACGAGGTGCCCCGCGCGGGTCAGAAGCTTGTGACAATCGCGCGTCAGGTGGCGCAGCTGCAGCGTCTTGCCGGCGGCCTGATACTTGCCTGCCATCGTCTCGATCGCTTGCAGCGCGGATTGGTCGACCACGCGGCTCTGATCAAAATCGACGATCACGGTATCGGGGTCGCCCTCTACGTCGAAGAGCTCCGCAAATCCTTCGGCAGAGCCAAAGAAGAGAGGGCCCTCGATGCCGTAAACGCGCGCGCCGTTCTCGTCCAGCTTGGTCGTGGCGTGGATACGTTTGGCGTTGTTCCACGAATAGGCCAGCGCCGAGACGATAACACCGACGACCACCGCAATGGCCAGATCGTATTTAACCGTGACAGCAGTCACCAAGATAATCACCATCGCGTCGGTCAGCGGCACCTTTCGCAGGATGGTAAGTGAATTCCATGCAAATGTGCCGATCACGACCATGAACATCACACCGACCAGCGCAGCCAGCGGTATCTGCTCGATCAGGGGTGCCGCGAACAAGATGAAGATCAACAAGGACAGGGCTGCCGTGATGCCGGCAATGCGTGTGCGCCCGCCTGATTTCACGTTGATCATCGACTGGCCGATCATGGCGCAGCCGCCCATGCCACCGAAAAACCCGGTCAGCGTATTGGCAAGGCCCTGCGCGATACATTCCTGCGACGCGCCGCCCCTGCGGCCGACCATTTCGCCAACAAGGTTCAGCGTCAGCAGACTCTCGATCAGGCCAATTGCCGCGAGGATAATCGCGTAGGGCAGAATAATTTCCAGCGTTTGCAGATTGAACGGCGCCAGCGGCGTGCCGTAGAGGCCAAGGCCCTCTCCGAACGGGTTGTGAAAGCTGGGAAAGCTGCCCTTGATCGACGACAGATCACCAACGCGCGGCACATCTAGGCCAAAGAAGATCACCAGCGCCGCGACCACACCGATCCCGGCCAGCGGCGCAGGAATGATGCGCGTGATGCGCGGCATGATCCAAATGATACCCATCGTCAGGGCAACCAGTCCCAGCATAAGCAAAAGCGGCTGACCACTAAGCCAGACGCCGCCGCCCATACCGTGGCCGGTATCAACCATCGTACCCGGAACCTTGAACTGACCCATCTGAGCAAGGAAAATCACGATCGCCAGTCCATTGACAAATCCCAGCATCACCGGATGCGGCACTAGGCGAATGAACTTGCCCCATTTGAGCACACCAGCCGTCACCTGCAAAATGCCCATCAGCACCACAGTGGCGAACAGATATTCGACGCCGTGCTGCGCGACCAGCGCCACCATAACCACCGCCAGCGCGCCAGTCGCACCCGAAATCATACCCGGCCGTCCGCCGATAAGCGCCGTGACCAGTCCAACAAGGAACGCAGCATACAGCCCGACAAGCGGATGCACCCCCGCGACAAAGGCAAAGGCCACAGCCTCGGGCACCAGCGCCAGCGCGACGGTAAGGCCAGCCAGTAATTCAATTCGGACGCGCGACACGTTAAGTTTTTCGTCCTGCATGACGCGCAGGTCGGGCATTGTAATGGTCTTGGCGAAGGCGGCCAGCGAAGTTTTCAAAATGTGCGTCCTGTGATCATGCGTCGTTGCGAGAGTTGCCCTTTACCCCTCCGACGCCTTCTTGACCACCTTGATCTGGACAGAAGGCGGGCGAGAAAAGCGTAACATCCGCCTATCAGCTAAGAAAATTCATCGGGTTTTCACACGCGCTTGCGCCCGGTGACGCTTTTCATCCTTTGCGGGGCCGCCTAAACTTGCCGTCACACCACAGCGCAGGAGAGCTACGTGACACTCAACATGATCGGCGTGATCGGCGGCTCGGGCGTTTATGACATCGATGGGTTAGAGGATGCGGAGTGGCGTAAGGTCGACAGCCCCTTTGGCGCGCCGTCGGACCAGATCCTGACCGGGACGCTTGATGGCGTTCCTATGGCGTTCCTGCCGCGTCACGGGCGCGGGCATGTCCATACCCCATCGTCTGTGCCCTATCGCGCCAATATCGACGCGCTCAAACGCCTCGGCGTGACGGACGTCATCAGCGTCTCGGCCTGCGGGTCGTTCCGCGAGGAGATGGCGCCGGGCGATTTCGTGATCCTCGACCAGTATATCGACCGCACCTATCTGCGTGAGAAATCCTTTTTCGGCCCCGGCTGCGTGGCACATGTCAGCGCTGCTCAGCCTACCTGCGCACGCCTTGGCGCAATCTGCACCGATGCGGCGGAGGCGGCGGGCGTGCGCGTTCACAAGGGTGGCACATATCTGGCGATGGAGGGGCCGCAATTCTCGACCCTCGCTGAATCGCGCCTGTATCGCGAGGTGTGGGGCTGCGATGTCATTGGCATGACAGGGATGCCCGAGGCAAAACTGGCCCGCGAGGCGGAGCTTTGTTATGCGTCGGTCGCGATGATCACCGACTATGACAGCTGGCATCCCGATCACGGCGAGGTCGACGTGACCGCCATCATCGCCACACTAACGGGCAACGCCGCACGCGCCAAGGATATGGTGCGCGCCCTGCCCGCCCTGCAGGGCGAGGATCGCGCACCCTGCCCACATGGATGCGACCGGGCGCTGGAATACGCGATACTGACAGGGCCGGACGCACGAGATCCAGAGGTCACACAAAGGCTGGACGCGGTGGCTGGGCGCGTGCTGAATAGGGGAGCGGGCTGATCCTCGATGGCCGCGTAGGAGCATACAAATGTCATTCGACCTCTGGCTCACGTTCGTCGCGGCCTCCACCGCGCTTCTGCTGATACCCGGCCCCACTGTTTTACTGGTTCTCAGCTATGCGCTCAGCAAGGGACGCGGTGTCGCGCTGGCATCCGCGAGCGGCGTCGCCTTGGGTGATCTGATGGCGATGACGGCCTCGCTGCTGAGCCTTGGCGCGCTGGTGCTGGCGTCTGCCGCGCTCTTTGTCGGCCTTAAATGGATCGGTGCGGTCTATCTTATCTGGCTGGGGATCAAGCTGATCCGGCGCAGCGCCGCATGATGCAGACGCCCAAGCAAACGGACGACGCGCTCCTTCGCGACCTGATCCGCACGATCCCCGACTTCCCCAAGCCGGGGATCATGTTTCGCGACATCACGACCCTGCTCGCCGACCCCTCCGGACTGCGCCGCGCCGTTGAGGACATGGCTAGCCCTTGGGCGGACAGAGGTATCGACAAGGTCATCGGGCTTGAGGCGCGCGGTTTCATTCTGGGCGGGGCGGTGGCGTGCCGCCTCGGCGCGGGATTTGTGCCAGTGCGCAAAGCGGGCAAGTTGCCGGGCCCCGTTGTTTCGCAGGACTATGCGCTGGAATACGGCAGCGCGACGTTTGAATTGCACGAAGATGCCATTGAGGCAGGCGCACATGTCCTGATCGTGGACGACCTGCTCGCCACCGGCGGCACCGCTGGGGCTGCGGTCGCACTCTTAGAGCGGCTGGGCGCGCGCATCGCCGCCTGCACCTTCGTCGTTGATCTGCCTGATTTGGGCGGGCGCGCCCGGCTAGAGAAGTTGGGTATGGACGTGCGAACGCTCTGCGCGTTTGAGGGCGACTGAGGGCGCAGGCCGCCTCGCCGCTTGACCCACGCGGCGGCGCGCGGCATCAGGGGCGCATGACATTATTCAAGATATTTCGCGGCGATGAGTGGGCCGCATTGCGCGCCGCCAAAACCAGCGCAGGCGCGCCTGTGGACATCGCTGATGGCTATGTTCACCTTTCGACGCCCGGCCAAGCGCCCGAGACGGCGGCGCGGCATTTCGCGGGCGAGGATGGCCTGATGCTGCTTGGGATTGAGGCGGATCGCTTGGGCGATGCACTAAAGTGGGAGCCGTCGCGCGGTGGCGACCTATTCCCGCATCTATACCGCGACTTGCGGCTGAGCGATGTGGCTTGGGCGCAGCCTTTGCCATTGCTAGCTGGGATTCATCAGTTCCCAGTAGGCGCGGTATGAGCGTGCTTGATCGCGCCGGATTGGCGCTGTTGCATCGGCTGGACCCTGAGCGCGCGCACGGACTGGCGCTGCGGGCGCTGCGCAGCGGACTGGTGCCCCTGCCGGGGCGTGTCACGTCGCCGCGCCTTGCCTGCAATGTGGCGGGGCTGGCGCTGGATAATCCCGT
>JAGXGX010000200.1 GCA_024636515.1 Roseovarius sp.
AAATATTTAAATAACACCCGATGCCGAGCGGTGTTCGCGGTGCGGTGCGCCCTTGCACGCGGCACCCGCGCACCATAAACCTCTGGCCATGAAATTACTTTTCTTGGGCGATGTGATGGGGCGCGGCGGGCGCCGGGCGATTGCGGATACGCTTCCGCGGATGCGTGCCGATTGGGGTCTCGATTTCGTCGTAGTCAACGGTGAGAATGCGACCGGCGGTATAGGCCTGAGCGGGGAGCATGCACGCGGCATCCTTGACGCAGGCGCCGACTGCGTCACGCTGGGCGACCATGCGTTTGACCAAAAGGACATGCTGCGCGCGATCGAGGGGGAGCCGCGCATCATCCGTCCGCTGAACTTTGCCAAGGGCGCGCCGGGCCGGGGACACCGTGTGTTTACGGATGCGCGCGGGCGCAAGGTGCTGGTGACGCAGGTGCTGGGGCAGGTGTTTATGAAGCGGCCCTTTGACGATCCGTTCTCGGCGCTTGATACCGTTTTGCGCGCCCACGTTCTGGGCGGGGCCGTACAGGCCGCCATCGTCGACATTCACTGCGAGGCGACAAGCGAGAAAATGGGCGTCGGCCACTATTGCGACGGACGCGCGTCGCTGGTCGTGGGCACGCACACGCATATTCCTACCGCCGATGCGCAGATTTTGCCGCGCGGCACGGCCTACCTGAGCGATGCGGGCATGTGCGGCGATTACAACAGCGTCATCGGCATGGAAAAGGACGAGCCGCTGCGCCGTTTTGTCACCGGAATGCCCAAGGGCCGTTTCGCGCCCGCAATGGCCGAAGTCACGCTATCGGGCGTCTATGTTGAGACCGACGATCGCACCGGCCGCGCCACCCGCATCGAGATGGTCCGCCAAGGCGGGCGTCTGGCGCAGGCAGGGCCATGAGCGCGCGCGATCTGGGCCCCTATGCCGTCCTTTTGGTGATGGGCATGGGCTGGGGTCTGAGCGTGCCGCTGGCCAAGATCGCGGTCAGCACCGGCCACCAGCCTTTGGGCCTGATCTTTTGGCAAGAGGTGGTGATCGTCGCGCTATTGGGCGCGATCTGTGTGGTGCGGCGCAGGCGGCTGGAACTGGGTATGCAATATTGGCGGCTCTACGTTGTTATTGCGCTGTGCGGTGCGGTGCTCCCGGATATCTTTTTCTATCTTGCCGCAGCCAGACTGCCGGGCGGCATTATGGCGATCATCATCTCCAGCGTGCCGCTATTCTCGCTGCCCATCGCGCTGGCGCTCGGAAACGAGACGTTTGCATGGCGCCGCGTGCTGGGCCTCAGCTTTGGTATTGCGGGTATCTTGCTATTGATTGGCCCCGATGCCAGCCTTCCCGAGCGGACAATGGCTGCGTTTATCCCTGTCGCGTTGCTGGCGCCGCTGCTTTACGCGACCGAGGGTAATCTGGTTGCGAAATGGGGCACTCAGGGTCTGGACCCGATGCAGGCCATTTTGGGCGCGTCACTACTGGGTATGGTCGTCACGCTGCCGCTGGCGTTGATGACGGGCCAGTGGATCAATCCGATGGACGGCTTTGCTGCAGCTGAGGGGGCGCTAGTCGCGTCGGCGGCGATTCACGGGCTGGTCTATGCCGTCTATGTCTGGCTGGTCGGGCGGGCAGGGTCGGTATTTGCTGCGCAGACCAGCTATCTGGTCACTGGCTGCGGCGTGCTGTGGTCGATGCTGCTGTTGCACGAGCGGTATGCCATCTGGGTCTGGGTTGCGCTGGGGATAATGATGATCGGTATCGCCATGGTGCAGCCCCGCCGGTCCGCGTCTCGGCTTGCGCCGGTGCAACCCATCGGCGACGATAGCCTGAACTCATAGAAGGCAGGTCCAGACGTGATCGCATATTTTGATCTATCACAGACCGCGCAGGCGGTGATGACGCTGGGCGTCGTCGGGGTGATGTTCTTCTTTTTCATCCGGGAGGTTTATCCGACCGAGGTGGTCGCGCTCGCCGGGGCCGCCGCGATGCTGGCGTTGGGCCTGCTGCCCTATGACGCTGCGCTAGACGTGCTGTCGAACCCGGCGCCGTGGACTATTGCGGTGATGTTTATCATCATGGGCGCACTAGTGCGCACCGGCGCGCTGGAGGCGTTTACGTCGCTGGCTGATCGCCACGCGCGCACCAATCCCAAACTGGCTGTGACGATGATGCTGGGCCTCGTCATCTTTGGCTCTGCGGTGATGAACAATACGCCGGTGGTGGTCGTCATGATCCCGGTTTTTGTCCAGCTTGCGCGCACGATGAAGATACCGGCCTCGCGGTTGCTGATCCCGCTCAGCTATGCTGCGATCCTCGGCGGCACGCTGACGCTGATCGGCACCTCGACGAACCTACTAGTTGACGGTGTCGCCCGCGCCCAAGGGTTAGAGCCGTTCGGCATATTCGAGATCACTCCGCTGGCTGCCGTGCTCGTGGTTTGGGGCATGATCTATCTGCGCTTTATTGGGCCGATGCTACTGCCGCACCGTGACAGCATGGCCGATATGCTGTCGGACCGCAGCCGGATGAAGTTTTTTACCGAGGCGGTCGTCCCCCCTGACAGCAACCTGATCGGGCGCGAGGTTTCGGGCGTGCAGCTGTTCAAGCGCGAAGGCGTGCGCCTGATCGACGTGGTGCGCGGCGACCAATCACTGCGCCGCGACCTGTCCGGTGTCACATTAGAGGTGGGCGATCTGATCGTTCTGCGCACGCAGATGACCGAGCTGCTGAGCCTGCAAAACGACAAAAGCCTGCGCCGGGTCGATCAGCTTTCGGCGGTTGAGACAACAACTGTCGAGGTGCTGATCACGCCGGGTTGCAAAATGGTGGGCCGCTCACTGGGATCGCTGCGCCTGCGGCGCCGCTACGGTGTCTATCCGCTGGCGGTGCACCGCCGAAATCAAAATATCGGGCGGCAACTGGACAGTCTAATTGTCAAGGTTGGCGACACATTGCTGCTGGAGGGCGCCCCCGAGGATGTAAGGCGTCTGGCCTCTGAAATGGATATGGTCGATGTCTCGCAGCCATCGGCGCGCGCGTATCGACGGGGCCATGCGCCCATCGCCATCGCTGCCCTGATCGCTATTGTCGCGCTTGCGGGGCTGGGTGTTGCGCCTATCCTCGCGCTGGCGGTTGTGGCGGTCGCCGGCGTGCTTATCGCGCGCTGCATCGATGCGGACGAGGCGTTTTCCTTTATAGACGGGCGGCTGTTGGCGCTGATTTTCTCCATGCTGGCCATCGGCGCGGCCTTGGAGGAAAGCGGCGCGATCGCGTTAATCGTAGGCGCCGTCGCGCCATCGCTCATGCTGCTCCCCGGCGTTCTCGTAATCTATTCGGTCTATCTGCTGACCTCCGTGCTGACCGAGATGATCAGCAACAATGCGGTTGCCGTCGTCGTCACCCCTATTGCCATCGGATTAGCGACGGCCATGGGGATCGATCCACGCCCTCTGGTCGTGGCAGTCATGATTGCAGCCAGCGCCAGCTTTGCCACGCCCATCGGGTATCAGACCAATACGCTGGTCTACGGCCCGGGCGGCTATCGATTTACCGATTTCCTCCGCATCGGCGTGCCGCTGAACCTAAGCGTTGGGCTGCTGGCCTCGGCGATCATTCCGCTGATCTGGCCGCTATAGTAGGCGGCGAGGCGCACCTACAGCGGCTTGCGCGTCTAACCGCGCCTGCATTATAGAGACGCCAAACAAACGCGATAGATCACACGAAGGAGCCTTTATGGCCGGCCACTCCAAATGGGCAAATATCCAGCACCGCAAGGGGCGGCAGGACGCCGTGCGCGCCAAGCTGTTCTCGAAGCTGAGCAAGGAAATCACCGTCGCCGCCAAGATGGGCGACCCAGATCCTGAGAAGAACCCACGTCTGCGCATGGCCGTCAAAGAGGCCAAGACGCAGTCAGTGCCCAAGGATGTGATCGACCGCGCGATCAAGAAATCCCAGATCGGCGATAGCGAGGATTACGAGGAAATCCGCTATGAGGGCTATGGCCCTAACGGTGTCGCCGTCATCGTCGAAGCAATGACCGACAACCGCAACCGCACCGCCAGCACAGTGCGCAGCACCTTTGCCAAGAACGGGGGCAATCTGGGCGAGACGGGTAGCGTCGGCTTTATGTTCGAGCGTAAGGGCGAGGTTGTCTATGGCGCTGATGCCGGCGATGCCGATACCGTCATGATGGCCGCCATTGAGGCGGGCGCCGAGGACGTCGAATCGAGCGAGGACGGACACACCGTCTGGTGCGCTGATACTGACCTGAATGAAGTATCAACCGCACTAGAGGCGGAGCTGGGCGAGAGCGATACGACCCGCCTCACGTTCCGGCCCGTGACCACGACCGAAATGGATCTGGAGGCGATGCAGAAGCTGATGAAGCTGATTGACGCGCTGGAGGACGACGACGACGTGCAGCGCGTTACGACCAATTTCGAGGCGTCTGATGAGGTGATGGAACAGCTCTAGACTGATCCCGGCAGGTGAGGGGGCAGCGTGGCAGGAGTTAATGACAGGCTTGTCTGATGGCTCGCGCGATATATAGTCACTCTTGCGACGTATCAGTGCAGGCGGGGCCGACCAAGGAACATGCAAGGCATTTTCAGGACAGAGTCCGTGCACGAGCCCGACGGGTCGCGACATCACCCGGCGTTGGTGTTAAATGCGGACTATCGCCCGCTTAGCTACTATCCTCTATCGCTCTGGTGCTGGCAGGACGCGATCAAGGCGGTGTGGCTGGACCGGGTGACGATCGTGGCTGAGTATGATCAGATGGTCCACTCGCCAAGCACGCAGATACGCATCCCGTCAGTCATCGTTCTCAAAGATTTTGTAAAACCCCAGAAGCGCGTGGCATTTACGCGCTTCAATCTTTTTCTAAGAGACGAGTTTTGCTGTCAGTATTGCGGCGCGCGAGGGGATTTGACCTTTGACCACGTCGTGCCGCGCGCCAGCGGCGGGCGCACCAGTTGGCAGAACGTGGTGGCCGCCTGCTCGCGGTGTAACCTGTCAAAGGGCGCCAAAAGCCTGTCGCGGTCCAGAATGAACCTGCGTAGGCCGCCCCGCGTGCCGGGCGCGGAGGAGCTGCGCAATCTGGGTCGCAAATTTCCGCCGGGCCATCTGCACGACAGTTGGCTCGACTTTCTATATTGGGACGCCGAGCTGGAGGCGTGAGGGTAGCGCTGGCCGCAGTAGCGGGATTTAGGTATTTTTACCAATAAAAAACCATGGCTGCGGCTCTGTAGCCTTTAGGTGCAAATCCGCTCCGCCTGTTTACCATAGTCGGAATAGGCCTTCCAAAAGCTCTCATCGCTGGATTTGCTGGATTGGCGCGTGTCCTGAGCAGCCTGTGGGTCACTATAGAACTTGGCCGCGCGCCGCTGGTCGCCATTCGAGAGTGACCGATCCGCGACGGCTTGGATGCAACCACACAGCTGAGGCGAGCGCACTTTGCGATCGGACGCAAGGCAGGCGTTCTTTAGCGGGCCGCTGGCATTGGGGACGTAGACTGGCGCGGCACCTCGCCCCGACTTTTCAAAGCGGTTGGAGCCCCCGCAGCCCGCAAGGACAAGCACCATACCAACGATCAGAGTATTCTTCATTCGATTTGCCTCATAGATTGCCATGTTCTGGCAGGATTGACCGGTTCCATATGCCCGGTTTCTTTTCCATTCCGGCATGATTGCCTGATCCGCGCAGGTTTTTCAATTCGGAACATGGGGTATTTCGGACTGGATGCGCGGCATGGGCGTGCAGGCGGGCTGGCGCACCGATCCATCTTGACCAAGGCCGCAAAGCCATACATATCCCATTGCATGACAGACCTTGCACATATCCGGAATTTTTCGATCGTGGCGCATATCGACCACGGCAAATCCACGCTGGCCGATCGCCTGATTCAGCAGACGAACACGGTCGCCGCCCGCGATATGAAGGAGCAGATGCTGGACAGCATGGATATCGAGCGCGAGCGCGGTATCACTATCAAGGCGCAGACTGTCCGCATCAACTATACCGCCAAGAATGGCGAGGAATACGTCCTTAATTTGATCGACACCCCCGGTCACGTCGACTTTGCCTATGAGGTCAGCCGTTCCATGCGCGCGGTCGAGGGGTCGCTGCTAGTCGTGGACAGCACCCAAGGGGTTGAGGCGCAGACGCTGGCCAACGTGTATCACGCGATTGATGCCGGCCACGAGATCGTCCCAGTCCTGAACAAGATCGACCTGCCTGCAACTGATTGCGACCGCGTCGCCGAACAGATTGAGGATGTGATCGGCATCGACGCGTCGGGCGCGATCCGTGTCAGTGCCAAGACCGGGCAGGGCATTGTCGAGACGCTGGAGGCGATCATCACCCATTTGCCCGCGCCGACGGGCGATGCTAACGCGCCGCTGAAGGCGATGCTGGTCGATAGCTGGTACGATGCATATCTTGGCGTGATCGTTCTGGTGCGTATCATGGACGGCGTTATGAAAAAGGGCGACCGGGTCCGCATGATGCAGAACGGGTCCGTCCACCAGATCGAGCGGATCGGCGTATTTCGCCCCGCCATGACCGTGGTCGACAAGCTGGAGCCGGGCGAGATCGGTTTTATCACCGCGTCGATCAAACAGGTCCGCGATACCAAGGTCGGTGATACGATCACGTTGGACAAGGCGCCTTGCGCTACCGCGCTGCCCGGCTTTAAACCGTCGGTTCCGGTGGTGTTCTGTGGCCTCTTCCCGGTGGACTCCTCGGAATTCGAAGACCTTCGCGATGCCATTGAAAAGCTGGCGTTGAACGATGCGTCGTTCACCTACGAGATGGAAACGTCTGCGGCGCTCGGCTTTGGCTTTCGCTGCGGGTTCCTTGGGCTGCTCCACCTTGAGGTGATCCGCGATCGGATCGAGCGCGAGTATAACGTCGAGCTCATCACCACCGCGCCGTCGGTCATCTACAACGTTTTCATGCGTGACGGCACTCTGATCCCGCTGCACAATCCGGCGGATATGCCGGACATGTCGATGGTCGATCATATTGAGGAGCCGCGCATCAAAGCGACCATTCTGGTGCCGGATGAATATCTGGGCGACGTGCTGAAGCTGTGTCAGGACCGCCGAGGTGTTCAGGTGGATATGACCTACGCAGGCTCGCGGGCGCTGGTGGTTTATGACTTGCCGCTGAATGAGGTGGTGTTTGATTTCTACGACCGACTGAAATCGGTGACCAAGGGCTATGCCAGCTTTGATTATCAGATGATGGGGTATCGTACGGATAACTTGGTCAAGATGTCGATCCTGGTGAACGATGAGCCGGTGGATGCGCTGTCGATGATGGTGCACCGCGACCGGGCCGACATGCGCGGCCGCGCGATGGTGGAAAAGCTGAAAGACCTGATTCCGCGCCACATGTTCAAGATCCCGATTCAGGCCGCCATCGGGGGCAAGGTCATTGCGCGCGAGACGCTGTCAGCTATGCGCAAGGACGTGACGGCGAAGTGCTACGGCGGCGATGCCACGCGCAAGAAAAAGCTGCTGGAAAAGCAGAAGGCGGGTAAGAAGAAGATGCGCCAGTTCGGCAAAGTAGACATACCGCAGGAAGCGTTCATTTCAGCGCTTAAGATGGACGGGTAGGCGAGAGGTCATCCACCTACGCAAGGATCATGTCTGAGCTAGGCGAGAGATGCACTGTCGAGAAAGCCCAGTCTTGGGGTCTGCGCACAAGACCGTGCTTGACCGGATCAAAATGACAGTAATCAATATGCCGGTGAAAATCGGCATCGTTACGAATCGAGTGCACCCAGAATTGGCAATGCCGAACATCAGCCTGGCCCCAATGTCTCTTGCTGTCGTTTCGGTGGGGCATAGCGGCTAATCGGCTCGAGAACGCGGATTTGATGTTCTGCCACCACTTCGTAACATCAGCATCGCTTGGTGGCAGGGTCCACACGGCGTGAATATGATCTGGCAGTACGACCAATGCATGGCAGGTCACTGGGTGGTCCTGCACAACCGACGCATATACACCGCGAAGAACATCAATGCTCTTGGCAACGCTACGTCCGTCGCGATCCTTAAGACACGCGGTAAAAAAGTAAGTGCCACCAAGCACATATGAATGTCGATTTTTGCTCATTATTTACAATCGCGCATATGGGTTAAATTTTGGTGTAATCGGGCGCGACGGGTGATGTCGAAAAGGGACGGCCTTTATCCAGCCATCCCTCTTACTTGGATACCGCGTACTAGCGGATCATTCGGCCTCATCTTCGATCACGGCGCCAGCCTTTTGGACGTCGCGGCCAAAACCTTCGGTCGTTTCGCAAGCGGCGAGGCCAAGGATGACCATAATGGCGAGTGTGGCTTTCAACATGAGAACTCTCCTGGTTTTTGTTTCATTAGCAACGCGGAAGACAGTGGATTGGTTCCAGTTCTATGTAAGCAAAGTGCCTGACGGAGAAACTGCGATCTATACCGTTCTGCATGTTTAAGGGGACCGCATCTAGTGATGGCGGCAGTTTTCTCAATTTGGACAAGGTGCGCAATTTTACGAAAGCCAAAATTCTGGACGCTGCGAACATATCTGCTGGCATTTTTGGCCGCGCTTCGGTGTCAATTGGCGAACCCAAGATGATCCCTATACCAACGCGGAAGAATAATGCCCGGCAGGGCTGCCGCAGATTTTGATCGCAGATGTGGTCTGCTGCGATGTGCCGAATCAGATGCGTGACTACAGTCCCCGTCCTGCCTGCCCTGATAGCAGCCAAGGCTGTTCCTGAACCAGAGGCCGCGGGACTAAATCTAGAGAGGCGCACTAAGGGCGTGAAGACGAAGACGGCCAACGCGGCTCCGGCCCACGCTCCGATCCTCAATAAAAAAAGCCGCCCCAAACCTTGCGGTGGGGCGGCTTTTGAATTTTTACGGCGTGGACGCGCAGAAAAGATCAAGCGCTCAGGCGGGCTTTTGCTCTGTCGGTCTGGTGGCGCTGCCCGGCTCTGCTGCTTTGCCTTTGGGGTTCAGCGGGTCGTCTTGACGCTGGACCGACCCCTCGAAATGAGCACCCGATTCGATTGCGATCGTCTTGTGGATGATGTCACCCTCGACGCGTGCGGTCGAGGTCAGGCGCACTTTGAGGCCGCGTACGCGGCCTACGATGCGTCCGTTGACCACAACATCGTCGGCGATGACTTCGCCCTTGATCGTTGCTGTTTCACCAATGGTCAGCAGGTGGGCGCGAATGTCGCCCTCAACCGTGCCTTCGACCTGAATGTCGCCGGTGGTCTTCATATTGCCCGTGACATGCAGATCAGAGGAAAGCACCGATGCGGGCGGCTTCGCCTTAGGCGCTGCCGACTTGTAATCGCCCTGGGGCGCTGGGGCCTTGGGTGCGTCCTGAGGCTTGTCATGGCCGGCCGGCTTGGGCGCATCTGCTTTTTGCGGGCTCGGGTCGTTGATTTTGCTTTTAGAAAACATCTCTCGCAGCCTTGATATAAGTCATTGGATTGACGGCGTTGCCGTTTACGCGGACCTCATAGTGTAAATGGGTGCCGGTAGACCGCCCTGAGTTTCCCATATCACCGATCTGCTCGCCGCGCGAGACTCTTTGTCCCTTCTTTACGCGGATTTTAGACTGGTGCGCATAACGCGTCTCGATTCCGAAGGCGTGCTTGATCTTAACCAGCCTGCCATAGCCCGAAAGCCAGCCCGCATGTGTGACCACGCCGTCGGCGGTTGCATAGATCGGCGTGCCTGTCGGTCCGGCCATATCGGTGCCTGCATGCATCCGGCCCCAGCGCTTGCCAAAGCCCGATGTGTAGCGGAAGGCGCTTTTGAGGGGCATGGCGAAGGGCGCTTTTTCAGCGGCGATCCGGTACATGTTCAACCGGTCCATCTGGTTTAGGATACCGTTGGCGCGCACGGCGTCGGCCGACGCCTCTTCTCCGCGGGTGGAAAAGCTAAGCGGCATCAGTGGACCGCCCTGACCTGTATAGCCTTCGCGCACGGTGTTAAGCATCGTGTCAGTATTCATCCCGGCGGCGCGGAACATCTTGTCCAGCGGCTCGACCGAGATGGTCATAGCATCTTCTAACTGGCGAAAGATCTGATCGTTCTGATCCTGCATCAGGCGAATCTGCGCCTGCATCTCGTCCGCTTGCAGTATGGCGTCCTGCGCGTCTGCGCTTATCTTGTCCCGCTCGGCGGCCGTGTCGGCCAATGCGGAGGTCAGGAAATCAACGGGGTTGGTGCCCGCATCGTCGCCTTCGGCGAGGGGGCCACTGCCGTTTGATGTCTCAAGCTGGGCAGTTAGCGTCTCGGCGTTGCCGCGGGCATGGTCGCGCTCTTTCATGGTGCGGCGCAGGGTAGACTGGATCACGCCAATGCCAGTCTCCATCTCGCGGCGGCGTGTCTCGGATGCCAGCAGTTCCGACTGCATCACCGAAATCTGGTCGAGCGCCGAGTTAAAACGCTCCTGCGCTTCGCGGGCCTCGATCGCGCGTTTATCTCTATCGCTGCTTAGGTCATTCAAACGGCGCTCGTAGGTGCGCTGGTCGCGCTTCGCCTGTTCGCGGAAGTTACCCGATCCGATGCTATCCATCAGCAGAATGGCCGTGGCGATGATGGCCCAGCCGACAATCAGCGACGCGCCACTAAACGCGATCAGTTGCGTTACAGGCCGCAGGCGCATGAAGCGTGTGTCGGTATCCGAACGCAGGAAAACCCGGCGTTCGGGAAAATGGCGTTCTAAAAACGCATGAGTTGCTATTGCGATCCGTGTGCGCAAGGTGTCCCCGTCCCTGATTATTCCAGTGCCGTCCCTATGGGGCGCATCATTGATGCCGCGCGCCGCCTTGAGCGTTTGCTTAGACAGACAG
>JAGXGX010000201.1 GCA_024636515.1 Roseovarius sp.
ACCGGCACATCGCCGATTGCCTCGTCGATGCCCAGCTCGACCTGCCATTGCAGCAGCGCGCGCAGCCCGTGAAAATCCAATGCCGAATCCATGCGCCAACGCTACTCCTGTCGCCGCACGGGCGAAAGCGTCTAGTGCGCGCTCGCCCACTCATCTGGGTCCGCATCCTCAATTCGCGCTGCACTGCCATAGACCAAGGCTTGCCGATTGAACGCCCACGCCGCCCATGCGATAAGCCGTACAAACGGCCCAAGCAGGAGATGCCGGTGCCCTTCGACCACACTCACCTTCTGGGGATTGAGCCTTTGGCCCCCGATGACATCCGCGCGATCCTTGATCTGGCGGACCAATACGCTGATCAGGGTCGCAGCGGGGCCAAACATGGCGATGCGCTGGCGGGTATGACCCAGATCAACATGTTTTTCGAAAACTCGACCCGCACGCAGGCTAGTTTCGAGTTGGCTGGCAAACGTCTGGGCGCGGATGTTATGTCGATGGCGATGCAGGCAAGCAGTATCAAAAAGGGCGAGACGCTGATCGACACGGCGATGACGTTGAACGCAATGCATCCCGATCTGCTGGTTGTGCGCCACCCTCATTCCGGCGCCGTCGATCTGCTGGCGCAAAAGGTGAACTGCGCCGTGCTGAACGCAGGCGACGGTCGGCACGAGCACCCCACGCAAGCATTGCTGGACGCGCTGACGATCCGCCGCGCCAAGGGGCGACTGCACCGCCTGAACATCGCCATCTGCGGCGATATCGCGCATAGCCGTGTCGCGCGCAGCAACATCATCCTCTTGGGCAAGATGGAGAACCGTATTCGCTTGATCGGCCCGCCCACTCTGATGCCCGCGGGGATCGGCGAATTCGGCGTCGAGGTTTATGACGATATGGCCGCAGGCCTCAAGGGCGTCGACGTCGTCATGATGCTACGCCTTCAACGCGAGCGGATGGATGGCGGCTTCATCCCGTCCGAGCGTGAGTATTACCACCGCTACGGCCTTGATGCGGAAAAACTGGCCCATGCCGCGCCCGATGCTATCGTGATGCACCCCGGCCCGATGAACCGCGGCGTCGAGATCGACGGCGAGTTGGCCGACGACATCCATCGCAGCGTGATCCAGCAGCAGGTAGAGATGGGCGTAGCCGTGCGCATGGCGGCTATGGACCTGCTGGCGCGCAATCTGCGCCGCAAACGAACTCCAACAACGGTGATGACATGAGCAACAAAATACAGATCAGCGCAACCGAAGCCGGCGTCGTGCGCGTCTTTGCCGTCGATATCCCGCCGGACCAGATCGCGACATTTACGGCCCGCAATGGCAGCTGGCCCCTCCGCGCGGCGCTGGGAGCAGAAACGCTGGACCCCGAGCATGCCGTAGTCTTTGACGCCGACGATCTGGCCGATTTGGGCCTGCCCGGCTATCTGCACGATGGGCACGCGATCCCTGAGGACCAGATCGAGCAGATGCGCGCAAAGCTTATGGCGCAGGATGGCACAGTCATGGTCATCACCTCACCCGCATTCGGCGGCACCGCGCAGACACTTAACCCGCGCGCGCCATTGCGCCTGATCGCGACCTTCACCGAGCAGCGCGATCCCATCACCTTCGACGCTTTGCCCGATGCGTCGGCGCGCACGCCCGAACATGAGGAAAAGCCGGTGCGCAAGGCCCCCTCTGATGCTGCCATGTCGGGCCGTGTGGCTACCATAGTGCTGCTGGTATTGGCGATCCTGGTGGCCGTCATGGTCTGGGTCGCGTCGTGATCGACACGGGCTTAACCCTCATCATCAACGCTCGACTTATCGACCCCGAGGCCGGGACGGACACACCCGGCAGCCTGCTGATTGAGGATGGCCGCATCGCGCGCATCACCCACGGGCCCGACACACCGAACCCGCCTAAGGGCGCACGCGTTATTGACGCGGGGGGCAAACACCTCGCCCCCGGTATCGTCGATATTGGCGTCAAGGTTTGCGAGCCGGGCGAGCGGCACAAGGAATCGTTCCGCTCTGCCGGTCTTGCGGCTGCGGCAGGCGGCGTGACCACCATGGCCACGCGTCCCGATACCCTTCCGGCCATCGACAGCCCCGAAGTGCTGGAATTCAGCCGCCGCCGCGCAAATGAGGCGACACCGGTCAACGTATTGCCCATGGCCGCCCTGACCAAAGGCCGGGCCGGCAAGGAAATGACCGAAATCGGCTTTCTCATGGACGCAGGCGCCGTCGCGTTCACCGATTGCGATCATGTCGTCCAAAGCACCAAGGTCTTTGCCCGCGCGCTGACCTACGCCCGTTCCTGCGGCGCACTGGTTATCGCCCACCCGCAAGAGCCGGGGCTGTCCGCCGGCGCAGCCGCCACATCGGGCAAGTTCGCCTCACTCTATGGTTTGCCCGCAGTCTCGCCCATGGCCGAGCGGATGGGCCTCGACCGCGACATTGCCCTGCTGGAAATGACTGGCGCACGCTACCACGCCGACCAGATTACCACCGCACGCGCCCTGCCCGCGCTGGAGCGCGCCAAGCGAAACGGTCTGGACATTACCGCAGGCACTTCCATCCATCACCTGACCCTGAACGAGCTGGACGTCGCGGGCTATCGCACCTTCTTTAAGGTCAAGCCGCCCCTGCGCAGCGAAGAGGACCGCCAAGCCATCGTTGAGGCCGTGCGTAGCGGTCTGATTGACACGATCAGCTCAATGCACACGCCCCAAGACGAGGAGAGCAAGCGCCTGCCGTTCGAGGAGGCCGCCAGCGGCGCGGTGGCGCTAGAAACGCTGCTGCCCGCCGCGCTGCGCCTCTATCATTCCGGCGATCTGGATTTGCCTGTGCTGTTTCGCGCGCTATCGCTGAACCCGGCCAAGCGTCTAGGCCTTGCATGCGGGCGGCTTGCTGTGGGCGCGCCCGCCGATCTGGTGCTGTTCGACGCGAGCAAACCCTTTGTGATGGACCGTTTCAAACTCCGCTCGAAATCCAAGAATACGCCCTTTGATGGTGCGCGGATGCAGGGCCGCGTTCTGGCCACGTTCGTCGCCGGAACCCCTGTTTATGAGGCCGAATAAATGCCCGTGATTGAAACATCTGCCGCGCTTTTGATCCTCTGGGCCGTGATCGGCTATCTATTGGGGTCGATTCCTTCGGGGGTGCTTGTGGCCCGCGCGTTGGGTCTGGGTGATCTGCGCAGCATCGGATCGGGCAGTATAGGCGCGACCAATGTGCTGCGCACCGGGTCCAAGGGCGCCGCCGCCTTAACCCTGCTGCTGGATGCCGCCAAGGGCGCCGCAGCGGTCCTGCTGGCGCGCTGGCTGGCAGGAGAGGATGCAGCGCAACTGGCCGGGCTGATGGCGTTTCTGGGCCACTGCTTTCCCGTGTGGCTGCGCTTTCGCGGTGGCAAGGGCGTTGCGACCTGCCTCGGGCTGCTGCTGGCGCTCGCTTGGCCAGTGGCCCTGCTCTGCGCCGCGACGTGGCTGGCAACGGCTGTAATCACGCGGATATCGTCATTGTCGGCGCTGGTGGCGGCGCTCAGCGCGCCGCTGTGGATGCTGCTATTGGGATACTGGCATTTGCTGGCGCTGGGGGCGGTGCTGGCGGTACTCGTCTTCTGGCAGCACCGCGCCAACATAGGGCGGTTGCGCGCAGGGACGGAGCCTAGGATCGGCGCCAAGTGAAGGCGTTTCTGGCGGCGTTCGACGCGCTTCCGCTGGGCACGTTCAATGGCGCCTCACACGGTCGCCGCTATGTCATCACCCGGCAGGATTTCGCAGCCGGCGGCGCGCAAAAGCTGGTGGCCGAGGAACTGGGCGGGAGCGATTACATCAGTTTGAATGTATATCGATTGGCATCGGGTGCGCGGCTGAAGCCTTGCGAGATGCCCAAGGAGAAGGTAGTGCGCTTCGTTCTGGGGCTACAGATCACAACGTGACGCGGACGATCTAGGCCAGCGCGCCGATCATTTGGCCATGTAGCAGCGGCGCGGCGGCGAGCATCCCATCCACCTGCGGCACAGCATTGTTAAATCGCAGCGCATTACCGCGCCGATCCGTCGAAATAGCGCCCGCCTCGCGCAGGATCAGATCGCCGGCGGCAGCGTCCCACTCCCACGTTTTGCGCAGCGTCAGCATCGCGTCAAAACGGCCCTCGGCCACTAGGCTCAGTCGATATGCCAGCGACGGGCGGTGCTCGCGCTTGAACGCCGGCACATTGCCGCGCCAATGATGCGCCTCCAGCATGGTGCGCGCGGCGAGCAGAGTCGCGCCATCAGTCCGGTCCTGCGCGCTGGCGTGGATCGGCGCGCCATTTAGCGTGGCGCCCATGCCGGACGCGGCGGCGTACATCAAATCCAGCATCGGGAGGTAGATGACGGCAGCGGTGACGATGCCTTCGTCGCAGACGGCAAGCGCATGCGCCCATGCGCGACTGCCGTCGATAAAGCTGCGCGTTCCGTCGATAGGATCAATGATAAACGTACGCGGCGCCGCGGCGCGCAACGGGTCATGCGCGCTCTCCTCGCTCAGCCAGCCATAGGCGGGGCGTGCGCTACGCAGCTTTGCCTCCAGCACGTCGTTGACGGCCAGATCGGCCTCGGTCACCGGGCCTGCGTCCTCCGGCTTGTCCCAGCGCTTGACGCTGCCGCCGACGTAACCCGTCGCGACCTCGCCCGCCGCACGGGCAGCCTCGATCAGCAATGGTAGGTCACGCGCCGGCAAGCGTCATCCCCTCAACCAAGAGTGACGGAACGACGCTGCTTAGATGCGTGCGCGCATCATTGGCAGGCGTCATACGCATCAGCATGTCGTGCAGGTTGCCGGCGATGGTCAACTCGTTCACCGGATATGCGATCTCGCCGTCTTCGATCCAGAAGCCGGACGCGCCGCGCGAGTAATCGCCGGTGTTTGAATTGATCGTCGAGCCGATCATCGACGTAACCAGCAGGCCCGTTCCCATATCGCGGATCAGATCAGCGCGGGTTGCATCCCCTTGGGTCAAGGCGATGTTCCACGTGCCGGGGCGCGGCACGCCGCCAATGCCGCGTTTGGCGTTGGCGGTCGATTGCATCCCCAGTTGGCGCGCACTGGCAAGGTCCAGCACCCAGCACGTCAGCACGCCGCTGTCCACTATGGCGCGGCGCTGCGTCGCAAGCCCCTCGCCGTCATAGGGCCGCGATCCGGCCACGCGCGGGCGGTGCGGATCCTCAAATATGCTCAGGCCGTCTGGTAGAACCTGCTGGCCCAGTTTATCGCGCAGCCATGTGGCACCGCGCGCAACAGCCGCGCCATTGGCCGCCCCCAGCAGGTGACCGATTAGTGAGGTCGAAATGCGTTCGTCAAACAGCACGGGATAAGCGCCCGTCTTGGGCCGGCGCGCGCCTAAACGTTCGGCAGCGCGGGCGCCGGCACGGGCGCCTATATCGGCGGCGCTGCGCAGGTCGGCGTCCCATATCCGCGCGTCACCGTCCGAGTCGCGCTCCATCCCCGCGCCGGTCCCGGCGATGGCGGCACAGGACACATACCAGTCGGTGCGCGTGTGGCTGGCCTCAAATCCGTTGCTGGCGGCCATCCAGATGCGTCGCCGCTCATACCCGGCAGTCGATGCCTGCACTTGGGCCACGCCCGGTACGGCTAATGCGGCGGCCTCTGCCTCGGCGGCGCGGCGCTGCAATTCGGCTGGCTCAGGCTCGGGCGCGGGGTCTGCCAGCTCTAGCGCGCTTATGTCCCACGCGGTCGCAAGCTGGCCCGGGTCCGCCAGTCCCGCGTGCGGGTCTTCGGGGGCTTCGCGCGCCATGGCGACGGCGCGTTCGGCCAAAATCTCTAGCGTTTCTGGACGTATGTCAGAGGACGACACGCTTGCCTGCCGCTGCCCGATCAGCACGCGGAGGCCTACATCTGTGGCCTCTGACCGCTCTGCCTGCTCCAGCTTTCCGCCGCGCACGTCGATCACTTGGGATCCGCCCGTTGCGACCATCGCATCGCAGCTCTCTGCGCCCGCACGGCGCGCCGCCGCCAGCAGGGCTTGCGCCAGATCGTCCGAGGGATGCGTCATGGGAATGCCTTTCAAATGAAAGCCTGAGGTAGTCCGCGGGCGTTCCGTGTACAAGGGGCGCACAAAATGACGGCGGGCCGGAGTATGCCCCCCGGCCCGCCAATAAAATTAGACCGAGAGGCGCCTATTTCAGGCGATTGCCGTTCGCGAGCACGCCGCC
Organism: Roseovarius sp.; assembly: GCA_024636515.1. GTDB lineage: Bacteria > Pseudomonadota > Alphaproteobacteria > Rhodobacterales > Rhodobacteraceae > Roseovarius. The sequence goes on from JAGXGX010000201.1 coordinate 6,201, forward strand.
ATCCTCGGTAAATTCGATTTTGGATGTCAGCACGTCATCGCCTTCGCCGGGCACGGCGAAAGCGCCGAGGCCCATGCGCGCCATCATCATCTGTTCTGGCCCAATCAATCCCATATCGACAAGCGTTTCGATCAGCGTATTGGCGCCCGTCAACTTGAACGCGACATCGCCCACAGGCGTTGGCATGCCCTCATAGACGGTCGTGTCGTCGTTATCAAAGGCCACATCGCCCTGACCCGTCAGCTCGGCCCCGGCAAGGCTGAGCAGCAAAGAGTTCAACGTCAGCGCGTTTAACTGGACTGGCTCGGCGTCGCCGTCCTCGATCTTGGCCATCTGTGCGGAGTCCATGATATCGACCAGAACGCTCGCCTTGCCTGCCAAATCCAGCGCCAAATTTGCCGGATCGCGTGGCAGTTTGCCGGTGGGATCGAACAGCGCCCAAATCGCGTCGCTCAAGGTGAAGTCAGCCAGCGTAAGGTTGAGGCCGAAATCCTGCGGCTCTTCGTCCTTGGTCAGTGGCATGGTCAGACCAAAGGCCATTTTCTTGATCCCCATC
>JAGXGX010000046.1 GCA_024636515.1 Roseovarius sp.
CCGGGTGGACTGAAGATCCAGACAATCCATTCATTTTGCGCATCCCTACTACGGCGCTTCCCGCTGGAGGCAGGAGTCAACCCGCAGTTCGTCGAGATGGAGGAGCGTACGGCACAACTGCTGCGGGCCGAAATCGTGGAGCAGATCGGGGCGGGCCCGAATGCCGCCAAACTGACCGCTCTGGCGAGGCATCACACTGGCGAGACGCTGGACGATTTGACCCGCGAAATCGCCAGCCGCGCGCCAATGTTCGATGCGCCGCGCACCGAGGCAGGACTTGCGCATGCATTGGGTCTGCGCCCCGATGTCAGTCGGCGCAGCGTCGAAGAAGAGGTTTTCCTCGGTGACGAAGCGGGTCTATTGGGCCAATTAGTGACTGCTCTAGCGTCGGGCAGCAGTACTGACCTCAAGGCGGCGGCCAAGCTGCGCCGCATCTCGTCACTGGATTTTGACGCGCTTCCGATCTTGGAAGACGTCTTTCTAACCAAGTCAGGCAAGGCGCCTTTCACTGTCTCAAGCCGCTCGCCAACCAAGCCGACGCGAACCGCCCTTGGCCTTACCATGGACCTGATCGAGGCGTGGATGCACCGCGTTCAGGATGCGCGCCCCAAGCGGGTGGCGCTACAGGCGCTTCAGCTAAGCGTCGCGCTACAAGATTTCGCACAAGTGTTCCTACCTGCGTACGCGCGCGCCAAGCAACTGCGCGGATGGCTGGATTTCGACGATCTGATCCTGCGTGCCCGTGCGCTACTGACTAGGTCAGATGTGGCAGCATGGGTGCTGTTCCGCCTTGATGGCGGGATCGACCATATTCTGGTGGACGAGGCGCAGGACACCAGCCCAGTGCAATGGCAGGTCATCGACCGCCTCGCGCAGGAATTTACCGCCGGGCAGGGTGCCCGCGACGGCACAGAACGCACTATTTTCGTCGTTGGCGACAAAAAACAGTCCATCTATTCGTTTCAAGGCGCCGATCCGCGCGAATTCGACCGCATGCAGCGCGATTTTGCCGAGCGATTAGCAGCAGCGGGTACACCCCTCCAAAGCCAGAGGCTGGAGCATTCATTCCGCTCATCCAGCGCCGTTCTGGACGTGGTCGACGCCACATTCAGGGAGCTTGAGGCATCGGGTTTTGCCGCCGATCAGAGTCACATTCCCTTTTTTCCTGACATGCCCGGCCGCGTTGATCTGTGGCCCATAAACCCCGAGGCGCCAGAGACCGAGGCGCCGCCTTGGCACGCGCCCGTCGACATCAAGGCCAAGGACGATCCCAGCATTATTCTGGCAACACAGATCGCCGATAACATCGCCCAGATGATCGAAACGGGCCAACCGATCCCAGACAAAGGCGGCATGAGGCCTGTACGCGCGGGCGATTTCCTAATTCTCGTGCAGTCGCGAAGCGATATCTTCCACGAGATCATCAGCGCCTGCAAAGCGCGCAATTTACCCATCGCCGGGGCCGACCGGATGAAAGTAGCCGCCGAACTGGCGGTCAAGGATCTGGCGGCAGTCCTGTCGTTTCTGTCCACGCCCGAGGATGATCTGTCGCTCGCCGTCGCGCTACGCTCGCCGCTTCTGGGCTGGGACGAGCGGCAGCTCTATGATCTGTCGCAGGGGCGCGGCCGCAAATACCTCTGGGAAGTGCTGCGCAAGCGTGCGGCGGAATTCCCCGAGACAATGGAAATCCTGAACGATCTGCGCAAGCAGGCAGATTATCTGCGGCCCTATGATTTGATCGAGCGTATTCTGACGCGTCATGACGGGCGCCGCCGCATGCTTGCGCGGCTGGGCGTCGAGGCCGAGGACGGGATTGATGCGCTACTGTCTCAGGCGCTAGCGTATGAGCAAAAGGCCATCGATAGCCTCACCGGCTTTCTCGTTTGGCTGGAAACGGACGATCTTGAGATCAAGCGCCAGATGGATGCGGCGGGCGATCTGATCCGGGTGATGACAGTGCATGGCGCAAAGGGGCTGGAGGCACCCATCGTGATCCTGCCCGAAACGGGCAAGCGCAAGAACGACGTGCGCGCGCAAGTGCTGGACGTAGGCGGCGCGCCGCTGTGGCGGGCCAAATCCGGCGTCATTCCGAACGCGCAGAGCGAGGTGATTGACCGGATTAAACTAGCCCAGAGCGCCGAGCGTGACCGCCTGCTATACGTCGCGATGACCCGCGCCGAAAAGTGGCTTATCGTGGCGTCTGCCAAGGATCCGGGCGATAGCGGGGATAGCTGGTACGAGAAGGTCGCAGGCGGTCTGACGCGCATGAACGCAGTGCCGTACCGAATAAACGGCGCGGACGGACTGCGGCTGGAGCGGGGCGACTGGACTGTCGCAACATCTGGCGAGGACCGTACCGCATCACCCGAAGTTGCCCCTCTCGCGCCATTTTTCCATACTCATGCACCGATCCCTGTGGATGCGCCCAAGTCCCGCAGCCCGTCAGATCTGGGCGGGGCGAAGGCGCTGCCGGGCGATTCCGGCCTCGATGAGGATGCGGCGATGCTGCGCGGCAGCCACATCCATGCTTTGTTGGAGTTTTTGCCGGGCTTACCCCAACCCGACTGGCCCGTCGCTGCCGCGTATATTCTGCCCAGCGCAACCGATCTGGACGAACTTTTGGCCGAGGCGTCGCGCAGCATAGTGTCCCAAAACCTCGCACAGCTTTGGGGCGCAGGCGCCCTGCCAGAGGTAGGCATCACCGCCGATTTACCCGGGTTAGGCCGCATTCAAGGCGTGATCGACCGCCTGATCCTAACGGGCGATACGGCGCTGATCGTCGATTTCAAATCAAATGCGATGGTGCCCGATACGCCGGAGGCGTGCCCTGAGGGCCTGCTGCGCCAGATGGGCGCCTATGCCGCTATGGCCGCGCAGGTTTGGCCGGAACGGCAGATCGAAACCGCTATATTGTGGACGCGCGATGCCGTTCTTATGCCAATGCCACACGATCTTGTGTCAGACGCGCTACAGCGCGCCAAGGCAACTTGACGTCAGCGGCGGCGCTACTTACGTAAATGTAGAACCCAATTCAGGAGATGACCCATGGCCACAATCGCCGTCACAGACGATACATTCGACGCCGAAGTAAAGAATTCCGATATCCCCGTCGTAGTGGATTTCTGGGCAGAATGGTGCGGACCCTGCAAGCAGATCGGCCCGGCACTGGAAGAACTGTCAGAAGAAATGGGCGGCAAGGTCAAAGTGGTCAAGGTCGACATTGATAGCAATCAGGCCATGGCAAGCAATCTAGGCGTGCGCGGCATTCCGGCGCTTTTCATTTTCAAGAATGGCGAAGTCGTATCGAACCTTTCGGGCGCAAAGCCTAAGGCCGCACTGCAAAAATGGATCGAAGACGCGATCTGAAGCGAACGACTGATTAGATAGGGAAGGGCGCCCCATGCGGCGCCCTTTTTGCTGCACCCTGCAGAACTTGCAGTCAGGCTTTGCGGCTTCCATATTGCACAAAGACACAAGGAGTGACGACATGGCGAGCGAACAATTCCCCGGCTGGCACGGCACCACAATCATCGGCGTGCGCAAGGGCGGCGAAGTGGTGATCGCCGGTGACGGACAGGTCAGCCTGGGCCAGACCGTGATCAAGGGCACCGCCCGCAAGGTGCGCCGCCTAAGCCCCGGCGGGATCGACGTGGTCGCTGGCTTTGCCGGATCTACCGCCGACGCCTTTACCCTGCTGGAGCGACTTGAGACCAAGCTGGAGGCGACACCCGGCCAGTTGCAACGCGCCTGCGTCGATTTGGCCAAAGACTGGCGCACCGATAAATACCTGCAAAAGCTGGAGGCGATGCTGATCGTCACAGACGGACGCGATCTATACGTTATCACCGGCGCCGGCGACGTGCTGGAGCCCGAGCATGACGTGGCCGCAATCGGATCAGGCGGCAATTACGCGCTGGCCGCCGCGCGCGGCATGATGGATACGGACCGCGATGCCGAAGATATAGCGCGCGCGGCAATGGCGATCGCCGCTGATATTTGCGTCTATACCAACGGCAAGCTGACGATCAAGAAGATTAAGGGCTAACGGCTATCTGCGACCCGCCCCTCTCTCGATGCCATCAGCCTCACGACACTACATAGCGATACCTTGCGTTCCCGCCGCCCATGCTTAGGTCCCGCTCAGACCGCAAAAGGAAACCGAATGACCGACCTCACCCCGCGCGAAATTGTCAGTGAACTTGATCGTTTCATCATCGGACAGACTGATGCCAAACGGGCCGTCGCGGTCGCCCTGCGCAGTCGCTGGCGGCGTCGGCAACTGCCCGATGATCTGCGAGATGAGGTCTATCCGAAAAACATTCTGATGATCGGCCCGACCGGCGTCGGCAAAACCGAAATCAGCCGCCGCTTGGCGAAACTGGCCCGCGCGCCCTTCATCAAGATCGAGGCAACGAAATTTACCGAGGTGGGATATGTCGGCCGCGACGTCGAGCAGATTATCCGCGATTTGGTGGACAGCGCCATCGCCATGATCCGCGAGCAGATGCGAGAGGACGTGACTACCGCTGCGCAACAAGCTGCCGAGGAACGCGTCATCACCGCGATCGCGGGCGAGGATGCCCGCGAGGGGACGCGTGATCTTTTCCGCAAAAAGCTAAAGACAGGCGAACTGGACGACACCGTGATCGAGCTGGAGTTGGCCGACAATTCCAGCCCAATTGGCACGATGGAGATACCAGGCCAACCCGGCGGCGGCCAGATGGGTGGAATGAACCTTGGCGATATCTTCGGCAAGGCGTTCGGCGGCCGCACAGTCAAGCGCAAGATGACCGTCGCTGATAGCTATGAAATCCTCATCGGCGAGGAGGCAGACAAGCTGCTTGACGATGAGGCAGTCAACCGGGCCGCGCTAGAAGCGGTCGAGCAGAATGGCATCGTGTTCCTTGATGAGATCGACAAGGTTTGCGCCCGTCACGACGCACGCGGCGGCGAAGTTAGCCGCGAGGGGGTGCAGCGCGATCTGTTGCCCCTGATCGAAGGCACTAGTGTCAGCACCAAGTATGGCGCGGTCAAGACCGATCATATCCTCTTTATCGCGTCGGGCGCGTTCCACATCGCCAAACCGTCCGACCTTCTGCCCGAATTGCAAGGCCGCCTACCCATCCGGGTCGAGCTACGCGCGCTAACCGAAGAGGATTTCGTGCGCATCTTAACCGAGACGGATAACGCCCTGACGCGGCAATACACCGCCCTCATGGGCACCGAAGCGGTCACAGTCGATTTCACCGAGGACGGGATCAAAGCCCTAGCGCACATAGCCGCCGAGGTGAACGCATCGGTTGAAAACATAGGCGCCCGCCGCCTCTATACGGTGATGGAGCGGGTATTTGAGGAACTCAGCTTCAACGCCCCAGACCGCGGCGGCGAGGCCGTAACAGTTGATGCAGCCTTCGTCGAAAAAAACCTAGGCGAACTCGCGAGATCCGCCGATCTCAGCCGGTATGTGCTTTAAGGTCGTCTCGGCTTTTTCTTGGCAAAAATACCTATACACGACAGTTATCACGCGCGCGCCGCCTGACCTTAGCGGCGCGCTGCAACGGGCAAGGCATCAGCGCGCCGCAGGCGTACCTTTGGATCACGCCTCGGTTTGCGGCTTTTCTTTCTACGCGTTTCACGCCACCTACTGCGTATGCACACGCTGACCTTCATTCGCGACAATGCACGCTGGCTTGCTGCTGGTGCTTTGCTAACGTTTCTCAGCAGCTTCGGGCAGACCTTCTTTATCTCGATCTTTGCCGGTGAAATCCGCGAGGGGTTTGACCTCAGTCATGGGCAGTGGGGTGGGATCTATTCGCTAGGCACAACCGTGTCGGCAATCCTGATGGTCTGGGCGGGCGGGTTGACCGATATCTTTCGCGTGCGCGCAATTGGGGCAATTATCCTCGCCATTTTGGCGCTGGCCTGTGTTGCGATGGCGCTAAACCCCGTTTGGTGGCTACTTCCACTCGTGATCTTTGCACTGCGATTCACCGGGCAGGGGATGAGCAGTCATATCTCTACTGTCGCCATGGCACGCTGGTTCATCGCCGCGCGAGGCCGAGCGCTGTCGATCTCAAAACTGGGCTTTTCACTGGGCGAAGCGGTGCTGCCGATCCTTTTTGTCACGCTCATGCTCGTGATGGACTGGCATCTGCTATGGCTGATTGCCGCCGCAATCGCGCTCATCGGCGCTCCCATCCTGTTTCTATTACTTCGCCAGGAACGAGCACCGCAGAGCCATGCGCAATCAGGCCAGAGCATGGGGATGGAAGCGCGGCACTGGACGCGCAATCAGACATTTCGGCACTGGCTGTTCTGGTTCATGGTTCCAGCGTTGCTGGGACCGGCCGCTTTTAACACCACATTTTTCTTTCATCAGGTCCATATCGCCGAAGTGAAGTCACTGTCTCATGTTGAATTGGTGGCAATGTTTCCGATCTATACCGCCGTCAGCATCGCCGCGATGATGCTTAGCGGCTGGGCGCTGGACAAGGTTGGCACCGCGCGCCTGATACCGTGGATGCAGTTGCCAATGGTAGCGGCGTTCATCCTTTTTGCCTACGCGAATGGCACATGGGGCATGCTGGCTGGCTTCCTTTTTCTTGGGGTGAACACTGGATTTAACAACACGCTGCCCGCCGCCTTCTGGGCCGAATTCTATGGCACACGCCACATCGGCGCGATCAAGGCGATGGCGGCGGCGGTCATGGTGCTGGGATCGGCCATCGGGCCCGGCATTTCAGGCGTCGCTATTGATCTGGGTGCGGGGATCGAGATGCAGTTTCTGTGGATCGCGTTTTTCTTTGTGATCTCGACAGTGTTGATGGTGATAGGCGTCGGCCGCGCCAAGGGCCTGCTACCGGGGGCGTCTTAAATAGACGTAATAGGCGCCGCCCCCGCCATGGCGATTATGCGCATTCGTAACCTGCATCACGAGGCCCGAGAGGGGCGGAATACTTAGCCAGTGTGGCACGTTGTGTCGCAGCACGCCCTGCCGCACCGGGATCGGGCCATCCTCTTCGCTGCGCCGACCCTTGCCGGTAATAACCAGCACCAGTCGTTTGCCATCAGTATGGGTGCGCATAATGAAACCCGATAGCGCGCCATGCGCGCGGTCCACCGTCATTCCGTGCAGATCAATGCGCGCCTCTGGCGCCAGTTTGCCGCGCTTGAGCTTGCCATAAGACTTGCGGTCCATGATGACCGGCTGCGCCTGCATCCTGTCGGTCAGGCCGGGCAGCACGTCATGCGAGGGACCGCCGCGCGCTGCATTTTGCCCTAGCGTGAAATGCTGGACGGGCGCAGGGCTGGCTCGCTCAGGGGGCGCTGGCGGAGCGCTGACAGATGGCATGGCCTTGGGACTGGTCTGCGCGGGGTTCAGCGGCTCAGCCGTGCGAGCGACTTGTCGCCAGAGGTCAAGCTCGTCAGGTCTCAGGCGCCTGCGGCTCATCAGATCGCGTCCGGCGCCAGCGCATAGGCCCGCTGGATCGGCATCAGGATCAGCATCCGGCCCGGGTCGCGCATGCGGCCCGCAACCCGCCCGGCGTCATCCCCCGTTCCCATAAAAAGGTCAGCCCGCTGCGCACCCTTTATCGCCGATCCGGTATCTTGGGCGATCATCAGGCGGCGAACCGGATCCTCCCCGTCCTTTTCGACCCAGACGGGCGCGCCTAGGGTGACAAAGGCCGGATCGACCGCCACAGACCTGCCGGCCGTGATCGACCTGTTCATCGCGCCGCGTGGGCCGCGCTCAGGCGGCAAATCGTCAATCCGCCGAAAAAAGACATATGACGGATTGAACAGCAGCAGTTCGGCTCCCTCGATGGGGTTACGCCTGACCCAATTTTTGATCACCTGCGCGGATACCTGATGGACGTTGTAGATGCCGCGCCGCACCATTTCCGCGCCGATAGACCGATACTCATGCCCGTTCGACCCGCCATATCCAACGCGGATAGTGCGGCCATCGGGTAGACGAATACGGCCAGACCCTTGAATTTGCAGAAAGAAAAGTTCGACCGGGTCATCGACCCAAGCGATTTCCAGCCCGCGATCTTTCATTGTATCTCCCAACTCAATCTCGCGGCGGGTCAGCCACAGATCAGCCTCAAGGGACTCGGGCGGCTCGCGATAAAGGGGATAACGATAACGCCCACCAAAGCGCAACGCGCCGTCCAGCTCAGGTTCAAAATAGCCGGTAAAAAGGGCAGGACGCCCCTCACTGATCAGGACGGGGCGAAAAAACAACTCGAAAAAATTTCGCGCACTCGGATTTTGTTGCGCAAGCGCGCAAAGCGAGCGCCAATCAATATCGTTCATATCAGGGCAGGTGTCATTAAAAACCTGCAGCGCGCTGGCGTGATCGTCCGCGTCCCAATGATCAAGCTCGGCAAACTCTACAATGTCATAGCGCGCTTCGGCCAGCGCGGCGGGGCCGATAAACGGCACCGCCAGCACTATGGCAGCCAGCGCCGCCCGGATCATTCGCCAGTGGCGACGAGCCGCCAGTTGGGGTCGTCGGCACCCATAATTCGCTCAAACGTCCAAACATCTCTTTGGCGCTTAGCCTTGCTCGGCTCGCCTTCAACAATTTCGCCGTCGGGGCCGCGCACCACGGATACGAGTTCGCCGACGAACTTGACTGTGATTTCAGCCACACTGTTTTCAAAGTTGGCATTTGCCAGAGTCATATCGCGGATACCGATGAAATCGGCCTCAATTGTCAGGCCTTTTTCCTCGCGAATCGCGACGACCTCGGCGAAGGAAGCATAGACATCCTCCGACAGAAAATCGCGGACCTCCTCCAACTCGCCCCGTTCGAACGCCATCAGGATCATTTCATAAGCGCCGCGCGCGCCGCTCAGGAAGTCCCCCACACCGAAAGACGGCTCGGCGCGCTTCATCTCGGCCAGTGCCGCGGCGGACTCGCTGTCCTCCGGCACATGATCAGTGATGTCGCGATCCGGACCGCCCTCAATCACTTCCAACTTGTGCAGCCGGGGGTTGTTGGCCTTGCTCTGCGCTTTCGCGACCTCGGAAGACGGCTCGTGCCCGTCGCGCGTGCCCAGCACACTTCTTAGCCTGAGGATCAGGAAAACAGCGATGCCTGCAAGCACCAAAAGCTGCAAAATAGGCGAGTTCATGGGCACCTCATTAGGGCAAAGCGTTGAAATCTTCGGGTCTACAGCCTTATGTAGTGGGGGAGGCTAGCCAAGTCCACCTTGGCGCACGGTAAACCCGAAGGACTAGACAAGATGTGGCTACTCATTGCGTTCATGATTATCCCGATTATTGAGATCGGTCTATTCATTCAGGTCGGCGGTCTGATCGGGTTATGGCCCACGCTTGCTATCGTGATCCTGACTGCGATCCTCGGAACATGGCTAGTGCGGACGCAAGGCGCGCTGGCCCTGAGCGATCTTCGCAACTCGTTTTCGGGCCAAAGCGATCCGACTGAGGCATTGGCGCACGGCGCGATGATTCTGGTTGCGGGCGTATTGCTCGTCACGCCCGGTTTTTTCACTGATGCGCTTGGGTTTGCGCTGTTGACGCCGCCCTTTCGGCGGGCCGCATTCGCCTATCTACGCAAACGGGTCAAAGTTCAGAGCTTTAGCACTGGCGCAGCGCCGCGGCGTGGGCAGGATCCGAACACCATCGAGGGCGATTTTACCGAAGTGTCCCCGGATGACGCACCGCGCAACCCGTCAGGATGGACCAGGGATTGAGGCGTATCCGGCGACCTGATAGACCGCTGCGCAAACTCACATTCAGGAGATGACGATGGCCGAGCAGGAAAATGGCGCAGCAGGCGCCGAACAACCCCAGATCAAGATGCAGGTTCTGACGCAATTCGTGCGCGACCTGTCGTTTGAAAATATCCTCGCACAGCGCGGCGCTGGCGGCGAAGTGCAGCCTGATGTGACCGTCAACGTCAATCTGGACGCCAAGAAGCGCGGAGCAGATCACCAGTACGAAGTTATTGCAAAGCTGCGCATCCATTCAAAGAATAAAGGCACCGAGGACGATTTGTTCCTGCTGGAGCTGGAATACGCTGGCGTGTTCCACGTCGAAAACGTGCCCGAAGATCAGCTACATCCGTTTCTGATGATCGAATGCCCGCGCATCATGTTCCCGTTCTTTCGCCGCATCGTGTCGGACGTCACGCGCGACGGTGGGTTCCCGCCGCTGAACATGGAAAATATTGATTTTGTGTCGATCTACCGCAATGAAATCGCGCGCCGTCAGGCAGAGCAGGAGCAGCAGCCGAGCGGCACTGCCTAGACCACTCGCTCAGGACGTTTTGCGCCACATTGGTGCATCGCCAAGCGTTTCGACAAAAGCGTCATGCGCGGCGGCCTCATCCGGGGTCAGCCGCGCGGGCAACGCCGCAGGGCGCGGGGCAGGGCGCCACGCCTCTTGCGTGTCTAAACCACCTGTTTGACTCTGACTTTGCCCCAGGATCAGCCCGGGCTGGCGGCCGCCAATCAGTTCCAGATAAACTTCTGCCAGAATTTCAGAATCGAGCAATGCGCCGTGCAGCGTCCGCGCACCATTGTCGATATTGAACCGGCGACAAAGTGCGTCAAGCGAGGCGGGCGATCCGGGGAATTTCTTGCGCGCGATGGCCAGAGTGTCGATAGCCTGCTCCCACGGCAATTGCGGCTTGTTCAACCAGCGCAACTCGGCGTTCAAAAACTTCATATCAAATGCGGCGTTATGGATCACCATCTTGGCATCGCCGATGAATTCTAGAAATGCGTCAGCAATCTCGGCAAAGACCGGCTTGCCGCGCAGAAAATCATCACCCAAGCCGTGCACTTTGAACGCGTCTTCGGGCATGGCACGTTTGGGGTCGATATACTGGTGATAAGTGCGGCCTGTCGGCATGTGATTGAGCAGCTCAACACCACCGATTTCCACGATGCGGTCGCCCTGATCAGGCTCGAATCCGGTGGTTTCGGTATCTAGCACGATCTCACGCATAGGTTATTTCCTGTCTGATAGTATCAACAACAGCCTGCACCTGAGCGCGGGCGTGTTCAAGGGTATCGGTAGTAATGACCCATGTGGCGCGGGCGCGCTTTTCGGCGTCGGGCATTTGCTTGGCGAGTATCGCATCAAATTGCGCCTCGCTCATTGTACCGCGCTCTAGCACGCGAGCGCGCTGTATTTCGGGCGGCGCGGTCACGCAGACGGTGGCGTCCATGTCAGCGTCATAAC
>JAGXGX010000047.1 GCA_024636515.1 Roseovarius sp.
CGGCTGGCGCCGTTCGCTTCTACGCTAATCATGTCGATGATGATGTCGCGGCCCGGCGAGATGAAGCCATAGCGCTGTTTATGCGCCGCCTCGAACAGGTCGCGGGCATTGGCCTCGGTGCTGCCCTCGACCGGGATTGTCTGGTGCGAGCCGTCATAGCGCAAGTGCAGGCGGTGAGTGACATTAGCGTCATCACCCCCCTGTGCCTCTACTTCGGCCAGCGTTTCGTTGCCAAGGGTTTTGACGGTCTGCATCGCTGTCGCATAAGCGGCTAGGGGCATATCCATCTGCGCCTCTTGCATCGCAGTGATCGGCGCGAGGCCCATGCCATAAGCCGATAGAACGCCAGCGTAGGGATGCACCAGAACGCGCGTCATTCCCAATGCATCAGCCACACCGCAGGCGTGCTGACCGCCCGCGCCGCCAAAGCACTGGAGGGTGTAGCGTGTCACGTCATGGCCGCGCTGGACGCTGATTTTCTTGATCGCGTTCGCCATGTTGTCGATGGCGATCCGCAAGAAGCCGTGTGCCATATCCTCAGGCGTGCGAGGGGCGTCGCCCGTTTCGGTAGCGACGATTTGTGCCAGTTCAGCGAATTTGTCACGCACAACATTTGCGTCCAGCGGCTGGTCACCATCCGGGCCAAAGACCTGCGGGAAATGATCGGGATTCAACTTGCCCAGCATGACGTTGCAATCGGTCACAGTCAGCGGACCGCCCCGGCGATAGCAAGCAGGGCCGGGATCTGCGCCGGCGCTGTCCGGTCCCACCTGAAATCGGCCATCTTCGAATTTGCATATGCTGCCGCCGCCTGCGGCCACCGTGTGAATGTCCATCATCGGCGCGCGCATCCGCACGCCTGCAACTTCCGTTTCAAAGCTACGCTCGTATTCGCCTGCATAGTGGCTGACATCGGTGCTTGTGCCGCCCATGTCGAAACCGATCAGTCGGCTCGCACCCGCCGCCCGGCCCGTGCGGACCATGCCCACGATGCCGCCTGCGGGCCCAGACAGGATCGCGTCCTTGCCCTGAAAGCGGCGCGCCTCGGTCAGGCCGCCGTTCGACTGCATGAACAGGAGGCGTTCGCACGCTGTCCCAAGGTCCAGCGCATCCGCCACGCGGTCGACATAGCGGCGCAGGATGGGGGACAGGTAGGCGTCGACGACGGTCGTATCACCGCGCCCAACCAGCTTGGCCAAGCGGCTGACCTCGTGGCTGACGCTAATTTGGGTATAGCCGATGTCGCGCGCAATCTCCGCCACGCGGGCCTCGTGCGCGGGGTTGAGGTAGGCGTGAAGCCCGGCGATAGCGACGGCGCGGATGCCGCTCTCATAGGCCGATTGCAGTGCGGCGCGGGCTGCATCCTCGTCCAGCGGGCGGATTAATTCGCCGTCCGCACCCAACCTCTCGTCCAGCTCGGCCACCTCGTGATAAAGCATATCGGGCCGCTTGATATGCAGGTCAAACAGACGGGGCCGCGTCTGGTAGCCGATCAGCAGTAGGTCGCGAAACCCTTTGGTGATCATCAGCAGAACGCGCTCGCCCTTACGCTCCAACAGCGCGTTGGTGGCGACGGTCGTGCCCATCTTGACCGCTGCGATGCTGTTGGGGGCGAATTCCTTGGTCCCGATCAGGTCTGCGATGCCCTGCACGGCGGCGTCCTCATACCGCTCGGGGTTTTCCGACAGCAGCTTGTGGGTGTGCATTTTGCCCGCTGGATCCAGCGCCACGATATCGGTGAATGTGCCGCCCCGGTCGATCCAGAATTCCCAACGCTTGTCCATGGACGCCCCCTGCTGTGCCGGGGCCACGTTTGGCGGCGCGTGGCAGAATGTCAACGGGCGGGGGCCATTGAAACCGGGGCGGTATTGGGGCCATATGGCAGGCAAATTCACAAGGAGTGGCCCTATGGACCTACGCAAGATCACCGACGCCTTTAGCGTCTCGCCCCAGATCGAAGTGGCCGATGTGCCCGCCATTAAAGAGGCCGGCTTTCGCGCGATCTTGTGTAACCGTCCCGATGGCGAGGATGCAGGTCAGCCAGACATCGCCGTGATCGAGGCAGCGGCGCAGGCGGCAGGGCTGGAATTTCGCGCGGTGCCGATTGTTTCAGGCGCGCTGACTGAGGCGAACGTCGATGATTTCAATGCGGCACTGGCCGAGATGCCTGCGCCCGTGCTGGCCTATTGCCGCAGCGGTACGCGCTGCACGACCATGTGGAGCATTTCGCAGATCGATCGGATGCCCGAGGGCCAGATCGTCTCCGCCGCTGCGGATGCGGGTTATGACATGCGCGGGATCGTGGCGCAGATGTCCGGCCAAAGGGGTGATCGTAGCTGATGACTATGCCATGGGGCGCATTGCTGGCAAAGGGCGGGCGCGTCACGCTTTATGCTATTCAGGATGACGCGATAAACGCCCATGATTTCGCATCGGTGAAGGAGGCCGTGGAGCGTTGCGGGATCCCTGCCGCGCGACTAGTCACGCTGGACGATGCCTCACATGTGTTGCCGCCCGCGCCTACGCTGATTGAAGCGCCCGGTGTTTTGAGCGCAGTTCAGCAGGCATTGCCCGCAGCCGTGCTGCCAGCCGCCGCGCGTGTGCTGATCGCCGGGGCCCTTGAGGCGCAGCCGGACTGGGACGGTATAATAGTATTGCCGCAGCGGGACGTGACCCATTGGGTCCATGTCAGCGCGCGCGAGATCGTCAGCTTTCAAGGTGCGGCGACTGGCAGGCTGGCGGCGGCGTTGGGCACTACGGGCCATACTTTCGACGAAAGCGCGCTAGGCGATACCATGTCGCGCCCTGAACGGCTGGCGACGCAATTGAACGCGGCTTCGCTCACCGGCGGCAGTGCGATGTTGCTGGGTCACCTTTTGGGCGCAGAGCTGGCGTCGATGAAAGCATATTGGCTGGGGCAGGAAGTACGGATCATTGGCGATCTCTCGCCGTATGCCGGCGCGCTGGCGTCACAAGGCGTCGCCGCTGAGGCAGCTCCGCGCGCGCAGGCATGGCAGGCGGGGTTGATGGCACTGGGGCAGGCGGCGGGTCTTAACGGCTAATGCCGCGTGTTTAGCATGCGGCGGATAGAAGGTATTTAGACCAAGAAAAAAGCTGGGCCGCGCTGGGCGGCCCGATCACTGAAATTCCGCTATCTCAGTGCCCTTTGGCAAACGGCGCGGTGTCACCCCAAAGCTGGCGCACACGCTTGTCGCGCCCGCAGGCACTGCGATAGCGATTGTAGGCTTCGGCCTGATTTTTGATGCCAAAGCGGGTGACTTGCAGGTCGTCGCCCTTGTAGTAGTTCTGGTGATAATCCTCGGCCTTGTAGAATTTTTGTGCAGGCAGGACGGGGGTGACGATCTTTTGCCCCAGATCCTTTTGCGCCTGGGCGATGGATTGCTTGGCCTCTTGCGCTGCTGCGCCGCTGGCAAAGATCGCGGTGCGGTAGCTGTCGCCGCGATCGCAGAACTGGCCGCCTGCATCGGTCACATCGACCGAGCGTAGAAACATGTGCAGAAGCTGAGGGCGCGAGACCTGCGCGGGATCATACATGATCTGGACCGCCTCGTAGTAACCAGTGCCGCCGCGCGTGACTTCCTTGTATGTTGGATTTTTGCTAGTGCCGCCTGTGTAGCCCGAGACGACTTCGCTCACGCCTTTTACAGCTTCGAAATCGGCCTCGACGCACCAAAAACAGCCCCCGGCGACGGTGAGTGTTTCGGTGGCTGCCGCATCAGCGGTGGTGCCGTGCGCGGCAAATCCTAGGGCGATCAACCCGCTCAGCAGAACTGTCTTGAAGTTGGTCATGGCGTTGCTCACCGGGTATCCTCCTAAGGTTCGAAAATAGCATGACCCAAGGACGTGTGCACGCCAACCCGCCGAAACACCGGCTCACGCAAGGGTGACAAGCGGTGATGAGCCGCTGCTAGATATCAAACCGCTTGAGAACCTTGTCGACGCGGTGGCCTGAGGCGAGTGCTACACCCTCGCGGCGGCCGTAGTCGCGAAAGCCCCGGCTTTGATAATAGATCAGCCCGCCTTCGTTATCGGCGCGGATATCCGCATCGATCCAAACGTATCCTAGCGATTTTGCCGCCTTGGCGGTGGCGGTGAAGAGGGACGATCCGATGCCAAGGCCAGTGCGCCCGATCTGGACGAAGGTGGCGATGCTGCACGCCTCTGGCGGTAGGTGATCCGACGGCTCGACATACTGAAAGCCGCGTAATGCTCCGTCTGCGTTTAGCGCTACGTGCCAGACTGATCGGTCTGGTGCCGTATGCATCATGCGGGCCATGTCTCGGCTGGTCACCGGGCGGGTGCGGGCGGTGGTGCCGCCCTCTGCAATGATCTCGTTCAGTAGCTCCGCCATGGGCGGGGCGTCCAGCGGGGTGGCGCGGCGCACTGTGATCACCCCATCGCCTCCAGCAATTCATTGGTGCGGGCGGTGTAGTCGCCGCGCGCCTCCAGCGGGGGGCGCAGACGGATTGCAAGGCCGTCCATCAAGGCGGGATCTGGCCTGCCAAAATAGCGTCCGGCCTCGGCCGCATCAAAGCCTGCGATCTGGGTGGCCTCCATCCAGGCGCTGATCTTGTCGGCTTTCTTGATCTGCCGTTTGACCGTCACGGGTATCGCCGCTGGCAGGCCAAAGCGGATGTGGATCGCCGCCGCCAACCTCTTGTCCAGCTCGTCATAGCCCGGCCCAACCGCGCTTTTTACGGGCGAAATCATGTCGCCTATCACATATTCCGGTGCGTCGTGCAGGAGGGCGGCCAAATGCCATTTTGGCGGAGCCTTGGGCGAAATGCGCGCAAAAATACGCTCCACCAGAAGCGAATGTTCGGCCACTGAATAGGCGTAGTCGCCCAGTGTCTGCCCATTCCACCGCGCGACAAAGGCGAGGCCGTGCGCGATATCGGAAATTTCGATATCCACTGGGGTCGGGTCCAGCAGGTCCAGTCTGCGGCCTGACAGCATCTTTTGCCATGCTCGCGGCTTGGCGCTGCGGGACGTCAGTGCGCTGGGTTTTGCCATGGTCGGAACTCCGGATGTCACTGATCTACCTCATACCCGGCGCAGGCCAGCCATGCCAGCATTGCCGCATGCACCC
>JAGXGX010000202.1 GCA_024636515.1 Roseovarius sp.
CAGCGGACGCTTGTTCGCGCCAGTGATGACGCGGCCACGGCGGCCGTTATCGAACAGCGCATCGACAGATTCCTGCAACATCCGCTTTTCGTTACGCACGATGATATCGGGCGCGCGCAGCTCAATCAGGCGCTTGAGGCGGTTGTTGCGGTTGATAACCCGGCGGTAGAGGTCGTTCAGGTCAGACGTCGCAAAACGGCCCCCATCCAGCGGCACCAGCGGGCGCAGCTCTGGCGGGATGACCGGAATGACGGTCATGACCATCCACTCGGGACGGTTGCCGGACTCGAGGAACGACTCGACCACTTTCAGACGCTTAATGATCTTCTTTGGCTTCAGCTCGCCAGTGGCCTCGGCCAGATCGGCGCGCAGGTTCTCGGCCTCTGACTCCAGATCAATCTGGGCCAGCATGTCGCGGATCGCTTCGGCACCGATATTGGCTGTGAACGCGTCGAGGCCATAGGCATCCTGCGCGTCCATGAACTCTTCTTCGGACAGCATCTGGCCATAGGTCAGGTCAGTCAGTCCCGGCTCGATCACGACGTAGTTCTCAAAATAAAGAACCCGCTCCAGATCGCGCAGTGTCATGTCCAGCATGAGGCCAATGCGCGACGGCAGCGACTTCAGAAACCAGATATGGGCGCAGGGCGCGGCCAGCTCAATGTGGCCCATCCGCTCGCGGCGGACCTTTTGCAGCGTGACTTCTACGCCGCATTTCTCGCAGACGACGCCGCGATACTTCATGCGCTTGTATTTGCCGCACAGGCATTCGTAGTCCTTGATCGGGCCAAAGATACGCGCGCAGAACAGACCGTCCCGCTCAGGCTTGAACGTACGGTAGTTTATGGTCTCAGGCTTCTTGATCTCGCCGTAGGACCACGACAGGATACGCTCCGGCGACGCCAGCGACACTCTGATTTCATCAAAGGTCTGCGTCGGCGCAACGGGGTTGAACGGGTTGTTTGTCAGTTCCTGGTTCATTTAGTCACCTCGAAATTTGGGTAGGCCGAAAGGGGAACGCCCCGGTTTTTCGCAAAAAACCGGGGCTCAGAAAATTGCGATGAATTTTCTATTCTTCCCCCTCCGAATCCAGGAGTTCCATGTTGAGGCCCAGACCCCGGACCTCCTTGACCAGTACGTTAAAGCTCTCTGGCACACCGGCCTCGAAGCTGTCTTCGCCCTTGACGATGCTTTCATAAACCTTGGTCCGGCCTGCCACGTCGTCCGACTTGACCGTCAGCATCTCCTGCAAGGTGTAGGCGGCGCCGTAGGCTTCCAGCGCCCAGACCTCCATCTCACCAAAGCGCTGTCCACCGAACTGCGCTTTACCGCCCAGCGGCTGCTGAGTGACAAGGCTGTATGGCCCTGTCGAGCGTGCGTGGATCTTGTCGTCGACAAGGTGATGCAGCTTGAGCAGGTACTTCATGCCGACCGTGACAGGGCGCGCAAACTGCTCGCCCGTGCGGCCGTCAAAGAGGATCGATTGGCCCGACGTGTCAAAGCCTGCACGGCTAAGCGCGTCGTTCACATCCTGCTCCTTGGCACCGTCAAAGACAGGTGTCGCAATGGGCACACCGCCCGTCACGTTGCCTGCAGCCTCGACCAGTTGCGCCTCGGTCATGTCCTTGATGCCCTCTTCAAAGACATCATCGCCATAAGCCAAGTGCATCGCCTCGCGCACCGGGGTCAGGTCGCCATTGCGGCGATAACCCTGAAGCGCGTCGTCGATCTTGATGCCAAAGCCGCGCGCGGCCCAGCCCATATGGGTCTCAAGAATTTGGCCGACGTTCATCCGGCTTGGAACGCCCAGTGGATTAAGGCAGAAATCGACCGGCGTACCATCAGCGAGGAACGGCATGTCCTCCATCGGGACCACTTTGGAAATCACGCCTTTGTTGCCGTGACGGCCAGCCATCTTGTCACCGGGCTGAAGCTTACGCTTCACCGCGATGAACACTTTGACCATCTTCATAACGCCGGGCGGCAGGTCGTCGCCGCGGCGAACCTTCTCGACCTTATCCTCAAAACGGGCATCCAAGGCACGCTTTTGCGCCTCGTATTGCGCGTTCAGCGCTTCCATGACCTGCGCGTCGGCCTCTTCCTTCAGCGCCAGCTGCCACCACTGACCCTTGGTCAGCGTGCTCAGCAGTTCCTCGTTGATCTCGGAGTTCGACTTGACGCCCTTGGGGCCTTTGACAGCCGTTTTTCCAAGGATCATCGTGCCCAGACGCTGATAGATGTTGCGATCCAGGATCGCCAGCTCGTCATCGCGGTCACGTGCGAGACGCTCGACCTCTTCACGCTCGATCTGCAGCGCACGTTCGTCTTTTTCCACGCCATGGCGGTTAAAGACGCGCACTTCGACGACCGTGCCGAAATCACCCGGCTTGACCCGCAAGGACGTATCACGCACATCGCTGGCTTTTTCGCCAAAGATCGCACGCAGCAGTTTTTCCTCAGGCGTCATTGGGCTCTCGCCCTTGGGGGTGATCTTGCCCACAAGGATGTCGCCCGGCTCCACGTCGGCGCCGATATAAACGATGCCAGCTTCGTCGAGGTTGCGCAGCGCCTCTTCGCCCACGTTGGGGATGTCGCGAGTGATCTCTTCCGGTCCCAGTTTGGTATCACGTGCGGCGACCTCAAATTCTTCGATGTGGATCGAAGTAAAGACGTCATCGCGGCTGATCCGTTCGGAGATAAGGATCGAGTCTTCGTAGTTGTAGCCATTCCACGGCATGAACGCGACGATAACGTTACGGCCGACAGCCAGTTCGCCCATGTCAGTTGCGGGGCCATCAGCGATGACCTCATGCTTGCCGACAGTGTCGCCCACCTTGACCAGCGGACGTTGGTTGATGCAGCTGTTTTGGTTTGAACGCTGGAACTTACGCAGGCGGTAGATATCGACGCCGGGATCGCCCGGTTCCATATCGGCCGTAGCGCGCACAACGATACGCTGGGCATCGACTTGGTCGATGATGCCCGCACGTCTGGCCATGATAGCCGCACCACTATCGCGGGCGACGACGCCCTCGATTCCGGTACCGACCAGCGGTGCCTCTGCCTTGATCAGCGGCAAGGCCTGACGCATCATGTTCGAGCCCATGAGGGCACGGTTCGCGTCGTCATTCTCAAGGAACGGGATCAACGATGCGGCAACCGAGACGAGCTGCTTGGGCGAGACGTCGATCAGATCGACCTGCTCATTCGGTGCAAGCATGTAGTCGCCCGACTGGCGCGTGCTGACCAGATCGTTCACGAAACGGCCATTCTCGTCGAGGTTCGCGTTCGCCTGAGCGATGGTATGGCGCTGCTCTTCGGTCGCGGACATGTATTGCACGTCATCGGTGACCTGACCGTCGACGACCTTGCGATAAGGCGTTTCAATAAAGCCGTACTTGTTCACGCGCGCAAATGTGGCGAGCGAGTTGATCAGACCAATGTTCGGCCCTTCTGGCGTCTCAATCGGGCACATGCGGCCATAGTGCGTCGGGTGCACGTCGCGCACCTCAAAGCCTGCACGCTCACGCGTCAAACCACCTGGTCCAAGCGCCGACAGGCGGCGCTTGTGCGTCACCTCAGAGAGCGGGTTCGTCTGGTCCATGAACTGCGACAGCTGGCTGGAGCCGAAGAATTCGCGCACGGCAGCGGCAGCAGGCTTGGCGTTGATCAGGTCCTGCGGCATCACGGTGTCGATCTCGACACTGCTCATCCGCTCCTTGATCGCACGCTCCATCCGCAACAGACCGACGCGGTACTGGTTCTCCATCAACTCGCCGACCGAGCGCACCCGGCGGTTGCCGAGGTGATCGATATCGTCGATGTCGCCCTTGCCGTCACGTAGCTCGACCAGTGCCTTGATGCACGCAAGGATGTCCTCACGGCGCAGCGTGCGCTGCGTGTCGTCGGCATCCAGATCCAAGCGCATGTTCATTTTGACCCGGCCAACGGCGGACAGATCATAGCGCTCGCTGTCAAAGAACAGCGTGTTGAAAAGCGCAGATGCGGCCTCCTCGGTGGGCGGCTCGCCGGGGCGCATGACGCGGTAGATATCCATCAGCGCGGTTTCGCGGCTCATGTTCTTGTCAGCGGCCATCGTGTTGCGGATGTAGGGACCGACATTGATGTTGTCGATGTCCAGCACCGGAATTTCGGTGATGCCCGCATCCAGCAGATCCTGAAGCGTACCGCCCGTGATCTCGCCCGCTTTGTCGTACTCAAGCGTCAACTCGCCGCCAGCCTCGACATAAATCGCGCCGGTTTCCTCGTTGATGATATCCTTGGCAGCAAACTTGCCGACGATATGCTCGAACGGGATCAGCAGATCCTTCACGTTACCTTCGTCGATCAACTTCTTGACCGCGCGAGGCGTGACCTTCTTGCCGGCCTCAGCAATGACTTCGCCAGTCTTGGCGTCGACCAGATC
The DNA here is from genome assembly GCA_024636515.1 of Roseovarius sp. Lineage (GTDB taxonomy): Bacteria > Pseudomonadota > Alphaproteobacteria > Rhodobacterales > Rhodobacteraceae > Roseovarius. The sequence continues at coordinate 4,427 of JAGXGX010000202.1, forward strand.
ATAGGTCGGACGGGTGCCGCGCGCCCGCTCGGGGAAGAACTTGGTGACCCAGCCCTTGTTCTTCTTCAGCTTGAACTGGATGGTGTCGTAATAGGCATCCATGATGCCTTCTTGGTCCAGACCCAGCGAATAAAGCAGAGTGGTCACAGGCAGCTTACGACGACGGTCGATACGCGCGAACACGATATCCTTTGCGTCAAATTCAAAGTCCAGCCACGAGCCGCGATAGGGAATAATACGGCAAGCGAACAGCAGCTTGCCCGAGCTGTGCGTCTTACCCTTGTCGTGGTCAAAGAACACGCCGGGGCTACGGTGCATCTGGGAGACGATGACCCGCTCGGTGCCGTTGACGACAAATGTGCCGTTGGGCGTCATCAAAGGCATGTCGCCCATGAATACGTCCTGTTCTTTAATATCTTTAACCGATTTCGCGCCGGTATCCTCATCGATATCAAATACGATCAGACGCAACGTCACTTTCAGCGGCGCCGCATACGTCATGTCGCGCTGCATGCACTCCTCGACGTCGTATTTCGGCTTTTCCAGATCGTAGCTGACGAACTCAATAACGCTCGTCTCATTAAAGTCCGAAATCGGAAATACCGACTGGAACACGCCTTTGATACCCTCGCCGTCCGCAGGCTGGGCGTGATCGCCCGAGCGCAGGAACAGGTCGTAGGAGGATTTCTGAACCTCGATAAGGTTCGGCATTTCGAGGACTTCGCGGATTTTGCCGAAGTACTTACGCAAACGCTTCTGGCCAAGGTAGGATTGAGCCATGTGTCTGGTCACCTTTCAATTCTCAACGGTCGTGCGTGATGTCGGGCCACAGCCGCACGGCCATCAGAGAGAGCGGGGGTGCGATCCATTCATGGCCATCGTCCCAATGACGGCCTCCCGATCGCACGAACCTCGCCTGAGATAAGCCCCTACCCTATCACCGCAATGTGAGGTGCCGGTATCGTGAACCGGCGCCGCGGCGCGTGGGGGCCTGTCCAAGACAGGTTCGGCTGGGCCCGGAAATCCCGGATCCAGCCACATCAGAGGGGGATCGGACCAAGCGTACGCTCCGGTCCAGCCCCCTGCTATTACTTGACTTCGACTTCGGCGCCAGCTGCTTCCAGCTTGCCTTTGATCTCGTCAGCTTCGTCCTTGGAGACTTGCTCCTTGACGGCTTTGCCGCCGGCCTCAACCAGATCCTTGGCCTCTTTCAGGCCCAGACCGGTGATCGCACGGACTTCCTTGATCACGTTGATCTTGGACGCGCCTGCCGACTTGAGGATGACGTCGAATTCGGTCTGCTCTTCTGCAGCCTCGCCGCCGCCTGCGGGACCAGCCATCATCACTGCGCCGCCTGCTGCGGGCTCGATGCCGTACTCGTCCTTCAGGATGGTTTTCAGTTCTTGTGCTTCGAGCAGCGTCAGACCGACGATCTCTTCAGCCATTTTCTTCAGATCAGCCATTTTATCATGCTTTCCGTATTAGATGTGTTCCAACGACAGGGCGGAATGCCCTTGCCGGAATTCCAGATGCGTTCAGGCCGCTTCGGCCTTTTCCTCGATCGTGCTGAGGATGCTCGCGATGTTCGAAGCAGGTGCGCCAATTGCGCCAGCGATGTTCGAGCCTGGTGCGCCAATGCAGCTTGCGATCTGAGCAATAAGCTCGTCGCGCGAGGGCATTTTCGACACGGCTTCGACGCCGGCACGGTCCAGAGCATTCTCACCCATTGCGCCGCCGAGGATCTCAAACTTTTTGTTATCCTTGGCGAAATCCTCGGACACCCTGGCAGCTGCCACGGGATCTTCGGAATAGGTCAGAACGGTCATGCCCGTCAGGAAGCCTGCAATAGATGCGCAGGGCTTGCCTTCGAGAGCAATTTTGGCGAGCCTGTTTTTGGCAACGCGAACGGATGCATCGGCCGCGCGTGCGCGCGCCCTCAGATCCTGCATTTCCGCAACTGTAATACCGGCGTAGTGGGCTACCACGACGACGCCAGAGCTTTCGAAGATCTGGCCGAGTTCGTCGACCACTTTCTCTTTCTGGGCTCTATCCACAGTTTCACTCCAAATTTCGGGGGAATTTCCCCCGGCTCAGTTCAGCCAGACAAGGGTGTCTGGCATTTGGTCCTGTTAAACGGGGCATCGAAGTGTTGCATCCAAGCATGCGCTCGGCTGATAAATTTCAATTCCCGCCTCGGGCAGGGTATTAAGGGCCATAGGCCCACCCACCGTCTTGGACGAAACGCGAAAAAGGCATGGAATACGAATCCCGTGCCCCTCTCGCAAGGCTGCCTTTAGAGGGTTCAGGCGGCAATGCCAACCCCCCGGGGGCATATGGGCAGAATGTCGGCGTTAATTTCTGCCGTTCGCGGCCATAGCCGAGCAAAAAGAAGTGCCTTTGAAAAATGAAAAAGGAGCGGACCAACAGGCCCGCTCCCCTAATCTTGGCTAAGTGCGATTACTCGGTCGCAGCATCTGCCACGGCGATCGTCACGCCCGGACCCATGGTCGAGGTCAGCGAGATACGCTTCATGTAGGAGCCTTTGGCGCCCGCAGGCTTGGCCTTGGCCACAGCATTGATGAACGCGCGGACGTTCTCGACCAGTTGTTCCTGGCCGAATGATGCTTTGCCAACACCGGCGTGGACCACACCGGCCTTCTCGGCCTTGAACTGCACCTGGCCGCCCTTGGCGTCCTTGACGGCTTGAGCCACATCCATCGTGACCGTACCAATCTTGGGGTTCGGCATCAGGTTGCGGGGGCCCAAGACCTTACCCAGACGGCCCACGACGGGCATCATGTCGGGCGTGGCGATGCAGCGGTCAAAGTCGATCTTGCCACCTTGGACGATTTCCATCAGATCCTCGGCGCCGACGATGTCGGCTCCTGCCGCCTCGGCCTCTTCAGCTTTGGCGCCGCGTGCGAATACAGCAACGCGGACAGTTTTGCCGGTACCGTTCGGCAAGCCGATGACACCGCGAACCATCTGGTCTGCGTGACGCGGATCGACGCCCAGATTGACGGCGATCTCGATGGTCTCATCGAACTTCGCCTTGGCGTTGCCCTTGACCAGCGCGACAGCGTCTTCGATGCTCAGGTTGCTTTTGCCTTCAAAGGCTTCGCGGGCGCTGCGTGCGCGTTTTCCAAGTTTTGCCATTTTACTTCACCTCGATGCCCATGGAGCGTGCGCTGCCCACGATGATCTTCATCGCGGCGTCGACGTCGTTTGCGTTCAGGTCTTTCCACTTGGCTTCGGCGATCTCGCGAACTTGCTTGACCGTCACGGAGCCAGCCGTTTCGCGGCCCGGCGTCTTGCCGCCCGACTTCAGCTTGGCAGCCTTCTTGAGATAGTAAGCCGCCGGAGGCGTCTTGATTTCCATCTCGAAGGACTTGTCCTGATAATACGTAATCACGGTCGGGCAAGGTGCGCCCGGCTCAAGATCCTGCGTCTTGGCGTTAAACGCCTTGCAGAATTCCATGATGTTAATGCCGCGTTGGCCCAGTGCGGGGCCGACGGGCGGGCTGGGATTGGCTTGCCCGGCTTTCACCTGCAGCTTCATCTTTCCGGCTAGTTTCTTGGCCATTTGGCCTCTCCTTCGTTTCAACAGCCTCGGGGCGCGCCCCTCAGCCTTCTGCGTTGCGTGGTCCGGGTGCAGGGGCCGCGGCCCCCTCGCCTTCCACATTATGCCCGGATCGCTTCCGGGCGGCACCGCTACCTAGCGGCGCACATCGCGCGGGCCAGCATTACTGCTTGGACACCTGCGTGAATTCCAGCTCGACCGGGGTTTCCCGGCCAAAGATCGACACCGACACCTTGAGGCGCTGCTGATCTTCGTCGACATTTTCAACCGATCCGTCAAAGCCCTCGAACGGGCCGTCGTTGACCTTAACCTTTTCGCCAATCTCGAAGTGGATCAGAGTGCGCGGGCTATCCTCGCCTTCCTGAACGCGGCCAAGGATGGCCTGAACTTCGGCATCGCGCATCGGCATCGGGCGTCCTTGCGGGCCAAGAAAGCCGGTGACGCGATTGATCGAGTTGATCATGTGATAGCCCTTGTCGGACATATCCATCCGCACCAGCACATAGCCGGGCATAAAGCGCCGCTCGGCTGTCACCTTCTTGCCGCGCCGCACCTCGATGACCTCTTCGGTCGGAACCAGCACCTCGTCGATATCTTCTTCCAGGCCATTCTCGACGACTGAGTTTCTGATCTGCTCGGCGATCTTCTTCTCAAAGTTCGACAGAACGCTCACCGAATACCACCGCTTTGCCATGCTGAGCTTGTCTCCGTCTCGTCCGGCGCGTGCGCCAGAATTACCTATATGTCCGAACGAGGCGCAGACCTGCGCTGCCGGACGTTTTAAAAACAAAATCGGCGCGGGGCATCGAATCGCCGCGCGCCACCTTGTAGAGTTACCGTCGCACTACCCCTGATCGCCTATGGATTCAAGGGGGGCGATGACACGAGGGTGCGATTCAACGACAGAGCGCCGGGCGGCCTTAGCCGACCAGCGTAAAGACGCCCTGCAATCCGCTGCGAATGCCCAAATCAACGAGCGCAAAGAATACCGCCGTTAGAGCGGCCATGATAAAGACCATCACCGTCGTCAGCAGCACCTCGCGGCGCGTCGGCCATACGACCTTGCTGACCTCTGCGCGGACCTGCTGAACGAATTGAAGCGGATTGGTGCGTGCCATGCGCTGCCTTCTTTTTCTGACTACGGCCCCCACCGATCAGGGGCTACTTGATGGCGGACATACGCGGCACGTGGCCCGAATTCAAGTACTCAAAGCCCGCTTGCCCGTCCGCAAGCATCAGAGGCTAGCGCCCAACCTACGCGCCTCGCGTGCCTCCGCGCAGACGATCAAATGGATCGGGCAGTTGAGGCTGCTCCATTGGCAGCAGCGCTTCGCGGCTGAAATCGGGCATATAGAGGCCTGTGGTCCACCCTTCGGGCAAACGGTCAAGGATAGCGTCCATCCGCATCGCAAAGCGGTTGACGCAGGCGCGCATCCGCTCAGCGTGTTCTGGATGCCGGGCATGGCGCCAACGATAGAGACGGGCCAAAGCACCGACCACATTTTCACTGCCCAGCGCAATGGCACAGATCGGTGGCACAGCGAGGGCGGCGACGACAGTGACAACTAAGATCCAAGGCCATAGCCAAACCACGCCCGCCAGCGCTAGCGCCAGTACACTGCGCCGCACCCATGGCGCGACATGCGGCAGGCCCGCACGCGGGCCCGTCAGATCTTCGACGATTGATTGAGGGGGATGATACTGCGCCGCCACGGCATCCAACCGAGCCGCCGCCTCTTCTTGTTGCGCAGCGCGCCGCGCGATGCGGCCCGATTGACCCGACAATTCGGCCTGAGTCGCGATTGCAGGCAGCGCTGAGCGCGCCTCAATCTGGCGAGCCTCGGACAGTGTCCGCGCAACTACATGTTCTATTTCAGCCTCCGAGAGCTGGATACCGCGCGATTGCAGCGGCGTTAGGCTCAAACCGGTTCGCGGCGCATGGTTATGTACATGCGATACCGTCAGTTCATCAGCAAATGCCATAGTAGCACACCTTCGTTCCGCGCCCCCACACGAACGTTCCGCGCCCCCACACGAATTCGGCATGGTGCCGCAGTGGGCCGCCCTCCGAATGAGAACTTGATACGGCACGAATGGGGCGAAATTGTGGCAAGCGTGTCATATTGATGGCGAAGTCGCTGGAATATGTCGGGGATCGGGTGTGTCAACTAACGACAGCGATCTGTGTTCGATCAGGATGTAGTCAGCAGCAAGGCGTCTTAAGCGCCCGCGCCTCAATGGCGCTCATACTCGCTAGTCTGAAATTGGCAGGGGCAGAAGGGTTCGAACCCTCGACCTACGGTTTTGGAGACCGTCGCTCTACCAGCTGAGCTATACCCCTAAGGCCGAGGCACCGATTACGCCAGCCCGAGCCGGGAATCAAGCCACCAATCGAGGTTTTTGCCAGGAAATGCGCTTAGCGGCTTAGCTGCCCGACACGGCGGACGGGGCAGTTGGTGCGGCAGCGGGCGTCGCGGCTGCAGCACGTGCTGGCTTAGCGGCGTTAGCGGCAGCCTTGGGGGCGGCTACGGCCTTGGCCGGCTTGCGATCAGCTGCGGTTCCGCCGAACCAGCCCTCTTGGTACTTCTGGCGCACCAGCCAGTTCTGGATCAACTTGGCTGCATTGCGGCTGAGGTTTTGCATCTGCTTTTCCTTGGACTGGGTCAGGCCCGACCCAAGGACAGTCTCGCCAGAGAAAGATTCGATGACAGTAACCTGCTCCGGCTTCTCGTTCAGCTTCTTGCCTTCCGCGTCGTCCCACGCGGTGACATTCAGGATCAGCGCTGATTTCGGCGACGCGATCAATGGCACCCCCGGCACCGCCAAAACGTAGCCTTCGAGCGAAATGGCCAGATGATACAGCTTGTCGCCATCATATCTGCTAAACCGAGCATCAACGGCCTTTTTCATCGCGGTTATCCATTCTTCCTTGGACGCATCGCGCGACGCCGGCCCCTTGGTGATGTTCGGCGCGACAACCACATTATAGCCCAGCTTGAAATCACCCAGCGGCACAGGCGCCTTGTCCAGATCATTGGGATTGGTGCAGGCGACAACGCCAAGTAGCAGGCTAAATAGGGCAATTAGGCGGAGCATTGGCAGCGATCCTCGGAACGGGGGATGATAAGTTGCCCTGACGCGATAGCGCACACGCGCGTAGATCGCAACGAAATGCAGGTCCGTGCGATTGCCCGGCGGATTAGAGTGGCTATATCTAACATCATGACAGATAGCATTTCCCCTGCCCTGCCCGTCCGTGTCCCGCTGGTCACTCAGCCGATGGGCATCTTGGACAGCCTTGCCGCTGCACGGCGCAATGTTCTCAGCATCATTCCCGATCTGGCGACGCGGCAGCCGATGGTCTCGGGCCGCACCGGCAAAAGCTGGCACATGGTCATGGACCCCGGTGCGCTGCGCCGCGTCCTGCTGGAGAACGTCGAGAATTACCCAAAATCGTTGGTAACCAAGAACCTGCTGAAGCCCGCCATCGGCCAGAGCATGTTCATTGCCGAGGGCGCTGAGTGGCGCTGGCAGCGGCGCGCGGCCGCCCCGGTGTTCTCGCACCGGAATGTGATGAACCTCGCCCCGATCATGACCGCCGCGGCAGAGCGAAGCGCCGAGCGTATAGCCACTGCCGCTCCGCGCGCGGTGGACGTGGCCGCCGACATGGTGCGGACCACCTTCGACGTAATCGCCGACGTGACGTTCTCGGGCGATGGCAGCTTTGACGCGGGCGGCGTACATGGCGCCATTGACGCCTACATCGCCGAGGCGGGGAAAATTTCACTGTTTGATATTCTTGGCCTACCTGACTGGGTACCGCGCCCCGGCCGCATGATGTCGGGCAGCGCGATGAAGGATATGAAGCGTATCGCCGACGAGGCCGTCGAAGCGCGCCGCCAGCGCGGCCCGCAAGGCGTGCCAGACCTGCTGGACCTGCTGCTGGACGGAGTTGATCCCGAAACAAAGCGCCGCATGAACACCGCCGAGCTGCGCGACAATCTGCTGACTTTCATCGTTGCCGGGCATGAGACGACGGCGCTGACGCTGGCGTGGTCGCTATATCTTTGCGCGTTTGATCCTCGTGTGCAGGATAAGGCCCGCGAGGAGATCCGGCGCGTCTGCGGCGACAGCCCCGCGACTGGCGCCGATGTGGCGAATCTGCCTTATATCCGCATGATCGCGGACGAGGCGCTGCGCCTTTATCCCCCTGCCGCTATGGTATCGCGCAGTGCTCTAGCGGACGACACGCTCTGCGGGCGGCAGATCAAGCGCGGCGAAACGGTGATCGTGCCGATCTACGCGCTCCACCGCCATCACCAGCTATGGGACGATCCCGACGCATTCCGCCCCGAACGGTTCGAGGCGCGCAAGGATATGCAGCGTTACGCCTACCTGCCCTTTGGCGATGGGCCACGTATCTGCATCGGTGCCAGCTTTGCCCTACAGGAGGTTGTGATCATCCTCGCCACACTGCTGAACAGGTTTCGCTTCACGCCCATCAAGGGGCGCGACCCCGAGCCTGTCATGATCCTGACGCTGCGCCCCGAGGGCGGCGTATGGCTTCGGGCAGATCCCGCCTAAGCACGGGCGGAAAGGCGCGCACGGACGGACCGGGCCCCTGATTGCACAATTGAATGTGGTGAGTTGCGACTATCTAATTAGCCAAGAATGCAACCAAAGGAGACCACAATGACCATTCGAATCATCACCCGCTCCGCCATGATCGCCGTGCTAGCACTGGGCACAGCCACCAGCGGCGCGATGGCCGCCTCCAGCGCGGACGAAATTCGCGAAGCATTAGTCGGCAATACCTTTACCGGCGACATGGGCGGTGGTGGCTATGCCAGCTTTTTCGGTGAAGATGGCAAGTACGAGGATGCGGCAGGCGGCGGTGAATATGAGATCACCGACGATGGCGTATGTTATCCAGACACAGATTTCGGCTGCTATGAGGCCCAGATAGACGGCTCCGATCTGGAGTGGTTCCAGAACGGCGAAAGCGCGGGCAGCGGTGTAATCAAAGAAGGCAACACGCTGGAGTGAGCGTGACGCAATTGGAATTGAGAGGGGGCAGCCTACCGGGCTGCCCTTTTTTCGTGGCTTACGATGTTTTATTCGATCCCGCCACGCGGCTTGGCAGGCCCTCATAGTCCAGTAGGCGCCTTGACGGAGAGCAAAGCATGGGGCCAGACTAGCCCACAATCCGCAAATTAGGAGAGTTCCTCCATGCCGATGCAGCCGCCCGTCCCGATCCTACGCAGCTTTGATAAGACGGCAGCACGCGCATTTTACGTTGATTTTCTAGGCTTTGAGATTGAGTTCGAGCATCGCTTCGACGAAAGTGCGCCGCTTTATCTGTCGATCAGGCGCGATGGATGTGCACTGCACGTCTCTGAGCATCACGGCGACGCGACGCCGGGATCGGCAATGCGGATTGAAATGGACGATGTTCACGCCTACTGCCGCGATCTGAATGCCAAGCAGTATAAAAATGCGCGGTCCGGCGTGCAGCGCCAGCCTTGGGGCTTCGACGATATGAAGATCGACGACCCGGCAGGCAACCATTTGATATTTTGCACACGCGTCTAGGACTTAGGCGGCACTGCTCATCCGTTGAATTTATTATTCCGGGGGAAGCCGCGCGGCGCCATGCGGCCCGATCCCGAGCGCTTGCCGGTCCACTCCTCCAGCGCCGTCTCGGTCCGGGTGCGCCCGGCCGGATCAAGCCAGGTCAGACCAGCCTCCATATTAAATGTGGTCGCATCACTCAGACCGCCATCCTTGTACTTTTGCAACCTTACGCCCTTACCTCTCCCCATTTCTGGCAGCTCGGACAGTGCAAAAACCAACACTTTTCGGTTCTCGCCGACGACGGCCACATGGTCGCCCACGACAGGCTTGCAGACGGTCGCACGGGTGGGCGCACGCACATTCAGCACCTGTTTGCCGCCCCGTGTCTGGGCCAAAACCTCGTCCTCAGGCACGACAAATCCGTCACCGGCGGACGACGCGACCAGCAGCTTGCGGCCGGGCTGGTGGATCAGGATATCCACGATCTCGGCCTCATTCGGCAGGTCCACCATCAGGCGCAACGGCTCGCCCATACCGCGCCCACCGGGCAGCGTGGAGGCGGGGATAGTGTAGAATCGACCATTGCCGGCAAACACGAGCAAACGGTCCGTCGTTTCCGCATGAAAGAGGAATCCCGGCCCGTCGCCATCCTTGAATTTTAGCTCGCGGGTCAGGTCGATATGACCAGTCATCGCGCGAATCCAGCCCATTTGCGAGCAGACAACCGTGATAGGCTCGCGGTCGATCATCGCCTCAAGCGGCACGTCCTCGACTTCGCCAGCCTCGGCGAATTGGGTGCGGCGCGCACCGCCGAAAGAATTCTTTCCAAAGGTCTTTTTAACTTCGCGCAGCTGATCCGCGATCGCATCCCATTGCAGTTCAGGATGCTCCAGCAGATCTTCCAGCGCCGCGCGCTCCTCCATAAGGGCGCTCTGCTCTTTCAGCAGCTCGATTTCTTCAAGTCGGCGCAAGCTGCGCAGGCGCATGTTCAGGATTGCCTCGGCCTGAATGTCGGTCAGCCCGTCTTCGCCGCCTTTGGACGGTGACACGTAGTCCGACTGATCGGTGGCGCGGGCGAACTCCTGGCCCCAATCTTCGCGCATCAGCGCGGGTTTGGGCGCGTCATCGTAGCGGATGATATCGATCACGCGATCTAGGTTGAGGAATGCGACGATCAGCCCTTCCAGCACCTCTAAGCGGTGGTCGATCTTTTCCATCCGGTGGGCCGAACGGCGCTCTAGCACTTCGCGTCGGAAATCGAGGAAGGCGCGCAGCACCTCCTTCATCGAGCAAACTTTTGGTGTAACTCCGTCTATCAACACGTTCATATTAAGAGAAAAACGCACCTCAAGGTCGGAGTTGCGATACATCATACCCATCAGCATCTCGGGCGAGACATTCTTGCTCCGCGGCTCAAGGATGAGGCGAATGTCCTCGGCGCTCTCGTCACGCACATCGGCAAGGATCGGAATTTTCTTGAGCTGGATAACTTCGGCAATCTTTTCGATCAGGCGCGATTTCTGCACCTGATACGGGATTTCGGTCACGACAATGTGCCACTGGCCGCGTCCTAGATCCTCTACCTCCCACTTACAGCGCAGGCGAAATGCTCCGCGCCCGGTGCGGTAGGCCTGCGCAATGCTCTCGGGCGGCTCGACGATGACGCCGCCTGTCGGGAAATCAGGGCCGGGCACGTAATTCAGCAGCGTGTCATCGCGCGCATCAGGCACTTTGATCAGATGCAGACAGGCATCAATCAACTCGGCGATGTTATGGGGCGGGATGTTCGTCGCCATGCCCACCGCGATGCCAGACGACCCATTCGCCAGCAGGTTCGGAAAGGACGCGGGCAAAACCACAGGTTCTGTCAGGGTGCCGTCATAGTTGTCACGAAAATCGACAGCGTTTTCGGCAAGCCCGTCCAGCAGCGCCTCGGCGGCTGCGGTCATTCGCGCCTCGGTATAACGCGCGGCGGCGGGATTATCCCCGTCAATGTTGCCGAAATTGCCCTGTCCGTCGACCAACGGATAGCGC
>JAGXGX010000203.1 GCA_024636515.1 Roseovarius sp.
CTATTCATCGACGCGTTGAGGGCCAACAGAGAGAAGCGGCCCAAACCAGCGAGACGGTGGAAACCTGACTAAACTTTATGATCCTTTGGAGGGACAACAACATGATCAATTTCATCAAGAATTTCCGTGCAGACGAAGATGGCGCCGTAACAGTTGACTGGGTCGTTCTGACCGCAGCAGTCGTCGGCTTGGGTGTTGCCGGTGTGGCAACTGTTAAAACATCCATCGGAACCCTGGCCACCAGCATCAAAACCGGTGTTGAAGCGACCAGTGTCGAAGGCGGCACTCCTTAATCCAGCCGAGCTGACACGACTGAGTTATACGAAGAGCCGCAAGTCACCGATTTGCGGCTCTTTGCCCTCTTCGGGATGCCTTCTAGTCGCCCCTCGCGATCTGACAGTTGCGCCCCCCCTTGCCCTAGCAACTAAAAGAACGTCACAACGAGCGAGCTAATCATGAATAATTTTATAGATCATTTCCTGCGCAATGAAGATGGTGCCGTCACAGTCGACTGGGTTGTACTGACAGCAGCCGTCGTCGCCCTCGGCGTTGCCGCGGTCGCATCAGCGCGCGATGGCGTGGACACCCTGACGACCAACATCAAGACGGGCGTCGAGGCGACGAAGGTCGCCGGGGTAGAGTAATCAATCCTGCCTTGCTCGCTTCGCCGCGAAAGAGCCGCGCCGCGTCCCATCTTTCACCATATTTCTGGGGCAGTATGCACTGAAGATGGACCGCTCTTCTTTGCGACGATGCGCCCTGCCTGAAACAATCGAAAGGATAAGTCATGCGCTTGATATTTGGACTGGTACTTGTTCTCGGGCTCGGTCTCGCGGGTTTCGCCGTTTACATGGCCAAGAGCTACATCCAGAATTACCAGGCCCAGCTCGAGCAGGAGCGCAACGCGCGCCCCGTAGTTATCGAGACGGTCGATATTTATGTCACCAACAAGGCGCTGCAATATGGCGAGCGGATCACGACCGAAGACGTACGGCAAGTCGCCTTTCCGGTCTCCGCCTTGCCAGAAGGCGTCTACCGCACAGTAGAAGAACTGTTTCCCAAGGGTGACGAGGAGCCGCGAACAGTACTGCGCGCGATGGAAAAATCCGAAGCAATCCTGGCTGTTAAAGTTACGGGTGCTGGCGAGGATGCAGGTATTACGTCGCAGCTAGCCCGCGGGATGCGCGCCTTTGCGATCAAAGTTGATAGTATGTCCGGCGTGTCCGGCTTCTTGCGACCCGGCGACCGTGTCGACGTCTATTGGACCGGCAACATCGGACGCGGCGGTATGCGCACCGAAGGCGATAGCGAAGGCGACGTAACCAAATTGATCGAAGCGGGGGTCAAGTTGATTGCCGTCGACCAGTCGGCCAACTCGGACGTGACCGAGGCCAGCATCGCCCGCACCGTCACCGTTGTTGTGCGCCCCGATCAGGTCGCCGCATTGGCCCAAGCCCAAGCGACAGGTCGCCTTGCACTTAGTCTGGTGGGCACCAGCGACGACACTACCGCGGATATTATTGAGGTCGATCAGCGCCAACTTTTAGGTCTGGCATCGGCGCCAATGGCGGAGCCGGCCCCCATTCAACAGGTTTGCACGATCCGTACGCGCCGTGGCGGCGACGTGATCGAAACACCGATCCCCTGCACCAACTGACCTGCTAAAAGGTTGAAAAGAAGACCAAGAATAGGGGCGTTGCATCTGCGGCGCCCCGTCTCTTTGTTGCAACGGTTCCCTATCGAATCACCTAAATGACGAATAATTCTTATTGATTCTTGAAAAAAATTAAATTGTGACGCAGGGTGAATTTAATCTGGGGCAGTAAGACCCCATCAATGAGGCGTGATCGGAAGGCAGGTCACCATGAAATATAGACATCTAATTGCGGCAGCTCTTGCAGGGCTGACCGGGGTAATGGCGGTTGCGCCAATGTCCGCAAACTCGCAGTCGTTGCAAGTCGTACGTAAGGGATCAGAACGCGACCTTACCGTTTCGATGAACAGCGCAGTTGTGGTCGAAAGCGACGTCCCCTTCGCTGAGCTGAGCATCGCGAACCCGGCCATTGCCGATTTCTCGACACTCTCGGACCGCACTATTTATGTGCTGGGCAAAACGCCGGGACGCACCACACTTACGTTGCTTGATGAAAACGGCAGGCTGATCGCCAACGTCGAAGTGCAGGTCAGCGCGGACGTATCCGAATTCAAAGAGCGCCTGCGCCAGATCTTGCCGAACGAGCAGATTGAGGTGCGCACCGCGAATGACGGTATCGTCATGTCAGGTACCGTCTCTAGCACGCCGCGCATGCAGCGCGCACTTGATCTGGCCGAGCGATATGCGCCCGAGCGTGTGTCGAATTTAATGAGCGTGTCTGGCAAACAGCAGGTCATGCTCAAGGTCCGTTTCGCTGAAATGCAGCGAAGCGTGGCCAAAAGCCTTTCGACCTCCCTCGCGATTGACGGACTTTCGGTCGCCGGACTGGGCGCCGGCGTCGCGACAAATGGTGTCACCTCAAACGCCAAGCCGGGCGGCGTTACGCCGGGCACTTCGAACAATCTGGGCGCAAATAACGGCGCTGCATTCTTCGGCTTCAACGCCGGCTCAGCGCAGATCGGTATCCTGTTGCAAGCGCTCGAGACAAAGGGCGTCGTACGCACCTTGGCGGAACCGAACCTAGTCGCGCTGTCGGGGCAAGAGGCCAAGTTCTTGGCTGGCGGCGAGTATCCGATCCCGGTCAGCCAAGATAACGGCACGATCTCGGTCGAGTTCAAACCATTCGGCGTCGAGCTAAACTTTACCCCCCGCGTTCTGGACGATGACATCATCAATCTTGAAATGGCGGCGGCTGTATCGTCGCTGGACCCGGCCAACGGATTTACTGGAAACGGGTTTAATATCAGCGGCTTCCGCCGCCGCGATACATCGACCACGGTTGCGTTGCGAGACGGTGAAAGCTTTGCCATCGCCGGCCTTTTGCAGGACGATTTCCGGGATAACAACGGTCAGGTGCCGTGGCTGGGCGACGTGCCAATCATCGGCGCGCTATTTCGCAGCGCCGACTACCAGCGCTCACAGACCGAGCTGGTCATCATCGTCACCGCCCATCTGGTCACGCCCACGCGGGGAGAGGCTCTGGCGCTGCCGACCGACCGGATCAAATTGCCAACCGAGTCTGATTTGTTCCTGCATGGGCGCGTTGCCCGCGACGCCCGCCCTACGACCGGCGGCGCCGGCGAAGTTGCCGGGCAGGATTTCAGCGGCTCCTACGGCTACGTGATGGATTGATGCAGGGAAACGGGACAATGAAAAAAGCTATTTCAATTCTGCCGGTTCTCGCGCTAGCCGCGTGCGCTGGCGACCAGCAAGTCTATCGGTCCTATTTCACCGAGGCGGGCGCGCTGGTCGATGGTGGCAATTTCGGCAACGCCAACATGAATAATACGCAAATCATGACCGGCGAGCGCGACTATGTCGTCAATTTGTCTAACCGGTTCTCCAGCGAAGTGCTGACCACCGTCAATTTCGCCTTCAACTCGGACGTTCTAGATGCCGGCGCTCGCGACACCATCCGCAGGCAGGCCGCATGGATCCGCCAGTTTCCTGAGGTTAGGTTCAAAGTATACGGCCACACCGATGCTGTAGGTTCGGCCGGCTATAACAAGGCCCTTGGTCTACGCCGTGCGCGCGCCGTCGTTGGATTTCTGTCCACTCAAGGCATCAGCACCGCGCGTCTGGAGGCTGTCGTTTCCTTTGGTGAGGCGCAGCCGCTGATCGTGACCCAAGGCCAAGAGCGGCGTAATCGTCGTACCGTCACCGAAGTGTCGGGTTTCGTACGGTCGCATCCCATCATTATGGACGGCAAGTATGCCCAAGTCGTCTATCGCGAATATATCGCCAGCGCAGTCCCGGCATCGACCCTCGTGATGGCACCGGAGAGCGGCGCGCTTGGCAAAGAATAACATATGGTTTCTCCCTGCCCGGCTTGCCGGGACACCTTAAAAACCCGCCGCATCGTTGGCGGGTTTTTTTTCGCGCAATTTAGCGGGTTATTCAGATTGATATTCGCAGTGTAATAGATGCGAAATCGTACAATAACGATAATCCGGCCCCATTGTTGCCTAAATCTTCAGTGATCTTAACCTCAAGAAAATCCGATCTGTGCCAACCGCACAGACCGGGATTCGGACATACGTTTCGCTACGCCAAGTGCGGCCCACTTTAATTGGCCCGCTGTGCACGCGGTACGCAGTATAGGACGAGAACGCTATGAGCAGTGCGACCCAACAACCCGATCCAAGCCCACTGGTCGCGTGCACGATCAGCCGCGATGTCACCAACTTCGATTTGTTGATTGAGGATATGGAGTTGGCCGTCGGCGAGGCGTGGGGCGATTTGGGCTTTCCTGAGTCGCTCGCCTTCCTAGGCCAACTTGAGGCACGGTCCCTGAAATTTGTCGCCATCGCCATAGACGAGGATGATGAGGATCATCTGGGCGTCATTGGTGAGATCATCAGCCTTGCTGGCGAATTGGAAATCAAGGTCATCCTGATCGCCGACGATGTTAGCCCGTCCTCGTTGCACACCCTTCTGCGCCAAGGCGCCGACGAATTTGTACCCTATCCCCTGCCCGAGGGGGAATTGGCAGCCGCGATCGAGCGGCTTCACACGCCTGCCCCTGCCGCAGTCGCCGCCGCTCCGACCGTTAACGCGCCTACTGCGACGGGCCAGGACGGTGTTGTCTTGGCTGTTCACGGCCTTGCGGGCGGCACCGGCGCGACCACACTGGCAGTCAACCTCGCATGGGAACTGGCGACTCTTTCCAAGGATAACGCCCCCCGCGTGTGCATTATTGACATGGGGCTGCAGTTCGGATCGGTCTCGACCTACCTTGATCTGCCGCGCCGCGAGCCTGTGTTCGAGATGTGGTCCGATACCGAGACGATGGACGAAGACATCTTTAAGCAGGCGATGGTTAGCTTTCAGGATCGTCTGTGGGTTCTGACCGCACCACCTGAAATGCTGCCGCTGGATATGCTCACCCCCGAGGACGTGACGCGCGTTCTCGATCAAGCCCGCAAGCATTTTGACTATGTGATCGTCGACATGCCCACCACTCTGGTTCAATGGACCGAGACGGTGCTGTGCGCCTCGCAGATTTACTTTGTCACGCTGGAAATGGACATGCGCTCGGCCCAGAATACGCTGCGCCTGAACCGCGCGCTCAAAACCGAAGATTTGCCGTTGGAGCGCCTGCGCTTTTGTATGAACCGCGGGCCCAAGTTCTCGGACATGAGCGGCAAGAGCCGAGTCAAGCGAATGGCAGAAAGCTTGGAGATCGGCATCGAATTACAGCTGCCGGACGGCGGTAAGGCTGTCAGCCAGGGCGCTGATCACGGCCAGCCCCTTGCCATATCAGCCCCCAAAAATCCCCTGCGCAAGGAAATCGCCAAGCTGGCGAACTCGATCCATGCGCTTGGCAAAAGTGACGCAGCGGCCGCCTAAGCACGCCCTGCAAGAAAGGTAACGACCCGATGTTTTCACGTTATAAAAAGACTGATGCCGGGAAGGCCGCCCCCGTCAAAGCCGCGAGCGGCGCAGCCGCCAAGGTCGCTCCTGCCGCCACTCCGGACATTTCCGCCGCGCCTACCAAGCCAGCAAGCCTGCGCCGCCCAGGCCCCGCAGCCAAGGCTGATCTGGGCCCCCAAGACAAGGAACGCAAGCGCAAGGACCGGCTGAGCGAGATCAAGCTGGACATGCACCGCGCCCTTCTGGACAACCTGAACCTTGGTGCGCTGGACACAGCGACCGAGCAGGATTTGCGCGCAGAAATCGGCTCCATCACCGCCGAGGTGCTGGAGGAACGAAGCATCGTTCTGAACCGCGAGGATCGCATGACCCTCACGCAGGAGCTGTATGACGAAGTGCGCGGCCTTGGCCCACTTGAGACGTTGCTCAAGGATGACACCGTAAACGATATTCTGGTGAACGGCCCTCAACAGATCTTTATCGAGCGCGACGGCAAGCTGGAGCTGAGTGACGTCACCTTCAAGGACGAAAAGCATCTGCTGCGCATCATCGACAAGATCGTGAGCGCCGTGGGCCGCCGTGTGGACGAAAGCAACCCTTACGTCGACGCCCGTCTTGCCGATGGATCGCGCTTTAACGCAATGGTGCCCCCGGTTGCCGTCGATGGCAGCCTCGTGTCCATTCGTAAATTTAAAAAGGATAAGCTGGGCATCGACGATCTGGTAAGTTTTGGCGCCTTTAGCGAGGAAATGGCCGCATATCTGCAAGCCGCCGTCGCGTGCCGTCTGAACATCATCGTATCGGGCGGTACAGGCTCGGGTAAGACCACGACGCTGAACGCGCTCTCGTCGTTCATCGACAATGACGAGCGGATCTTGACTATCGAGGACACCGCCGAACTTCAGCTGCAACAGGTCCACGTGGGCCGGATGGAAAGCCGCCCTCCCAACGTCGAAGGCAAAGGCGAGGTTTCCCCGCGCGACTGCCTCAAAAACGCGCTGCGGATGCGCCCCGACCGTATCATCGTCGGCGAGACGCGCGGCGAGGAAGTCATCGACATGCTTCAGGCGATGAACACCGGTCACGACGGCTCGATGACAACGATCCACGCGAACAATCCGCGCGACGGTATCAGCCGCCTAGAAAACATGGTGGCGATGGCAGGTATCGAGATGCCGCTTAAGGCCGTGCGCAGCCAGATTGCCAGTGCTGTGCATCTTATCGTGCAGGCCAGCCGCCTACAGGACGGCAGTCGTCGCATGACATCCATCACCGAGGTGACGGGCATGGAAGGTGAGGTGATCTCGATGCAGGAAGTGTTCCGCTTTCAGCGCGTCGGCCTCACCCCCGAGAACAAGATTGTAGGTCACTTCACCGCGACTGGCGTGCGCTCGCACTTCTCCGAGCGGTTCCGCCTCTGGGGCTTCGATCTGCCCGCGTCGCTCTATGAACCCGTTAAGCCGGAGTAATCACCATGACACTCAGTGCAGAGCCTATCATCTATGGTCTGATCTTCGTCGGCGTTCTTGTGCTGGTCGAAGGCATCTATTTGACTGTTTTCGGCAAATCGATCAGCCTCAACAACCGCGTCAATCGCCGCCTCGAAATGCTAGACAAGGGCGGGCGGCGCGAAGAAGTGATGGAAAAGCTGCGCAAGGAAATGCAGCAACATCTGCGCTCACGCCGCTTCCCGCTATACTCAATCTTGGCGACCAAGGCGCAAAAGGCGGCAATCGCATTTTCGCCCAAGCAGCTGATGTTATTGATGGTTGCGGTGTCGTTTCTGGCCTTTCTTGGTCTGACGATCGGTACGGGCACCTCGCTGCCGGTGCGCGGCGCGGTGTCGGTTGTGATGGGCGTGGGCGGCATCTTTATGTGGATTTCCATGAAGGCGAAAAAGCGCATGGGCCTGCTGGAAGAACAGCTGCCGGACGCGATTGAGCTGATGGTCCGCTCGCTTAAGGTGGGGCATCCTTTCACCTCCGCCATTTCGATCGTCGCGACCGAGGTCGGTGATCCGCTCGCCAGCGAGTTCGGTATGATCGCGGACGAGGCCGCATATGGACGTGATCTTGGCGAGGCGCTCAAGGAGATGTCCGAGCGGTTAGATATGCAGGATTTACGCTTTCTTGCTGTGGCCGTGACCATTCAGCAGCAATCGGGTGGTAACCTGGCCGAGATCCTTGCAGGCCTCGCCACCGTTATCCGTGCGCGTTTCCGCCTGTTTCGTCGGGTCAAGGCAATCACAGCCGAGGCGCAATGGTCGGGTAAATTCCTGTCGGGTTTCCCGCTTATGGCGCTGGTCGGCATCCAACTGCTTGATCCACATTATTATGACAACGTGCTCGATCACCCTGCCTTCATCCCTGCGTGCCTAGTCGTGGGTGTGTTCCTGACGGTCAATCTGTTCGTCATGCGCGCCCTCGTGAACATCAAAGTCTGATAAGGATCATTCCATGACCTTCCTCAATGACATCCTGACCGGCGCACTCGGACCATTTGGCCCGATTATAGCGGTCGGCACGCTGGGCCTCATCTTGATCGCGCTGACCCTGGTCCTGATGATGAACCGGCCCGAGGATCCGCTGGACAAGCTCAAGCGCTCCCATCAAGAGATCAAGTCGGGCACGGCTCAGCAGCAGCGCCTGCGCGGGTCCAAGAACGAAAAGCTAGATAAATACGCCGGCTTCCTAGAGCCGAAGGACGAAAAACAGCTCTCCGAAATGCGCAAGAAGCTGATGCAGGCGGGCTACCGTGATCGCGATGCCGTGCGCTATTTTCACTTTGCCCAGTTTGCGCTGGGTGTTGGTGGTCTGCTGCTGGGTGTCACCTATTACGTGCTGTTTAAATCGAACAGCGACCTCGGCACAGCCAAGGTTTTGATGTTTATTCTCGGACCCGGCGGTGTGGGCTACATGGCGCCCAAATACTGGGTAACCAAGCGCCAGCAGCAACGCCAGGAGGAGATCACCGACGGCTTTCCCGACAGTTTGGACATGATGCTCGTCTGCGTCGAGGCCGGGCAATCGCTGGACCAGTCGATCATTCGCGTGGCCAATGAAATCCGTCCCTCCTACCCTGCCATCGCCGAAGAATACCTAATTGTCAGCCAGCAGATTAAAGCTGGCCGCGACAAGGCGTCGGTCTTGAACGAGATGGCCGAGCGTTGCGGCGTTCAGGATATCTCGAGCTTCGTGACGGTTCTGGTCCAGTCGCAGACGTTCGGTACGTCCATCGCGGATGCCCTGCGGGTGTATGCCGGCGAAATGCGCGACAAGCGCGTCATGCGCGCCGAGGAAAAGGCAAACAAGCTGCCGACAAAGATGACATTGGCTACCATGATGCTTACAGTGCCCCCATTGCTGATCATTCTCGTCGGCCCGTCGATCGTCGGCATCATGGCGCTGACGGCTTCGGCACAGTAAAGCGGGGCCAGCGAGTTTAAGGCCGGTACATTCAGGGACGGCACATTTTGCACCAAATGATTCAGGGCGAACGCGAAAACGCATGACACGGACGCGCGCCACTCTGGCTCTGGCCTTTCTTGCAGCCCTTGTCGTTGCTTGCGCGGACACGCGTGGACAGCCTGACGGCGCCTTCGCCCCCGGTATCGCTCCAAACGGCACGTCCGTCGATGCCGCGACGGTGGGCCATCGCCTTATCGATGCGGGCGAATACGAGTTGGCGATCAAGGCGTTTTCCCGTGCCGCGCTGGACGATGGCATGACATCCGAGGTGCTTCTTGGCCTCGGCAGCGCCTATCTGGGCCTTGGCCGCGTTGGACAAGCCGAACAACTCCTGCGCAACGCAATCGACAAGGACGAGCGCTCGCCCGAGGCGTGGAATAACCTAGGCGTCACCCTGATGGAGCAAGGCGAGATTGCCGAAGCCGAGCAGGTATTCCGCCGCGCCTATGCGCTAGATAATGGCGAAAGTGACTCAATCCGCGACAATCTGCGCTTGGCACTCGCAAAACAGGAAAATCAGGTCTATGCTGAAACGCAAGACCAAGAGTATAAATTGGTGCGACGCGGTAGCAGCGACTACCTGATCCGGTCCATACCCTGACCGGCCACCCCTTAAAGGGGCGCGCATCGAGATCGAGGCAAGGCAGTAAAGGACGCAAAAATGCGCCACCCCATCCTAGTATCGCTCTGCGTCGCAGGGACAGTATTTCTGTCAGGCTGCGAGCAATCTAAAACAGAAGACGTTGACCGCAAATTTCAAGGCGTCAACGTCGTGGACGAGTCGAACTTAAGCGAGGTGATGTTGACCGTCTCAGATGCGAATGAGGCCGTCGCCTATTTCCAGCGCAGCGTGGCCGAGAAACCGGACCGCATCGACCTCCAACGCGGCTTGGCCAAATCGCTAGTGCGTGCCAGCCGGGGTACCGAAGGCGTGTCAGCTTGGAAAAAGGTGGTCGACCACAAGGATGCCACTGACGAGGACCGCGTAGATCTGGCCGATGCGCTGATCCGCAATAACGAGTGGGACCGCGCCGAGACTGTCCTGAATGCCGTTCCGCCGACCTATGAGACATTCAAACGCTATCGGCTCGAGGCGATGGTCGCCGACAGCAACAAAGACTGGAAGAAGGCCGACAGCTTTTACGAGACGGCCGTGGGCCTGACCACCCGCCCTGCTAATGTCATGAATAACTGGGGTTATTCCAAGCTAAGCCGGGGCGATTACGCCGATGCCGAACGTCTGTTTTCCGACGCGATCCGGCAGGACACGTCGCTCTTTACCGCCAAGAACAACCTCATTCTCGCGCGCGGCGCACAGGGCAACTATGCGCTGCCCGTCATGTCCACCAGCCAGACCGAACGCGCCCAGCTGCTTTATACGCTGGGTCTGTCGGCTATCAAGCAGGGCGATGTGGAGACGGGCAAAAGCCTGCTGCGCGATGCCGTCGAAACGCACCCCCAGCACTTTGAGGCCGCCGCGCGCAGCCTGTCCGCGCTGGAAGGCAATGCGACCAACTAAAGCCTGAGGCCAAGGGGCGACGCGCATGTACATTTCAGCCTATGCCGCCACGTGGTTTTTGCCCTTCGTGCTGCCCATCTGCCTTTGGGTTGCGTGGAGCGATCTGCGCGACATGAAAATCCCGAACAAGGCCGTGATGGCTCTCGTTGCCGTCTATGTGATTGTTGGCCTGCTCACCCTGCCCTTCGATGTCTACGCATGGCGGTTTGTCCATCTGGGCGTCGTGCTGGTCGTCGGGATCGTTCTGAACGCTCTTGGAACGTTAGGGGCTGGGGATGCGAAATTCGCCGCCGCCGCCGCGCCCTTCATTGCTATCGGCGATCTCGTGCCGCTGCTGCTGATCCTTGCGGCCACAATGATGTTCGGTTTTGCGGCCCACCGCATCGGCAAACATACCGCGCTGCGCCGCCTTGCACCTCACTGGGAGAGCTGGACGCGGGAGGGCAAATATCCCATGGGCCTGTCGCTGGGAGGCGCGCTGGCGATCTATTTGGTGCAGGGCGCGTTGGCCGGGTCCTAAGGTGCCGCGCGCATGCCCATGCACGGTCACAATTTGCACATGATCCAGCGGCACTATCGGTAGGAATTCAGACCTTCTATAGCCGAGGCCGCAACCCCATGAACATGCAAGTCACGCCCCAACAAGGGGTTCAGCCGCCCCCGCCCCCCGTCACGATCCAAGACATGCGCCTGAGTGTGGTGATGATGCGCGACATTTTGTTGAAAACTATTTTTCGCAAAAATGTGGATATGGTCAGCGACATCGCCGTCGCCATCTGCCTGCCCCGTACTGTCACCCAAGAGCTGGTGGACCTCGCGCGCGAGCAGCGCCTCATTGAGGCGACCGGAACGATGAGTGCGACGCAAGGCAGCGAGATGGGCTACCAGCTGACCGACATGGGCAAGGCGCGCGCGCTGGACGCGCTGGCGCAGTCCGAGTATTTCGGCCCCATGCCCGTACCGCTGGCCGTCTATGCCGAGCAGGTGCAGCGGCAGTCGATCCGTAAAATCCAGATCACCCGCGATCAGTTGACCGGTGCGATGGGCCATCTGGTATTGCCGCCCAGCCTGCTGGATCAGCTTGGCCCAGCCGTCAGTGCGGGCCGCTCAATTTTGATGTACGGCCCTCCCGGCAACGGTAAATCCAGTATCTCCAACGGCATACGCGACGCCATGGGGGACAAGATTTACGTGCCAATGGCCATTGAGTATGCCGGGCAGGTCATCACAGTTTATGATCCCATTGTCCATTCCAAGGCAGAGGCCGAGACGGATGATCCAAACTCGCTGCGCCGCCGCCGCACCTTTGACGCGCGCTATGTGCGCTGCGAACGCCCGACTGTGATTACGGGCGGCGAGCTGACGCTGGACATGTTGGATCTGGTCTACAACCCGACTGCGCGCACCTATCAGGCGTCGCTACAGCTGAAATCAACTGGCGGGATCTTTATCGTCGACGACCTTGGCCGACAGGCGGAACCGCC
Source organism: Roseovarius sp. (assembly GCA_024636515.1). Classification (GTDB taxonomy): domain Bacteria; phylum Pseudomonadota; class Alphaproteobacteria; order Rhodobacterales; family Rhodobacteraceae; genus Roseovarius. The sequence goes on from JAGXGX010000203.1 coordinate 11,998, forward strand.
GCAGAACCTAGTCAACCGTTGGATCGTCCCGCTAGAGGAATCCAAGGATATTCTGGCTCTGCAATCGGGCGAGAAATTTGAGGTACCGTTCGATACGCTGGCGATTTTCTCGACCAACTTTCACCCAAACAAGATCTTTGACCAAGCCGCCCTGCGCCGAATTTTCTACAAGATCAAGATTGACGGCCCCAGCCAAGCCGACTTCCTCAAGATCTTTGCCATGGTCGCGCGCAAAAAACAGATAGCCCTGAACGAGCCGTCGTTGATCCACCTGCTCAAGAAAAAGTATCCCGAGATCGACAACGTCTATGCCAACTATCAGCCGGTTTTCCTGATCGATCAGATGATCTCGATCTGCGAATTCGAGGGGATCCCCTATCAAATGACTCCCGATTTGATCGACCGCGCATGGGCAAACATGTTCGTCATGGACAGCGAAATCGTGAATTAAGCTGCGGCTGGCTGCACCGAGCGGAAAACGCCCTATATAGGCGGAATGACCGATCTGCCCCCAAAGTTCACCGACTGGTTCGCCGCGCGCGGCTGGTCGGTGCATCCTCACCAGCACGAGATGCTGGAGCGCTCGCATGATCCCTCCCTGCTTTTGATCGCGCCCACTGGCGGCGGCAAGACGCTGGCAGGATTTCTGCCGACCTTGGCAGAACTCAGCGAGGGTGGGCACAAGGGGCTGCACACGCTCTATATTTCGCCGTTAAAAGCGCTGGCGAGCGACATCCGGCGAAATCTGACGACGCCTGTAACCGAGATGGGCCTGCCCATCCGGATCGAGGACCGCACCGGCGATACCTCCTACACGCAAAAGCGCCGCCAGCGCGCGGACCCGCCCGACATCTTGCTGACCACCCC
>JAGXGX010000204.1 GCA_024636515.1 Roseovarius sp.
GACTTGCATTGTCTCGCTCATGGGCGGGTTCCTTTAATCTTGCTTGTCCCAGCGGCCGGGCATGGCGCCCGTATCCTTTGGTGCCCGGACCCGGCCTAGAATGGCCATCGGCCCGGCCATCAGCGCGCTGGCCAACTTGCTCTCCTTGGCCTTCGCCTTCAGCTTCTCGATCTGCATGACATCATCGATGCGCCGGTCCAGAAATTCCCACGTCGCGGTATTGCCCGGGCTAACATCGCCCAGCCAATAAAGCACGGTCGAGCCATAAACACCCGACAGCGTCGCGCGCTTGGTGTACCAATTCACATCGTCCGAGGTGTCGCCAAGCGCGATCCAGATGTGGCCGGCCGTGCCCCAAATCGCGCGCGCGCCGTCGGCTGCGTGCTGTGGCAGCGCAAATAGCGTGGTGCCGCGGCGCACCATCTCGCGGTCGCCGGCCTCCAGCCGGTAGCGGACGGCGGCCTTGATGCGATCGGTAAAGCGCATCTCGCTCAGGTCCGCTTCCTCCAGCCGGGCCAGCATCGCGGCGTCGCCTGCATAGTGGTAGGCCAGCGCCAGATCGACGGCGCCGCGCGGCAGGGCGGCGCGGGCGACAGCGGGGTCGATCCCGGCATCCTTGGCCGAGGCAGCAAAGGCCGCATGACTCCACCCGTCAAAGGGCACATGGGCGGCGGCGACGTCCAACATCTTGGCAATGATTTCGGCGTTCTGCATGGGGTCCTCCTGCTGGGTCCATACTAAACATTTCAGGCACTCTTTGCCATAGGGCCCCTTCCTGCAATCTTGCAACTTTAGCTAGGAAGGTGGTGACGCCACATGCAGGTTAGTGTCCGCGGCGATAATGTCGATCAGGCGCTTCGTGCCTTGAAGGCGAAACTGCAGCGCGAAAGGATGATGTGAGACATCGCTTTAGTGCGGTTTTGACCGAGACGTTTGAGAATTGAAGGGCCCCCGGAGCGGATGCAGAGGATTTTTTTCGTTTGGGGGGTATCAGAGCTGCATGAAATTATCTGGATCAAGCATACGTTGAATGTCGGCGTCACTCATTAAGTTGGCATTCTTCGAAATGCGAGCCGATAATGAAGTTAGTTCATCAGACTTCATGGGAGCAATGAATGACTCAAAAGCACAGCTAGCCAAAGACCTTCGCAGTGTCTTCGAACTTCGATCAAACCTTCCATTTTTAGTTCCGACTAATGCTACCTGCGTAGATAGTGGGACGAAGACTGCATCAACCTCGTCTCCTTTCTGAGATAGTGGTGCGATGCCATTCTTTTTGAAGAATGCAAGATTCGTGTCTGGCAAGATCAGACCCTCCGACGTTCTCCATACTTGAAAAATAAATTCTTGGTGCTCGCGCGTTCTTTTAAACTCCGTCAAGTCCTTTTCAAGAGTTTTAATGTGTGTATCCCGGATCGATTGAACGAGCAGCCCTTTGAGTGGTCCAAGTAGCAAGAGCACATTATCCATGAGATCACTCGAAGCGGCATCTAAGCGTTGTGGCAAACAGGACAGCAAATATTCCATTGCCAGCTTTCGCGCCTCGGCAGGCACCCCTTCCTTATCAAAATACTCATCAACCAATTCAGGGTGGGTATGAAAGTAGCTAGATACTATGTCCCGTACGTGCTTTTTATGAGAAAATATCTTCTCGATGCCGACGGTTAATCGCTCCACTACTCTAGATGAGTATTCTCGCAAGAACTGGCTTCGCACTTCTAGGTGTGCAACAAGTTTTGCTGATTGAATTTGATCAACCTTTTGGCAGTGATGGCCAGACCTTACCAAGTTGACGAACTCTTGGATGTCATTTTCGAAATTTGTGATCGCATCATCGGCCTTAGAGCCAACGCCTCCATAGAAGTTTTTTTCTTGGCCATACTTCTTAGTTGTCGTCTGCTTTGGATCTGATCCCTTTCTATAAACAAAGATGTGGTTTCCACCATGTTCTTCCCACGAAAAACCCCTTTGTAGCATCTGCCAAACGTAGTGATGTCTCTTGCCAGCGATAGAACCAAGTGCCTTGTTTATTATCACAAAAAAAGCCCCCGCCTTTCAGCGGGGGCCTCTCCATCTCTTCAACCTAAACCGTTAACCTTACATGCAGTCTTTGATCGCCTGCACGTCCGGCCCATTGGGTGTCCGGCCCAGATTGAACGGGGCGGACGCGTCACGCCACTGGGCGTAGTCGTTCAGGTAGTCCAGCATCGACACATAAACTTTGGCCGAGTTGGGGTTGGCGCAGGCGACTTCGATGATGACCTCGTTGGCCTCCTCCTGAATTTTCGCCAGTGTCTCGTCGTCGTAGCGGTTGATTTCGACCGCCTCATCAAACTTGGCTTAGGCCTCGGTCGCGCGCTTTTCGGTGAAGGCCAGCGACCACATCATCGTGGCGTCCGCCGCGATTTGCAGTTTCTCGCGAGTCTCATCGCTGAGGGCGTCCCACGATGCCTTGTTGATCATCACGCCGAAGACCGACGCCGACTGGTGCCAGCCGGGTGTCGCCCAGTATTTGGTGACCTGCTGAAAGCCGCCCGACCAGTCCACGTTGGGGGTCGAGAATTCGGCGCCGTCGATCACGCCACGCTCCAGCGATTGATAGATCTCGCCGCCGGCCATGGAGACTTGGCTACCGCCCAGACGCTCCAACAGTTTGCCCTGCTCAAGGCCCGACAAACGCAGGCGCTTGCCCTGAAGGTCGGCAAGGTTGCGGATCGGCTCGTTCGAACGGAAGCCCGACTCGTTGTTGGTGATGCCGTAGGGAAGGTAAACCATGCCGTAGTTGCCGTAGATCTCGTTATAGAGGTCCGCGCCGCCCCACTGCTGGATCCAGTTGGCGTAATCGACAGCGTTGAACAGCGACGGCGTTGTTGCCAGCGCCGAGAATGCTGCGTCACGGCCAGCCCAATAGCCCGGCCAGTCAGCGCCGGCCTGAACGGTGCCGGATTCGACCGCGCCAAACACTTCGCCCGCAGGCACCAGCGATCCGCCTTCAAAGAATTCGATGTTCAGCTCGCCTGTCGTCAGCTTGTTCGCCAGATCGACGAAGTGCTTGTCCGTCTCGATCAGCTCCAGCGAGGATGGCCATGTAGTGGTCATGGTCCAGCTTTCCTGCGCCATCGCCTGCCCCGCGATTGCGGCGCTGGCAGCGGCGGCCAGAATTGTGAATTTAGTCATGCTTACTCTCCCTTTTTTGGTAGCATTATTGCGCGTAAAGCACGCTCGGCAGCCATTCCACCAGTGGCGGAAAGGCGGCGACGAGGATGCACATCAGCACGATCAAGCCAATGAATGGCATGACCCCGCGAATGATATGGCCGGTGCGCACCTCTTTGGGTGCGATGGCGCGTAAGTAGAATAGCGCGTACCCGAATGGCGGCGTCAGGAATGACGTTTGCAGAACAACCGCCATCAGGACGACGAACCACAGCAGGCTGACATCCGGCATTTCCTGCACGATTGGCAGGAAGATGGGGAAGGACAGCAGCACGATGCCCGTCCAGTCGAGGAACGCCCCCAAGACAAAAACGATGGCCAGCATCATGGCGATCAGGGCCCACGGCTCCATATCCAGCGCGCGGATGATTTCCTGCGTCGCGCGCAAGCCTCCGGTGATGTTGAAAACGCCAGTGAAGGCCGTCGCGCCGACGACGATAAAGAGGATCATGGCCGACGTGCGTCCCGTCTCCAGCATGGCGCCGTAGAAGGTGCGCCAGTGAAAGCGGCCGCGCGATATGACGATCAGCAGGGCAAGGCCCGCGCCGATGGCCGATGCCTCGGTCGCCGTGGCGATGCCCGCCAGCAGCGAGCCCAAGATGCCAAAGATCAGAACGAGCGGCGGCAGCGCCTCGACCGCCAGCATACGGATCAGAGCGGGCCGCGAGATCTTCTCATCCGCCGCGACCGAGGGGGCGAGGTCCGGGCGCAGGACCGAAATGATATAGACATAGGCCGCATAGCTAAGGCCCAGCAGCACGCCGGGAATCATTGATCCGGCAAAGAGATCGCCGACCGTCAGAGGCGAATAGCTGGCCATCAGGATCAGCATAATCGACGGTGGGATCAGGATACCAAGGCAGCCGGATGCGGCGATAACGCCAGTCGTCAGCGTGGGAGCATAGCCATATTGCAGCATGGGGCGCAGGGCCATGACACCCATCACGGTGATAGACGCGCCGATGATGCCGGTAGTCGCGGCCAGCAGGATCGAGATGAACACGACAGCCAGCGCAAGTCCCCCGCGCACGTTGCTGAGCAAGAGGCGCAGTGCCTCGAACATGCGGTCGGTTACGCCCGAGTCTGATAAGAACCGCGCCATCAGAACAAATAGCGGGATCGCGATCAGCGTGTAGTTATCCAGAACGTCGCCGAAAATACGGTTAATAACGATGCCCAGCACCATTGTTTTGCCCGCAATGACGGCGGTCAGGACAGCGGTGCCACCCAGAACCAGCGCCAGTGGATGCCCCATGAAAAGGCCCAGCAGCAGCAGGCCGAACATCAGAACGGCGATCAGTTCGGGGTTCATTGCATGACCTCTTCGGATGTGGTGTCGACGTCGAGGATGATCTTGAGCACCTCCGCGATGCCCTGGATCAGCAGCAGTGCTGCGGCGACGCACATCGCCATTTTCAGCGGATAGACCGGCATCTGAATTGCGCCATATGTCGTCTCGCCCTGGTTCCACGACTTGAGCGCGAAGTCCCATGAGCGGGTGACAAAGACGTAGGTGAACGGAAAGAAGAAGATCGCATAGCCCAGCAGATCAACGATGCGCTGCCAGCCGCGGCTGAACCGCTCGGTCAGGATATCGACGCGCACATGCGCCTTGTGGCGCAATGCATAGCCGCCAAGCATCACGAAATAGAACCCGAATAGCTGCTTGGACACGTCAAAGGCCCAGCGCGTGGGGTCATTGAACGCGTACCGCATGACAACATCGTAGATGATGATCGCGGCGAAAATTATAGCAACAACCGAGACTATGCGCCCCACTACCTCGTTCAACGCGTCAATCACGCGGATGATAGTCAGCATATTAGACCCATTCGATATCTCCTCCTGAGGGCGGCGCAGCCCTCGCCTCGCGCCGAGCCGATCCAAGAGATGGCGGCGCGTTTATGCGGTCGGGGGGTGCGTAGACGCGTCCCTCACCCGGCGCGCCTCGACCATTTGGACGCTACACTCACGGTTTCGTGACGCGATTGCAAGTGGCCCTCCGTAGCTACTATAGGGGTAACGTAACGGCACCCTATGGGTCACCGTTAGACCTTGATGCAGAGGCGACACTCGCTTATTTCCGTTGCAAAGTGGCTGGTGCGCGCCGCACAGCCCATGCCGCCGCAGGAGGCACGCCGAATGACACTACTACGCAAATGCGATGCGGCCCTGATGGTTACGATTGCGGCCACGCTGATCGCAACCGTCGTGATCGCAATCGCCTCGCCCGAGTACTTCTCGCTTGTCTTCGCGGCCGAGGACAGGCTGGTTGAGAATGGCACCGCGTTTTTCCTGCTGGTCGGCAGTATCGTGCTGGCCACCCATGCGGTTTCGCTGGCACGGCAGGGTCGCACCGGTGCTGCGGCACTGACGGCGCTTTATGCGCTGATGTTCTTTATGGCAGCGGGCGAGGAGATATCGTGGGGCCAGCGCATATTTGGCTGGGAATCCAGCGAGTTCTTTCAGCAGAACAACAAGCAGGATGAGACGAACCTGCACAATCTGATGGTCGGCGACGTGCATTTGACCAAATCGCTCTTTGGCCCCGTGCTGACGATCTGTATCCTGCTGTATCTGGTTATTCTGCCGCTGATTTATCCGCGTGGCGGCCGCATCGCGGCGCTGGCCGATACCATGGCAGTGCCTGTGCCGTGGCTGAAACATGCCGCCATCGCGCTTGGGGCGAGCATCCTGATCGCCTTGCTGATCGTGGACCGCAAGTGGGAGGTCTATGAGCTGATCTTTAGCCTGCTGATGGTGTCGATATTCATCCTGCCGCAGAACCCGGACAAAACACGCTAGAGGATCTCGTCCTCGTCAAAGAGCGGCGCCGCGTCCATCTGGGCGGTGACGCCATCAGCGGCAAACTCGCCGCGCAAAGTGCTGGCGACGTGGAACAGTGCCTCTCCCTCATAGACCACAGGCATGTTTGTGCGCCCGATGACGATGCCTGCGTCGTCGCAGATCACCTCGGCCTCGACCTCGCCAAATGGGTCAGAAACGGCGCCCAGCACGGTACCCGCCTCAACCGCGTCGCCAATTGCGCGATACCCACGAAAGAGCCCGCCCGCAGGCGCACGAAACCAGCGCGACGCGCTACACATCACCGTGGCAGTGCGCGCCTTCGGCACACCCTTTTGCGCGACCATGTTCAGCGATTGCATCACGCGCAGGATGCCGGCCATGCCTGACCGCGCCGCCAACTCGTCAAAGCGCAGCCCCTCGCCGCCCTCATATAGTAGTACGTCAACGCCGGCCTGCTCGGCGGCCATGCGCAGCGATCCCTCGCGTAGGTTCGAATTTAGCATCACGGGCGCGCCGAATGCGCGGCCCAGCGTCGCAAGCCGCTCGTTACCGGGAGTCAGGCGGATTTGCGGCAGGTTGCTGCGGTGGATCGCAGCGGAATGCAGGTCGATCCCGATATCGGCGCGCAAAACAATCTCGCGCATGAAAATATCGGCAAGCCGCGACGCCATTGAGCCTGTAGGCCCACCCGGAAAGCACCGATTAAGATCGCGGCGATCAGGTAGGTATCGCGCATTGTTCAAAAACCCGTAAGTATTGACGATCGGCACAGCAAGCAGCGTACCGGCCATCGATTTCAGCGGCGCCGCGCGCAATAGGCGGCGCACGATTTCGACGCCGATCACCTCGTCGCCGTGAATGGCAGCAGAGACGAACATCACCGGGCCGGGCTTGCGCCCATGCACGACATGCGCCGACAGGTTGACCGGCGTGTGATCCGATAGCGTGCTGACCGGGATATCCACGGTGCGCCGCGTGCCGGGTGCGATTTCGTGCCCTGCGATGGTGAAGGGCAAAGTATGCGGCATATTCACGCCTTTTTTGGGTTTCCGATAGCGCGATAGGCGCTTTCACCGCGCCTGTCCATCGGCGCGCTATTAGGCGCGGGACACAGGGTGAAGCGACCGCATCACAATTTATGATGGATTTGTACAAGTTTCTGTTACATTTTTTCGTATCCGCCGCTTTCACCTCAGAATGGTGCGCCAACGGACGCACCACACAGTCAGGCAACGACAGGAGCGAGCGGACCTAAAACCGGAGGAGACAGGACTATGACAACGAAACTGGTAGTGGGCCTAGATGGCCACGCCTCGGGAGAGAGGGCGCTGGCACATGCGAGCCGCCTCGCCGAATTGATCGGAGATTGCGAGCTAGTGGTGACCTATATTGTGGAATGGTCGCCCTTCTCTTTTCAGACAGCAGAGGAAAACGAGACGCGTCACAAGCGCCGCGAGGAGGAAACTGAGACCGCGCTGGAGCGGGTGGTGAATCCTGCCGTCGCCAAGCTGAAGGCCGCAGGTCTCAAGGCGCGCGGCGTGGTGCGTCATGGCGACGTGTCGGACGCGCTGATTGCCGTCTCGACCAAGGAAGGCGCCGAGCAGATCATCGTCGCACGCGCATCCGAAGGCGGCTTTGCCAAGCGGTTCTTCGGCAGCTCCACCTCCAACCTCGTGATGAGCTCGACCGTGCCCGTCACCGTTGTCAGCTGAAAGGGATAATCCCATGAATTATGCACAAAAGGCCCTTCTTGCCGCTGCGATCATTGCAGCACCGGCATCCGCTATGGCGCAGGAGGCCGGGTCGCTGGACCAGAGGGTCAACGCGGCCTTCGCCACGGCCACCGGTCCCTTCGTCAGCCTGATCTTCGCCCCCCTGCCCGGCACATCGTTCCCTTGGATCGTGATGTGGCTGGTTGTCGGCGCGAGTATCTTCACCCTCTATTTCGGTTTCGTTCAGTTCCGATTCTTTGGCCACGCAATCAAGCTGGTCAAAGGCGACTATTCCGACCCCAACGACGCAGGCGAGGTCAGCCACTTTCAGGCCCTGACGACCGCACTGTCAGGCACTGTTGGCCTTGGTAACATCGCAGGCGTCGCGGTTGCCATCGGCATCGGCGGGCCCGGCGCGACCTTTTGGATGATCCTCGCGGGCCTTCTGGGCATGGCGTCAAAGTTCACCGAATGTACGCTGGCGGTAAAATATCGCAACGAATACCCCGACGGCACCGTCTCCGGCGGCCCAATGTACTACATGAAAAAGGGCTTTGCCGAGCTGGGCCTTCCCGGCGGCGGATTCCTTGCGATCATGTTCTCGATCTTTTGCATCCTTGGTGCGCTTGGCGGCGGTAACATGTTCCAAGCCAACCAGGCACATGCGCAGATTGCTGGCATTGTCGGCGACTTCCCCGGCTGGATTACCGGCGTAGTGTTTGCGATCGTTGTGTTCGCCGTAATCGTCGGCGGCATCAAATCCATCGCGCAGGTCACCGAAAAAGTCGTGCCGTTCATGGGCATCCTTTATGTCGGTGCATCGCTGATCATCATCTTGATGAACTACGACCAGATCGGCGCCGCCTTCGGCTCGATCTTTGCTGGTGCGTTTACCGGTCTTGGTGTGGCGGGCGGCCTTGTCGGCGCGCTGATCCAAGGCTTCAAGCGGGCGGCATTCTCGAACGAGGCTGGCGTCGGCTCGGCGGCAATCGCGCACGCGGCGGTCCGCACAAAGGAGCCGATCACAGAAGGCTTCGTATCGCTGCTGGAGCCACTGATTGATACGGTCGTGATTTGCACGATGACCGCTCTGGTCATCACCATCTCAGGGCAGTTGATCGTGAACCCAGAAACCGGCCTCTTTGTCTTGAACGAGGCAGGCACAGCGATTGCCACCGTAGGCGATACATCGGGCGTCGCGCTGACATCTGCGGCGTTCGGGTCGGCCATAAGCTGGTTCCCCTACGTTCTGGCGATTGCAGTCGTACTCTTCGCCTTCTCGACCATGATCTCTTGGTCCTACTATGGCCTCAAGGCGTGGACGTACCTCTTTGGCGAGGGCAAAACAGCGGAGTTGTCGTTCAAGATCATCTTCTGCGTCTTTATCGTTATCGGCGCGGCAGCCAACCTTGGGCCTGTCATCGACTTCTCGGATGCGGCGATCTTTGCCATGGCCGTGGTCAACATCTTCGCGCTCTACTTCCTGATGAAGCTGGTACGCCGCGAGCTGAACTCCTACGCTAGTCGCCTCAAGTCCGGTGAGATCAAGCCCTACGCTCACTAGAACCTGAGCGTTCCGGCGACAAAACCAGAGCACCCGCGCCTAGGCGCGGGTGTTTTCATTTGGGTATTTACGCCAAGATGTAAGTTCTCACGCGACAGGGTGGCGGCTGCGCAGCTATATCTGGCGCATGACAGAATCCAGCTTTGCCCATCGCCTTGCCGTGCGCAGCGCCTTGCCCCGCCTGAATGCAGGCACCAGGGCCGTCGTCAATATCGGCTTTCTCGGCCCGCTTAGCGGCCCTGTAGAAAGCTGGGGCCTGCCCGGCCTGAACGGCGCGCGCATCTGGGAGGATTGGCTAAACGACGCAGGCGGCCTGCTGATCGACGGGGCGCGGCATCCAGTGCGTATCCATGCCTTCGATTGCGGTTATGACCCCGAACACTCGATGGAAGGCGCGCGGCTGATGGTGCAGCGCCATGACGTAGCGCTCCTGATGATGCTGGGCGGCGACACATTCACCCCCGTCCGCGATTTTCTAATGCGGTCCAAAGTGCTAACGTCGACGCTGCTGCCCTCGGATCTAAGCCCAGACACCCCATGGCTGATCGCGCCCAGCGAGCTGCACCCGATCTACACCGTCACAGGTGTTGATTGGCTGGGCCGAACGCGGCCTGAGTTAAAGACAGCGGCCATTTGCAGCCAGACAGACGCATTGGGCTTGCCGTCGCTGGCAACCTATCGCGCGGCGTTCAAGGCGGCGGGAACCCAGCTGGTGAAGGAGATACAGTACCCGCCCGATCAGACCGATCCCGCACCTATCGTTGATGCGATGATGGCAAGCGATCCTGATATCCTGTGCTGGTCTACCAGCTACGCACCGATGGTGCACGCGATGACGGAATACGCCTATGCCAAGGGGTTCAAGGGCCAGATCGTATCCTGCACGCTTGATAACTATCCGGCGCTGGTCGCGCGGACATCGCCCGATTTCATGGAAGGCACTGTTTTTCAGTTTCCCGACTTCGACGATCCGTTGTTGAGCGAAAAGGCGTTCTTCTTTAACCAGCCCGACATGTTTTTCGAGGAATATAACCGCCGTTTTCCCGGTACATGGAGCGCCGTTAGTTGGGAGTACGTCGCGACGCTAGAGATATGGCAGGCGGCAGTGGAGAAGGCCGGCAGCCTTGCGCCCGCCTCCGTTCTGGCGGCGATGAAGCAGCTGGGGCAGGTCACGCACGCCTTCGGCCCCGCACAGTGGTGGGGCGATGAGATGTTTGGCATCTCAAACGCGCTTGTGGGCGACTGGCCAGTGGTCACCGTTCAGAGCGGCAAGGCGAAAATCGTCGAATTCGGCTCAATCCCCGCCTGGCTGGGGCAGCATGGCGGCCTGCTGAGGCGCGAAATGTCCGATCTGGGGCAGCTATGGGAGCAGCGGCTGGCCAATGGCGGCTGGGCGTATCCCGGCGAGGCGGCGCGCCCTGTCTGAGGCGGGGGATTCTGTGGCGAGTCCTGTCAATCGGTGCAAACGCACCAACCAGTGGGCGCACCATCAATCAATTCGGTTCAGTAATTGGTCCATACTTGCAGACCAAGCCGCGCAAGTGGATTGACACTCTAAGCGGCTGATTTGAGGTATTTAAAGGCCATAAACGAGCGATCATGCGCCAACCTCTGCGCACAATTGGTTCAAAAAACCAGACCGGGGTGCAACAAAGTTTCTTGCTTGTGAAACAGGCGCCCTGTTACGATTTGGCTGAGACCGAACTGATCCTCCCCCATTCGCTCATAATTTGTGGTGCGCGCGGGTGTATGTGGAATCGCAACTTGTTGCCCGGTCTCCAAGATACGCGCCGCGCTAGATTAGCGGCCTCAACATGGGAGAAACCGAATGATTTCCAAGATTATGGCCGCGGGACTATCGCGCCGCACCTTTCTGAAAAGCACCGCCATCACCGCCGTCGGCGCGGCCCTGCCCGGCGCCGCACTGGCCGCGGGCGAGCCGATCAAGATCGGCTTTCTTGCGCCGCTGACTGGCGCAGTCGCTGCATGGGGCAAACCCGGCCTCGACGGTTGCCAGATCTGGGCCGAGCGGGTGAATGCCGCCGGCGGGATCGAGCTGTCCGATGGCAAGCATCCGGTCGAGTTCGTCAGCTACGACAACGAATATGATCCCGCCAAGGCGCGCACCGGTGCGACCAAGCTCATCCGCGAGGACGGCGTCTCGTTCATCATGATGCTGGGCGGCGACACATGGCCGGGCGTGCAGCCTGTTGCCGACAAGACCGGTATGCTGTTTTCCACCCTGCTGCCTTCGGACCTGAGCCCCGACAGCACCACGCTCATCGCGCCTACCGAAGTGCACCCAATCTATCTGGTCACCGGCGTCGACTATCTGGCCGACACATATCCTGACGCAAAGACGGCTGTGATCTGCGCTCAGGATGACGCGTTGGGCTTGCCGTCGGTCGCCACCTATCTGGCAGCATTCGAGGCGCGCGGCATCGAAGTGCTAGAGGAGCCGCTGCTGTTCGACCCCGCCACCACCGATTTCGCGCCCATCGTGACGGGCTTGATGTCTAGCAATCCCGATATCATCTGCCTCGACACCTGCTATTCGGACTACGTACACCCTATCTGCGAGCAGCTGTTCCAGCAGGGCTACGAGGGCAAGCTGATTAGCGCGACCGCAGACTTCTATGACCAGATGATCGCCAAGACGTCCAAAGAATTCATGGAAGGCTTCATCTTTCAGTTCCCCGACTTCGACGACCCGGCAATGGCGGGCGACAAAATCAACTTCGAGGATGCCAAGGGCTTCTACGACGCATATGCCGAACGTCACCCCGGCGAATGGGGCGCAGTCAGCTGGGAATATGCGTCGATCATGGACCTGTGGAAGGCCGCCGCCGAGAAGGCAGGTAGCGCCGATCCCGACGCCGTCATCACCGCGATGAAAGAGGGCGGTACCGGCAAGCACGCCTTTGGCGACGCCAAGTGGTGGGGGACTGAACTGTTCGGCATCGACAACGCGCTGGTCGGTGACTGGCCCGTCGTCGTGATTGAGGATGGCAAGGCCGTCATCAAGGGCTTCAAGTCGATCCCTGACTGGTATGACCAGCACGGCGACCTGCTGATCAAGCACATGCAGGCCTACGATCAGATGTACGATCAGCGCGGCTGATCGTCTTAATTCGCGGCGCGAGGTTTGTAATCTAGCGCCGCGCCCTGCCCCCTTTTGAGAGTATAATTCCATGCTGGATCTTCTGGCCCAGACAGGCCTGAATGCCGTCTATGCCGCAAGCTATATCTCGCTCGTCGCGGTTGGCCTCGTTCTGATCTTTGGCGTGATGGGTGTCATCAACTTCGCCCATGGCGAGCTGTTCATGGCCGGCTCCTACGTAGTCGTCGCCGTCTACGCGGACATGCATATGCCCTTTTTCTTTGCCGTGGTGGTCGGACTTCTATTCGTCGGCTGCCTTGGGCTGCTGATGGAGCGGGCGCTGTTCAGGCCGCTACGCGACAACCCGCTGGGCGGGCTTGTGGCCTCTATCGGTTTCCTGATGATCCTTCAGGCGCTGGCCTCAATGGGGTTCGGCGTGCGGATGGAGTTTATTCCGCCGGTGACGCAGCATGTGATCTGGTTCACTGACAGCATCAGCATCCCGCTGGCGCGCGTCTATGTGATCGTCGCCGCTATATTGCTGCTGTCGGCGCTGTGGTATTTCTTGAAACGCACGCGGTTTGGCTGGGCACTGCGCGCCTCGGCCCAAGATCCGCAGGCGGCCGAGCTACAGGGCATTTCCATCGCGCACACGGCGCGCATTGCCATGTTCATCGGCGCCGGGCTGGCGGGCATCGCCGGTGCGCTGACCGCACCGCTGGTATCGGTCAATCCCCATATGGGCCACTCAGTGATCGTGACCGCGTTCATCGTGATCATCGTCGGCGGCGTCGGATCGCTGGAGGGGGCGATCATCGCATCCGTCGTCTATGCGTTCGTGCATACCTTTGTGACCACCTTCTACGGCGGTGTCATTGCCGACATCACCGGCCTGTCGCTGATGCTGATCGTGCTTATCGTCAAGCCGACCGGCCTATTCGGGAGTGCGGACCGTGCTTAAATTCCTGATCTGGCCCCTTGCCGCCATCGCCCTGCTTGCCCTGCCTCACGGTCTCAGCTTTTCGCAGCAGGAAATTCTGGTATTTCTGACGATCAACATCTTGCTGGTGACCTCCTACAGACTGCTGACGCTGACTGGCGAATGGTCGCTGGCGCATGTCGTCATCATGGGCGTCGGCGCGTATGCCAGCGCGCTTTTCACTAAAGAGCTGGGGATTTATGTCCCCGTCTCCATGCTGCTGGGCGGGTTGGTCTCGGCGCTGATCGCTGTCATCCTCAGCTTTCCACTTTTTCGCATGAAGGGGTTCTATTTCCTCATTGGCAGCTTTGCCGCGGGCGAGATTATCCGGCTGCTGTGGAAGCATTTTCGCGATCCTTTCGGCGGTGCCAAAGGCATCAAGGGGATCGACCCGATGCCGGATTTCTCTATCGGGATCTACGATTTCGATTTCTTTGAGCCGGTTAGTTATTTCTATTTCGCTGGCCTCGTCGTCGCCGTCTGCATGTGGATCCTCTGGCGGATCGAGCGTAGCCCGGTGGGCCTGACGTTCCATGCTGTCCACTGGCAGGACAAGCTGGCTGAGGCGTCGGGCGTGAACCTGCGCGCCTACCGCACGCTGGCCTTCGCGGTGGCCAGCGGATTTGCCGGCATCGGCGGCGCGCTGCTGGCGCATTATATCGGCACGATCAATCCAAACAGCTTTGATCTGGATTACATGGTATTCGTGCTGACATGGGCCATCGTCGGCGGCACTGGCACCTTCTATGGCCCGATCTTGGGCTGCGTCGCCCTGACCATCCTGAACGAGGTCATCCTGCGCGAGATGGGGTTCGAGCAGGCCCGGCCACTGATCTACGGTTGCATACTTATCGCCTCGATCCTCTTCCTGCCAAATGGGCTGGAAAGCATCGTGCAGAAATTCACCAAGCGGAGGGCCAAGCCATGAGCGAGTTTCTGAAGGTCGAGAACCTGACCATGCGCTTTGGCGGTCTGGTGGCTGTCGACGCGCTGAATTTCACTGTCGAACACGGCACGATCCACGGATTGATCGGCCCCAACGGCGCGGGCAAAACAACCACGTTCAACATGATCTCGGGGTTCTACAAGCCGACAAGCGGCAAGGTGATGCTGCGCGGCGAGGATATATCGGGGTTGAAAATGCACGAGGTCGCGCGGCGCGGTGTCGTGCGTACCTTCCAGCACTCGACCCTGTTTGCCGAACTGACCGTCATGGAGAACGCCCTTATCGGCACGCATATGCCGTTCCGCCCCAACATCTTTGCCGCGATCGTCGGCTGGGATCGCGAGGACAAGCAGGGCGCTGCGGCCCGCGCGAACGAGGCGCTGGAGTTCTTTGGCCTCGATCACCTGACGGCCGAGAGGGCCGGCGATCTGAGCCATGGCCACCAGCGCGCCCTTGGCATGGCCGTCGCCTATGCCAGCCACCCCGACATCATGCTGCTGGACGAGCCTTTCACTGGCATGAACCCCGAGGAAACGCGCCAGATGATGGACCTGATGCGCCGTCTTCGCGACGCGGGCACGACAGTCCTGTTGGTCGAGCATGATATGCAGGCGATCATGGGCCTGTGCGATACCATTACCTGCATGAGCTTTGGCAAGTTTCTGGCCGAGGGCAACCCCAAGGAAATCCGCAACCATCCCGCCGTTATCGAAGCCTATCTGGGGGGTGCGCGCCATGTTGCTTGAGATGACAGGCATCGCCGTGAACTACGGCAAGATCAACGCGATCCGCGATATTTCGATCCAAGTCCCCGAGGGCAAGATCGTGACCATCATCGGCGGCAACGGCGCGGGCAAGACGACCACATTGCGCGCAATGTCGGGCATGGTGCCGATCACCAAAGGCGAGATCACATTCGAGGGCAAGCGTATCGACGGGCTACCCGCATCCAAAGTGGTCGCTCACGGCATAGCGCATGTGCCTGAGGGGCGGCGCATCTTCCCGAATATGACAGTCGAAGAAAATCTGCGCACCGGCGCATTCCTGCGCCGCGACAAAGACGGGATCGAGAACGATCTTGAGGATGTCTTTAAGCGGTTTGAGCGACTGCGCGAGCGTCGGCGCCAGCGCGCGCAGACAATGTCGGGCGGCGAGCAGCAGATGTTGGCGATCGGCCGGGCGCTGATGTCCAAACCACGCCTGCTGTTGATGGACGAGCCGTCGATGGGCCTTGCCCCCGTCATCGTCGAGGAAATCGCCGTGATCATCGAAGAGATCAACGCTCAAGGCCTGTCGGTCGTGCTGGTGGAACAAAATGCTGAACTGGCTCTGGAGCTGGCCGACTATGCCTACGTGCTAGAGACAGGCAATTGCGCAATGGAGGGCCCCGCCCATGAGCTGCACGATAACGAGACGGTCCGTGCCGCATATCTGGGCATTTAAGCGCAGCGATCCCGATTGGCGACTGGCGCGAGCGTCCGGCTGGAGCCGCGCTGATCTGATGTGGGAACGACTGATGGAGGCCGGATGCGAGGCGTTTTACGCCGGACAAACGGCGCGCGCAGGACGGCTCTTCTTTGCGGCGGATGCGCTGGCGCGAGGGCGATTTGCCAAGGACGATCTGCGCCGCGCTACAAGCCCCGCCGCGCGCGCGATGGTACGGCTGGCGCATGGCAAGGATGCAGGAGCACTCATCGCTGAGGCCCAGCGCGGCTGGCTCGTCGCGCCGGACGCCGTGGCTACGATGGAGATTAAGCCGCGCATCCGCTCATCCCTCTTTCATTTGCGGATGGAGGCCAAGCATCGCGGGCAGTATCAGGATAATTTGCGCACCCGATTGGGCCGCATCGCAGACGAGACCGGCGAGACGCTGGCGCATCTGGATAGCGGAGAGGCGCGTCATCGCCATTTTGCCCGCTGGCGTGGCGAGAAACCCACCGTTTTTGACGGCACGCGCAAGGTTTTGGGGGCAGCGCTGCTGATCCCTGATGCGGGCGCAGGCTCTGGCACCCAGCGCTAAACACGCTAAACTAGCCGTTCGAATTTCGCTGGCGAGGTGCGCGTGACGCAACATCTGAGGGTCTTGGTGATCGGCGCGGCGGGCCGTGTGGGACGGATGCTGCGCCGCTATTGGCAGGTTGCGCCGCCGCGCGGTATTGAGCTGACGTATCAAGCGCGAAAAGACGGTGACATTACGTGGGACGCGGCGGAGGGCCCCGATGCGCTGGCGTCCCATGGCCCGTTCGACCGTCTGCTGGTGCTTGCCGGCGTCACTCCGGCACCGGGCGCAGACATGGACCAAAATGCGGTGATTGCGCGCACCTGCCACACGGCAGCGGCACAGATGGGTGCGGCCCACATGCTGCTGACGTCCAGCTCGGCGGTCTATGGCACGACTGCAAATCACCCCTATTCAGAGACCGATACACCCGCCCCCACCAGTGCCTACGGCAAGGCCAAGCTGGCGGCGGAGCGTAGTATAGAGGGCGGCGTGCCCACCTGCGCCCTGAGGATCGGCAACGTGCTGGGCGCGGATGCCCTGATGCTAAACGCGGCCGCGGCGAGCGCGGAAAACCCCGTACAACTGGATCGCTTTTCGGGCGGGCGCGGCCCATTGCGGACATATATCGGCCCCGCCACGCTGGCGCGGGTGCTGGAGACGCTGCTGCATGCCGGGGATGCCCTGCCGGACGTGTTGAACATCGGCGCGCCTGCGCCCGTCGCCATGCAGACGCTACTAGAGAGCCGTGGCACCCCCTACGCCATGCGCCCTGCGCCGTCGGGCGCCGTCCAAGACATCACGCTGGACTGCGGCGCACTACAAGCTCTGCACGCCTTTGACCCAGATGCCGCCACCGCCCGGCACATGCTGGACCAATGGGCGCAGCTTGGGGATACGCAATGACCCCCTTCAAACGCTTTTTCGATTTCATATCGGCCATCGTGCTGGGCACCGTCCTGTTACCGGTGATGATCTGGGTCGCCATCCTGATCGCGGTTCGTGACGGCCGGCCCATATTCTATGTGGCCGAGCGGATGAGAACGCCGACCGAAGCGTTCGGTCTGATCAAGTTTCGCACCATGCGCGCCAGCGCAGGCGACAGCGCAGGCGACAGCGGCGTGTCGGGCGGGCATAAGTCGGACCGCCTGACGCGCACGGGCAAAATGCTGCGGCGAACGCGCCTGGACGAGCTGCCACAGATCCTCAACGTGCTGAAAGGCGACATCAGCCTCGTCGGCCCGCGCCCTCCTCTGCGCCAATATGTCGAGCGGTTTCCCCGATTATACGCCGAAGTGCTGAAATCGCGGCCCGGCATCACCGGCCTCGCAACTCTCTATTTTCACGAGCACGAGGAATATCTGCTGTCGCGCTGCGATGGTGCCGAGCAGACGGACCGCGTTTATGCCGCGCGCTGCGTGCCGCGCAAAGCACATATCGACCTGATTTATCAGCGCAATCGGTCGTTCTGCTATGATTGGGAAATCATGCTCAAGACGGTGTTCAAACGTCTGCGCTGATGGTTTGCGCCATGTCTCAGAACTCTTCTTTGATGGGCCGGGCCAGTAGGGCCTGCATCGCATCATGCGGGGTTACCTCGCCTGCCAGCAGGCGACGGGTCATTTGCAGGATGGGCGCATCGACGCCGCGCTCCTCGGCGATCCGCCCGGCGATTTTTACCGTCGCTGCGCCTTCGGCTAGTGGGCGCCCGGCCAGATCCTCGCCCCGGCCCAATGCCATGCCATAGCCGAAATTGCGCGATTGCGGCGACGCGCAACTGAGCATCAGATCTCCGAAACCTGATAGGCCCATATAGGTCTGTTCCTGCCCGCCCATCGCCGTACCCAAACGGCGCAATTCAACGAACGCGCGCGTGATCAGCGCGGCCTTGGCGCTTTCGCCGTAGCCCATGCCGACAACGATGCCAGCGGCAATGGCGTAGACATTCTTGAGCGCACCGCCCGTTTCCACCCCCGCCACATCGCTGCTGGCATAGACGCGAAACGTGTCCGAGCTAAGCGCGCGGCAAAGCGACATCGCCAGCGCATCATCGCCAGCGGCCAGTGTGACGGCAGTCGGCTTACCCATCGCGACATCGACGGCAAAGCTGGGGCCTGACAGGATGGCCTGCGGGCGACCCGGGCACATCTCTGTCAGGATCTGGCAGGGCAGCAGGCCAGTCGCGACCTCGATACCCTTGGCCGTGTTTATCAGTACGGCGTCTTTGGAAATGTGCGGCACAAGGTCAGGCAGCGCGCCGCGCAACGCCTGCGCCGGAATGGCGAGGATGATTGTCGCCGCATCTCGCAAGACTTCGGGGTCGGTCGTGGCTGTGATCCGCTCAGGCAGGTCGATATCCGGCAGATACCGTGGATTGCGCCCTTCAGTGCTGAGCGCGCTCGCAGTCGCAGCATCACGGCATAGCAGCGCCGTGCGCAGGCCAGCCCGCATGGCGGCGCACGCCAGCGCTGTTCCCCAAGCGCCGCCTCCCACAACAATCCAGTTTTCGCTCATCGCACCTGTCCCCGTATCCTCACGCTGCTAGCGTTTATGCTAACGCGCCACTGCGGGGCGGACCATGGCAAAACCGGAGGCGCGATCCGCAGGGCGATTTTAACAATATGCGTGGGCGGCGATCCGCCCTCCCCGCGCTTCAGAGCCATTCATTGACCACAACAGGTTGTTCCTTGCTGTCGCATTGAGGCGACTTCTGAACGGAACACTCTCTTTTGGGTTGTCTCGCATCCCGCGCGGCATGTAGGAACTCAGCATCCGCCCCCCGGGGCGACGGCATGCACTAACGCAGGGGGCAGCAGCGTGAACCGAAAGGTTAAGTACATCGGTGGCGTGGCTAAGTGGGCCGCCATCGCAGTGGCCGTCACGGCGCTGGCTGCGTGCAGCCTGCCGCGCGGCGCCGCCCTGACATCCGAGATCGTCAAAGAAGAACGCTCCGACACCTCGGCCTTTCAGGTGGTGCGCGTCGGACGCGCGAATGCCGCCGCCGTCGCTCATTGGCCCGGAACCGGAACCAACAGCAGCTACCGCTGGCCCACAGGCACGCGCGGGCCGCAAAGTGCGGTGATCCGCAGTGGCGACAAAGTGAATCTGTCGATCTGGGACAATCAGGAAAATTCTCTGCTAACTCAGCGCGACGTGAAATCCGCCCAGATGCCGGGGCTGACGGTGTCGCCCTCCGGCACAATTTTCGTACCCTATCTGGATGAGGTGGTCATTAACGGGCAGACGCCCGCACAGGCCCGCCGCGAAATTCAGAACCGCATCAGCGCCATCGTTCCATCGGCGCAGGTCCAGCTAGAGATGACGCCTGGCCCGAATAATGCCGTCGATCTGGTGTCGGGCGTGGCCAAGCCGGGCAGCTTTCCGATGCCCGACCGAAATTACAACATCCTCAGCGTAATCGCCCAAGGCGGCGGGATCTCACACGATTTGCGAAACCCCATCGTCAGGCTACAGCGCGGCGGCGGCACCTATAACATTCGCGCCAAGCGTCTGTTCGAAGATGCGTCATACAACATCACTCTGCGCGGCGGCGACAATATCATCGTGCTAGAGGATCAGCGCTATTTCACTGCCTTTGGCGCCACCGGAAGCGAGGAATTGATTCATTTCGAGCAGGAAGAAATCACCGCGCTGGAGGCAATGTCGCTGATTGGGGGCCTGTCCAAAAACCGCGCCAACCCCAAGGGGGTGCTGGTCCTGCGCGACTACGGCCAGACCGCATTGCGCGTCGATGGCACGGGCCCGTCCAAGGCGCAGGTGATCTTTGCCTTCGACATGACCACCGCCGATGGCCTTTTTGCCGCGCGCAAATTTCTGGTGCAGCCAGAGGATACCGTGCTGGCTACCGAATCGTCAGTCACGTCGGTGCGCACGATATTGGGCCTCGTCGGATCGGTCTTTGGCGTGGCGAATAC